>NZ_JBEZDM010000046.1:0-77245 GCF_040648335.1 Nonomuraea sp. NPDC049158
GTCGGCGGTACCGCCGACGAAAGGCGGGCTAGGTCTTGCGGACGCTGGCCACGAGGTGGATGCCGACCGTGTCGTCGTCGTCCGGGTGCGCGTCGAGCTCGGTGCGCACCAGCCAGGCCAGCGACCTGGCGTCGGAGCCCAGCACGTGGTCGACGGTGGAGGGCGACAGCACGGTGCGCGGGCGTACCCACTCCACCTCCAGACCGGCGCCGGTCAGCAGTTCGCGCAGCTGCGCGCTGCTGAAGCAGCGGGTGATGCTGCCGTCGGGCCACGGCACCAGCATGACCTCGCCCGTCTGCCGCAGGTGCTGCCACTGCTCCTGCTCGGCGAGGATCGCCATGCCCAGCACCAGGGAGTCGACGCAGATCAGCGCCCGGCCGCCGGGCCGCAGCACCCGGAACACGTCGCTCATCGCCGACTCGGCCATGAGCTCGATCGACATGGCGCGTTCCTCGGCGAGGACCGCGTCCACGCTCTCGTCGGGGAGGAAGGCCAGGTCGTCGGCGCGTACGTGGCGGACGCGCCCGGCGTCGCGCAGCCGCGCCTCCGGGTCGGGTGCCAAGGGAGAGCCCACTGACGGAGAGTTCACGGACTGAGAGCTCAACGACTGAGAGCTCATGGACAATGAGGTGGAGCGGCGGAAGTCGAGCAGCTCGATCACCCGGTGCCCGGCTCTGGCGGCCTGCCCGGACCAGCGTCCGCGGCCGCCTGACAGGTCGAGGACGACGGAGGGTTGGGCGGGGAGCCACCGGGTCAGCTGCTCGGCGACAACGGCGCGGTAGAAGGTCCAGTACGGCCCGAGCGTCCCTGAGCCGTTCAGTTCCTCGGCCGGAATGGGCAGCACACGCGACTCCTGGGTTCCGGGAAAATGGCTACCAGCCGGTACGTATGGTTTTCCCCGCACCGGGTCGTTCGTCACCTTCTATCTTGCGGGAACAGACGAGGGCGCGGGCGTGTTGCGACGTGCATGCTCACATTGCTCGAACCCCTCCCCAGTGACGGACCGGTCCGTGACGAGCGGGTATTCTCCCCTGAGTACGGTGTACCGCAACAGCCGGCCACCGGTGATCTTAGGGGGGTGGGTCCGGTGCCCGCGACAGGCGCGGAGACTCTGGAACAGCGAAGTGAGCGGTTCGAGCGCGAAGCCATGCCTTACCTCGAGCAGCTCTACTCCGCGGCGCTCCGGATGACCCGGAACCCAGCGGACGCGGAGGACCTGCTTCAGGAGACCTTCGCCAAGGCGTTCGCCTCGTTCCACCAGTTCCAGGAAGGTACGAACCTCAAGGCGTGGCTCTACCGGATCCTGACCAACACCTTCATCAACAGCTATCGCAAGAAGCAGCGCGAGCCCAAGCAGTCGGGCACCGAGGAGATCGAGGACTGGCAGCTCGCCCGCGCTGAGTCGCACACCTCGAGCGGCCTGAAGTCGGCCGAGGTCGAGGCGCTCGAGCATCTGCCCGACGGTGATATCAAGCAGGCCCTGGCGGTCCTGCCCGAGGAGTTCCGGATCGCGGTCTATCTGGCCGACGTCGAGGGCTTCCCGTACAAGGAGATCGCCGACATCATGGGGACCCCGATCGGCACCGTGATGTCCAGGCTGCACCGCGGTCGCAGGCAGCTCCGCGGACTTCTCGAGGACTACGCCCGCGAGCGCGGCCTGGTCCCGGCGGAGGGATCGAAATGAGCTGTGGCAACCCGCATGACACCGACTGTCGGGAAGTACTCGACAAGGTCTACTCCTATCTCGACGGCGAGCTGACCGAGGGCGACGTGGTCGACATCCGCGTGCACCTCGAAGAGTGCAGCCCGTGCCTGAAGGAATATGACCTCGACAAGGCGATCAAGGCGCTCGTGGCCAAACACTGCGGCTGTGACCCGGTCCCCGGAGACCTGCGCTCCAAAGTGCTGGCCCGCATCGCGCAGGTGAGGTCGGAGCTGTCCGACTAGGATTCCCCCATGCGCGTGCTTGTCACCGGGGGTGCCGGGTTCATCGGGTCGAATCTCGTCGATCGTCTGCTGGCGGATGGGCATGACGTCGCGGTCGTCGACGACTTCTCCTCCGGCTGCCGGGGCAATCTGGCCGACGCGGCCACGCATGGCCGCTTCCGCCTGCACGAGGTCGACGTCCGCGATCCGGCCATGATCGAGCTGGCCGCCGAGCTGCGGCCCGAGGTCATCTGCCATCTCGCCGCGCAGATCAGCGTGCGTAAGAGCGTCGCCGACCCGGTCCACGACGCCAGTGTGAACGTCCAGGGCACCGCGGCGGTCCTGACCGCCGCGCAGGCGGCCAGCACCCGCAAGGTGGTCTTCGCCTCCTCCGTCGCGGTCTACGGCCGGCCCGCGACGATCCCGGTGCCCGGTGACGCCGCCACCGACCCGCGCTCGCCGTACGCCGCCTCCAAGCTGAGCGGCGAGACCTACCTCGCCACCTTCAAGGCGCTCTACGGCATCGAATACACCACGCTCGTGCTGTCCAACGTCTACGGCCCGCGCCAGTCGCCAGAAGGCGAGGCCGGAGTGGTGGCCATCTTCACCGACGGCCTGCTCAGTGGCACGCCCACGGTGCTCTACGGCGACGGCACGCAGACCCGCGACTACATCTACGTCGAGGACGTGGTCGACGGCTTCGTCCGGGCCTGTGGAGCCGACGGCAACGGGCGCAGGTTCAACCTCGGCACCGGCATCCAGACCACCGACCGCAGGCTGCACGCGCTGATCGCCGACGCGGCCGACGCGCAGGACAAGCCGGGGTTCGCGCCGCCGCGGGTGGGCGACCTGCCGGCCATGGCGGTCGATCCGGTGCCGGCCTATGAGGGGCTCGGCTGGCAGCCGCGCACCGACCTGGCGACCGGCCTGAAGAACACGGTCGCGTGGGCCGCCCGTCGCCCAAGGTAGTGGATTGATTACGCTTTGCTTGCGATTCTCGACTCTGGCCCTGCACAGACCGGGCCTTCTGTAGCGTGACCCCCAGGAGTCGGCGTACCGAGTCGACGTGGAGGCGAGCACATGCTGAAGGCTATGATCGCCCGGCTGATCGCGGCCGCGGTGCTGATCACCCCTGTGATGACACTGCTGATGAGCGCGGGCGGGGCCCTGCCTCACGGGGTGTCCTGGACCTGAGCACCCTTGGGGGCCGCAATGCGTGATCTGCCGTGGCCTGCGAAGGTCTATCTCATCGCCGTCATCGGCGCGGCGACCATCCTCCTCGGACATAGCGTGATCACCTCCGGGCGCCTGGTGGCACCCGGCGATCTGGGCATCCTGCTGGTGCTCGCGCTGCTGTTCCTGGTCTGCGAGTCGATGCCGACGTTGCTGAACGTGGAGCAGTTCGCGGTGTCCGTGAGCTTCTCCGCCGCCCTGGCCGCCGTGGTCCTGATCGGTCCGGAAGGGGCCGCTCTGGTGGGGTTCACGGCGGTCTTCAGCGTGCGTCCGGGGCTGCCGTTGATCAAGCGGCTGTTCAACGGGGCGCAGTTCGCGATCTGCGGCTACGCGGCCGGCTGGATCTACCAGGGTCTGGGCGGCGCCTCCGGGGTGCCGGGGGTCAACGCCTTCGACGACCTCATCGGCCCCTACGCCGCGGCCACGGGCGTGTTCGTGCCGCTCAACATCGTGCTCACGCTGACCATGATCCGGCTGGCGACCCGGGTGCGGGCCATGGAGGTGCCGCTGCGAGGCATGGTCCAGTTCCTGCTGTCCTACCTGGGTTACGGCACGTTCGGGCTGCTGGTGGCCGGGCTCTGGGCGACCGTGCAGTCGATCTCGGCGGTGTTGGTGCTGCTGCCGCTGTTCGTCGCCCGCTGGGCGTTCGGCCAATATCACGCGCAGCAACGCTCCTACGACGCCACGATCGCCGCGCTGTGCCAGGCGGTCGAGACGAAGGACTACTACACCAGGGGCCACTGCACCCGCGTCTCGCTGGCCTCCTCGATGATCGCCCAGGAGATCGGCATGGGCCTGGAGCGGCTGCGCGCCATCCGTTACGCGGGCATGCTGCACGACGTGGGCAAGCTCGGCGTGCCGACCAAGGTGCTGCAGAAGGAGGGGCCGCTGACCGAGGAGGAGTTCGCCGCGATCCAGCTCCACCCGATGCGCGGGCTGGAGATCGTCCGGGGGATCGACTTCCTCGACGAGGCCTACGCCGGGATCATGCACCACCACGAACGCCACGACGGCAAGGGCTACCCGATGGGGCTCGCGGCCGACGAGATACCGGAGTTCGCCCGGATCATCGCCGTGGCCGACGCGTTCGACTCGATGACGTCCGACCGCTCCTACCGCCACGCCCGCTCGGTCGAGGTGGCCGTCGACGAGCTGCGCAAGAACGCGGGCCGCCAGTTCGACCCGGTCATGGTGGCGGCCTTCGCCAGAGCGCTCGAACGCGAGCCATGGCAGCCGCCCCGCCGCGTCGAGTCGCCGCCGCCCGAGGCGACCGAGACCCCGATCAAGGATCATGACGACCCGACCAGGCCGATCGAAGTGGTGAGCGGGCCTTGACGCGTGCCTTCCAAAGCCTGGACTCCGGGCAGCTGCTGCTCATCTGCGGGGCGGGGCTGGTCGCGGTGGCCGGCGTCGCGCACACCTCCGCCGTGGGGCTC
The DNA here is from genome assembly GCF_040648335.1 of Nonomuraea sp. NPDC049158. NCBI lineage: Bacteria > Bacillati > Actinomycetota > Actinomycetes > Streptosporangiales > Streptosporangiaceae > Nonomuraea > Nonomuraea sp. NPDC049158. Next base: position 4,596 of record NZ_JBEZDM010000046.1, read on the forward strand.
GACCGGCCCGAGATCGCGATCGGCTTCGGCGCGCTGATCGCGGTCGGCGAGCTGGCCAGGCTCACCATGCCGGGCAACCGGGAGGTCGCGCCCATCGGCGCCGCCGCCGCGCTCGGCTACACGCTGCTGCTCGACCTCAGCGACAACCCGCTGCGCCACACGGCGCTCCAGGTGGTGGCCGTGATCGCGGTGGGCATGATCGCGGGCGCGCTGCCGCACCTGGCGGTCGGCCGCCCGCCGCGCCTCGACGCCATGGCGCGCCGCCTGCTGACCGGCGCGCTGCTCGCCTTCGCCTTCCGGCCGCTGGCCGACCCGCTCTTCCAGCTCACCCGGCAGGACCCGCCGACGTGGTGGCCCGCGCTCGGCGTCATGGTCACGCTCATCACGCTCACCCTGCTGATCGACGTGCTGATCGCGGCCCTGCTCAGGGCCGAGCAGGTGCGCACCGCCTTCAAGGTGGCCGTACGCGACGAGCTCAACATGGCCTTCCCCCTCGGAGCCGCCGTGGCCGCCTCCGGCGTGCTGCTCGCGCTGGCCACCCACAGCATGGACCTGGTGGCGCTGCTGGTCTTCGCCGCTCCGCTGCTGGTCACTCAGGTGGCCTTCCGCAAGTACGCCGGGATCCGCGCCACCTACCTGCAGACCGTACGGGCCCTGTCCCGGGTCACGGAGGTCGGCGGCTACGTCGAGCCCGGTCACTCGCGCCGGGTGAGCCGCCTGGCCGTGGCGGTCGGCCGCGAGCTGGGCATGGCGGAGCCGGAGCTGCTGGAGCTCGAGTACGCCGCCCTCATGCACGACATCGGCCAGCTGTCCCTGAGCGACCCCATCCCGGGCGGCGCGACCGTGCTCGCCGATCCCACGCAGGCCCGCCGCATCGCCGAGCTGGGGGCCGAGGTGATCAGGCAGACGGGGGTGCTGGACCGGGTGGCCGAGCTGGTACGCCGCCAATGCGACCAGATCGCCGAGGACCCACCGCTGTCCAGCCGGATCATCAAGGCGGCCAACGCCTACGACGACCTGGTCGGCGGGTCGGCTGATCGGGATCGGGCGGGGGCGGCGCTGGAGCGGCTGCGGCTGGCGGTGGGGACCGCGTATGATCCGGCGGCGATCGAGGCGATGACCCGGGTTGTGGACCGGCTGGCGGTCCACAAGCTGTGACCCCTCTGTGGGCGGTGACCGCAGTAGGTTTATTTACATGGCGTTTGTGGGGTTTCTACAGAAGACGTCCCGGCGATCAGTGGTTTAGCGGGAACGGGACCTCGCGCCCAACGGCCGTAGATTGGGCGGGTGCTTACTGAGACGCTTGGGGCCGTTCTGGTCGCCAATCGAGGGGAGATCGCCCGGCGGGTCATCCGCACGGTCAAGCGGCTGGGGTTGCGGGCCATCGCCGTCTACTCCGAGGCCGACGCGGATCTGCCGTTCGTGCGCGAGGCGGACGAGGCCGTGCTGATCGGGCCGGCCAACCCTCAGCTGAGCTATCTCGATGCCGGGAAGGTGCTGGAGGCGGCGCGGGCCACCGGGGCACGGGCGGTTCATCCGGGCTACGGGTTTCTCGCGGAGAACGCGGCGTTCGCCAGGGCGGTGATCGACGCCGGGATGGTGTGGATCGGCCCGGCTCCCGAGTCCATCGACAAGATGGGCGACAAGATCAATGCCCGCAACCTGATGGAGGACGCGGGCGTGCCCGTGGCGGCCGGCACCCGGGAGCCCGTCACCGATCTGGAGCTGGCGCTGCGGGCGGCGGGCCGGATCGGCTACCCGGTCATGGTCAAGACCGCGGGCGGGGGCGGCGGCATCGGGATGAGCGTCGCCCACGACGACGAAGGACTGGCCAAGGCGTTCGAGCAGGCCGTGCGGGCGGCGGCGAGGTTCGCCGCGGGTGATGTTCTCGACGGGCCCGCCATCCTGCTGGAGCGCTATATCGAGCGGGCCCGCCACGTCGAGGTGCAGATCCTCGGCCTGCCCGGCGGCACCGTCGTGGCCCTGGGCGAGCGCGACTGTTCCGTGCAGCGTCGTCACCAGAAGGTGGTCGAGGAGTCGCCGTCGCCCGGCATCACGCCCGAGCTGCGCGAGCGTATGCTGGCCGCCGCCGTGCGGGCCGGCGAGGCCGTCGGCTACCTGGGCGCGGGCACCGTGGAGTGCCTGGTCGACGCCGACGAGCAGGACTTCGTCTTCCTGGAGATGAACACCAGGCTCCAGGTGGAGCACCCCGTCACCGAGCTGGTCACCGGGCTGGACCTGGTCGAGCTGCAGCTCCGGGTGGCCGCGGGCGAGAGTCCCGAGGTGAAGCCGGAGACCGGTGGCCACGCCATCGAGTTCCGCGTGTACGCCGAGGATCCCAAGAGGTTCTTCCCGGGGCCGGGCAAGATCTCCGCCTGGCGGGAGCCGGTCGGCGAGGGCATTCGGGTGGACTCCGGCTACGAGGAGGGCAACACGGTCACGCCGTTCTACGATCCCCTCATGGCCAAGCTCTGCGTCTTCGGTGCGACCCGGGCCGAGGCGCTGCGGGCCGGTCGCGAGGCCGTCTCGGGATTCGTCGTCGAAGGGCCCAAGAACAACCTGCCGTTCTGCGCGGAGCTGCTGGACAACGCCGAGTTCGTCAGCGGCGACTATGACACCGGTTTGATCGGGCGGATGCGCGCATAGCGCACATGACATTGTTAGCTCATTGGAAGAGGGGAGTCGCGGTGGCTGAGGTACGCGCGGAGATGGTGGCGAACGTCTGGAAGGTCGTCGTCCAGGAGGGCGACACCGTCTCCGAGGGCGACACGCTGGTCATCCTCGAGTCGATGAAGATGGAGATCCCCGTCCTGGCCGAGGACGAGGGCGTCGTCGCGCAGCTCAAGGTCAGCGAGGGCGACGTGATCCAGGAGGGCGACCTGATCGCCGTCATCGAATAGCCGCCGGTCCGCGGACCTCAGCGGGCGGCGCGGTCGAGGAACTTGGCGCGATCGACCACCACTCGCTCGATCGTGCCCCGGCCGACGACGCTCCGCTTGTCGCGGGCCTCGAAGCCGAAGACCAGCCGCCGGCCGTCGACCTCGGTGAGTTCGGTGGTGATCTGTACGTGTGTGCCCAGCGGGCTCGGGGCCAGGTGCTCCAGCTCGACGCGGGTGCCGACGGTCGTCTCACCGGGCGCGAGATGCGCGTGCACTGCCTCGACCGTCGCCCTCTCGGCCAGCGCGAGCAGCCGCGGAGTGGCGAGCACCGGGACGTCGCCGCTGCCGATTTTCTCAGCGGTGTCGGACCTCTCGACCATGATGAGCAGCTGGGAGCGGAGACCCGGAGCGAGCGTCATACCGCCAGCGTACTGCGATCATCACCGCGGCCCGCTGTCAAGGGCCCTGATCTCCCGGAAACGCGGACAAGTGCGGTCAGAAGGCCGCAGGATAGGGTTTGTAGGGCTTACGGCATTTAAGTGGCATGTGGGACTCGTGAGTCGTACACTCTCGAAGTTCCGTGACCTCTGTGTTACCTCACCGCGACACAACTTCGCTTTGTTGGAGATCCTTGGGGTGGGAGAGGTTATAGAGGTAAAGGGGTAACGGGGGAGTCATGGTAGCCCAAGGAACGACGCTGGCGGGGCGCTATCGCCTGGACACCCGCATCGGCGCCGGCGGCATGGGCGAGGTGTGGCGGGGCGAGGACATCGTGCTGGCGCGCACCGTCGCGGTCAAGGTGCTGCTGCCCGGCCGCATGGACGATCCCGGGTTCGTCGCGCGTTTCCAGGCCGAGGCCAGGGCGATGGCGACGATCAACCATCCGGGTGTCGTCGACGTCTACGACTACGGTGTGAGCGGGGACACCGTCTATCTGGTGATGAAGTTCGTCGACGGGGAGCCGCTCGACAAGCTGCTGATGCGACTGGGCCGGATCCCGCCCCAGCCCGCGATGGAGCTGATCGCGCAGGCCGCCTCGGCGCTGCAGGCGGTGCACCAACAGGGGATCGTGCACCGTGATGTGAAGCCGGGCAACCTGCTGGTCCAGCGCGACGGCACGCTCGTGCTGACCGACTTCGGCATCGCCCGTTCCGACGTGGCCAGCCGGCTCACGGACGCGGGCATGGTGCTCGGCACCGCCGCCTACTGCGCGCCCGAGCAGGCCGAGGGCGCGCCGGTGACGCCCGCGGTGGACATCTACGCGCTGGGCGTGGTGGCCTACGAATGCCTGGTGGGGCAGCGGCCGTTCGACGGCGAGAGCGCGGTCACGATCGCGCTCAAGCACATCCGCGAGGCGCCTCCGCCGCTGCCCGCCGAGATCCCCCCGCCCGCCCGCGCGCTCGTGGAGCGCGCACTGTCGAAGGATCCGCTCGCCCGTTACCCGACGGCCAGAGCGATGAGTGAGACGGCCCGCAAGATCGCGGCCGGCGAGACACCCCCTCCAGAGCCCGCGCCGCCGGTGACGGGTGCCACCATGGCCGCGCCGATGGAGGCGTACCAGACCGGGTCCCGTCAGTCAGGTCCCCACCCGACCGGATCCCACCAGGCGGGCCCTTACCAGACGGGGTCCTATCAGGGAGCACCCCATCAGACGGGGTCCTATCAGGCCGGTGGGCCGCCCCAGACGGGGTCGTACCAGGCTGGGCCGCACCAGACCGGGTCCCATCAGGCTGGGACGTCTGAGGCGCAGACATTGGCCGGGCCGCGGCAGGGCGCCCGTCGCGCCGGTGCCAAGGCGCCCCGCAGGGGTGCCCTCGTCGCCGGGATCGCGGCCGCGGTCGTCCTCGGGGCGGGCGCCGGTGCCGTCGCGCTGACGAACATGTCGAGCCAGCTCGCACCCGAGCCGACCGTCACCACGTCGAGGGCGAACTCCGAGCCCACTCCCGATCCGACCCCTCCGTCGCCGAAGCCCAAGCGCACCAAGACGACCAAGCCGCCCACGCAGGAGCCGACGCCCACTCGGACGGCCGCGGAGCCGACGGAGACGGAGAAGGCGTCACCAACCCCGGATCCGACGGAAAGGAAGACCCCGACCAAGACCCCCAGCAGCTCGCCGACGCCGAGCGCGACGGTCACGAAGAAGCAGGTCCCCTCCGTGGTCGAGTTGCCGTACGCGGAGGCCGTCAAGCGGATCCACGCTGCGGGCTTCGACACCAGGGAGATCGACCAGACCACTACCGAGCAGGGCACCGCCTGCGGCCGGGTCGGTCAGACCTTCCCCAACGGCGGCACGTGGCTAGAGGTGAACAAACCGGTCAAGATCGTCGTCATCGACGGCGGCCCCTGCCCGTCACCCACCCCGACGCCGACGCCGACGCCCGGGGCCAGGTAACTCAGATCCCCCGTCGTGGTGCGACGGGGGTAGGCGGTCAGGTCGGCTTCCCGTAGTGGTGCGAAAGTGGGCGGTCAGGTCAGATTCCCGTTGTGGTGCGCGGGTAGGCGATCTGGGGGTCGGTGGCGATGTTCACCATGTACGGCACGCCGGAGTCGAACGCGCGACGTAGCGCGGGACCGATCTCCGACGGCCGGGTGACCAGCTCGCCGCCGCCGCCCAGCGCCGTCACCACCTGGTCGTAACGGCACTGCGGCTGCAGCTCGGCGGCCACGTCGTAGCCGTAGAGCATCTGCATCGGGTGCTTCTCCAGGCCCCAGATGCCGTTGTTGCCGCAGATCATGACCACCGGCAGGTTGTGCCGTACGAGGGAGTCGACGTCCATGAGCGAGAACCCGGCCGCGCCGTCGCCCAGCAGCAGCACCACCTGCGAGGACGGCCGGGCCAGCCGGGCGGCGATGGAGTAGCCGAGGCCGGTGCCGAGGCAGCCGTAGGGGCCCGGGTCGAGCCAGTTGCCGGGCTGCTTGGGCTCGACGTACTTGCCCGCGTAGGAGACGAAGTCGCCGCCGTCGCCGATCACCACGGCGTCGTCGTCGAGCACCTTGCCCAGCTCGCCGTAGATGCGCATGGGGTGGATCGGGTCGGAGTCGGCCGTGAGCAGGGCGGCGTCGTCGGCGATCGCCGCGGCGGCGGCCTCCGACAGCTGCGACACCCAGCCGGAGTAGGCCGTGGGCTTCAGGCCGGCGTCGCCGCAGGCGGTGCCGAGGCTCCAGAGCACGACGGACAGGTCGCCGGCGGCGGACGCGGCGGGCTGGGTGTGCGTGGCCAGCTGCGACGGCGTGTCGACGATGTGCACGACCCTGGCCGGCGGCGCGCCCTGCTTGCCGCCGAACCAGCCGTAGCCGAGCCGGAAGTCGAGCGGGGTGCCGACCACGATGACCAGGTCGGCCTTGGCGAAGGCGAGGCCGCGGGCGCGGGTGACGAGGAGCTCGTGGCCGGCGGGCAGGATGCCGCGGCCCTGGCCGTTGGGGATGACCGGCAGCCGCCAGTTCTCGGCGAAGTCGCGTGCGGCCTCCTCGGCCCGGTCCATCCACACGTCGGACCCGTAGACCAGCACCGGGCGCTCGGCCTCGCTGAGCAGCCTGGCGATGGTGGCCAGGGACTCGGGGTCGGGCTCGAGGGGCGACGGGCTCTGCGTCTCGACCAGGTGCGCCGGCGACGGCGCGAACAGGTCGTCCATGTAGAAGTCGAGGAAGACCGGCCCGCGGTGCGGCGCGACGGCCGTGCGGAAGGCCGCCTCGACGTCCTGGCCGATGGAGTCGGCTCCGGTCGCGGTGAAGGACAGCTTGGTGATCGGCCCGAGCAGCGGCGGGTGGTCCATCTCCTGCAGGGCCCCGCTGCCCCAGCGTGAGCGCGGGGCCCGCCCGCCCATGACGACCACGGGGGAGCCGTTGAAGTGCGCGGTCGCGACGCCGCTGATCCCGTTGGTGATCCCGGGCCCCGCCGTGAGGACGGCCAGCCCGGGTTTCCTGGTCAGCCGGGCCGTGGCCTCCGCGGCGAACACGGCGCTCTGTTCGTGGCGTACGTCGAGGATCCGCATGCCCTCGTGCACGGCGCCGTCGTAGAGCGGGAAGACGTGCCCTCCCGACAGCGTGAACATGGTCTCGACACCATAGGCCTTGGACACGGCGACGGCGGCGTCACCGGCATGCTTCGCAGACTCCATGCCGGGAACCTACCAACGAGCCATCAGAGTAAACAGATGTCAACGGTTGCGTCGTCACGCGGCCATGGCGGCCGGTTCCCGGTCCTCACCTGCAGCAGACATTCGCCGTGCCGGCCGGCGCCTGTACGGTGATCTTCCTTGGCGAGGCGGGCTCCTTCATGATGTCGAGGTCGACGTTCTTGGCACGCGCGTCCACGTCGTAGGACAGGCCGGGGACCGCCACGATGACATCGCCTCTGGTTCTGACGACCGCGCGGACCTTCGTCGGAGCGTTTTCGAAGGACAGGTCGACCTGGCCCGAGCCGATCTCCACGTCGGCATCGCTGCCCGTGAGCCTGCGACCCGTGACATCGCCGGAACCGCTCCTGGCCCAGACGGTGCCCGATGTCTCGGTCACCCGCAGCGGACCCGACTCGGAGATCATCCGGACATTGCCGAAGAGACCGTTGACCGCCAGCATGCCGTTGGCCGACTCCGCCGCTACATCGGTCTCCACCGGCACGAACAGCGCGTAGTCGACCTCGCAGACCGGCGCGTGCCGCTCGTCCGTGCCTGGGCAAGAGGCATCGAGCCGCAGCGTCCGGCCGTCCCAGTCCTCCTTGACGGTCGGTTTCGTCTTCGACCAGCTCAGTGACCGTTCGAGGAACAGCTCGCCCGCCTCGCCGGGATGGATGCTGACGTTCACGCTTCCGCGCCCCGCGATCACCTTCAGCTGTGACAGCTTGAACGAGATGCTCCTGCTGGTCGTCTCCCTCGGTGGACTGGCGTGGGCGAACCCATCCCAGAACGCGGTACCGCTGATCAGCAAGGCGCACACGGTCGCCACGGCGCCCGCGCTGAGCCACAGGGCCCTCATGGCAGACTCCTGATCTTGAGGAACTGCAGGACGGCGAGGACCCGGCGGTGGTCGCCCTCGGCCGGGGACAGGTCGAGCTTGGTGAAGATGTTGCCGATGTGCTTGCCGACCGCTCCCTCGCTCAGCACCAGCGCCTGGCCGATGCCCGCGTTGGAGCGGCCTTCGGCCATCAGCTTGAGCACCTCGCCCTCCCTGGGTGTGAGCCGGTCGAGCGGGTCGCTGTGCCCGCGCAGCAGCAGCTGGGCGACGACCTCCGGGTCCAGCGCGGTGCCGCCCGCCGCCACCCGGCGCAGCGCGTCGATGAAGTCGGTCACGTCGGCCACCCTGTCCTTGAGCAGGTAGCCGACGCCCCCGGTGGCCGAGGCGAGCAGCCGGGCCGCGTAGCGCTCCTCCACGTACTGCGACAGGACCAGCACCGGCATGTCGGGATGCTCGCGGCGCAGCACGAGGGCGGCGCGCAGGCCCTCGTCCGTGTGCGTGGGAGGCATCCGTACGTCCGTGACCACCAGGTCGGGCAGGTGCTCCTCAGCGGCGCGCAGCAGGCCCTCCGCCTCGTCCACGGCCGCCACCACCCGCATGCCGGCCGCGTCGAGCAGCCGGACGAGCCCTTCGCGCAGAAGTACGGAGTCTTCCGCCAGCACTACTCGCACGACAGGTCCACCTCAACGGGGTCTTTCGCCAGAACTACTACTCGCACGGCAGGTCCACCTCGATCGTGGTCGGCCCGCCGAGCGGGCTGGACAGGCGGAGCGTCCCGTCGACCGAGTCGATCCGCTGGAGGAGGCCGCGCAGCCCGGTGCCGCCGTCGAGCCGGGCGCCACCGCAGCCGTCGTCGAAGACGCGCAGGCACAGCCGGTCGCGTTCGCGGACCACGCTCACCTCGGCCTTGGTGGCCGCCGCGTGCTTGGCGATGTTGGTGAGGGCCTCGGACACGATGAAGAACGCCACCGCCTCGATGGTAGGAGAAGCGCGCAGGTCGATGTCGACGCGCAGCCGCACCGGGATGGGGGCGCGCGCGGCGATGCCGGAGAGCGCCGCGTCGAGGCCCTGGTCGTTGAGCACGGCGGGGTGCAGGCCACGGACGAAGTCGCGCAGCTCTTTGAGCGCCTGCTTGGACTCCTCGTGCGCCTGCGCGATCGCCTCACGGGCGGGCTCGGGCAGGTCGGTCAGCGTGGCGCGGGCCAGCCCGAGGTTCATGGCCAGCGAGACCAGCCGCTGCTGGGCGCCGTCATGCAGGTCCCGCTCGATGCGCCGCCGCTCGGCGTCGGCCGCGTCGATCACCCCGGCGCGGCTCTCGGTCAGCGTCTCGATCCGCTGCCCCAGCTCGTGGCGGCTGGGGCCGAGCAGCGTACGCGCCACCGACAGGTCCAGACGCGCCATTCCCCGCGCCAGTGTCGGAGCCACCAGCAGCAGGACGAACCCGACCGCCATGTACAGGGAGACCACGCCCGGTTCCCTCAGGTTGAACTCGAACACGAGCGGACGCTTCTGCAGCATCGGCTCCAGGAACGCCGTCAGCCCCACCCCGGCCGCCCCCCACGCGGCCGTCACCAGGACGGTCCCGGCCAGCCCCACCAGCGGCGAGAGCAGGTGGTAGCCGATCTGCCGCCAGGTGACGCGGCTGCGCCAGGTGATCGGCGAGCGCACCGGCTGGATGTGCGCCCCGAGGAACGCCTCGAACCGGGAGCGCTGCACCCGGGTGAAGAGCGGCAGGCCGCGGCGCATCAGGGACGGCACCGCGGCGCACACGAGGGTCAGCCCGGCGAGGATCACGCCGACTGGCAGCCCGATCACGACATGCGCCGTGTCGAGCCAGGCGCGTGCCGACCACGGGCGGGGGACTTTCATGGCACCAACGGTATTGACCTCCGGGGACCGCGGGACATGGGCTTGGTGTGTGCCTGTGGGGTGGGGCTAGCCCCACCCCCTCACAGTGGCGGGACGGACCAGCCCTTCTCCCGGAACAGCGGGGCGTGCTCGGCGTTGACGAACAGCCGGTCCTCGGGGTCGGGGATGCGGAAGTAGCTCTGCGGGTGCAGCAACTCCCTGGCGTTGTCCGACAGGTCGAGCACGTAGCGGTCGGGCGCCCGGCGCTGGGCCAGGAAGCGCAGCTCGAACGGCAGCAGGGCGAGCGGGTTCGCGTGGTCCCAGAGGCCCAGCCCCGCCTCGCGGGCCCGCCGTACGGCCTGCCTGGCCCTGCCCAGCGCCCCCGCTTCGGCGACCGTCCTGGCGCTGCCCGGAGCCGGCACCGCGTCGGCGATCCGGCCTTCCTGGCGGACGAAGGGGTCGACGTTGGGCCAGATGAAGTAGGGGATCACGTGCCCGGCCGCGAGCAGCCGCTCGTTGTACGGATCGGGGCGGGGTTTGTCGCGCTGGTCGCGGTTGACGTAGCAGAGGAGCCTGCCGTACCGGTCGAGGATCTCGTACGCGAAGGCCAGCCTGATCTTGAACGTCTCGTCGGTGAGGCCCTGCTCGGTGATGTCGAGTTGCATCATGGTCTTGAGCGCCTGGGTGGCCGGGGCGGCGTGGGCGGCGTGGTTGGGCGCGGCCGCCGGGCCCAGCCTGCCCAGCAGGTTGTTGCGCAGGGCCGTGCGGAGCGTGAGCTCCTGGTAGCCCTTCTCGAACGGGTCGGTGAGGAAGGTCGTCCAGGCGGGCTTGTCGATGGAGACGAAGCCCTTGGGGAAGTCGGGGAAGTTCGGGTTGCGGGGTAACTCGAAGCTGACCTCGGGGGCGTCGACGCCGAGCAGGCGCACGCCGAAGTTGCCGTCGGCCGCGATGTTGATCGTGTCGCCGTCATGCACGATCTTGTCCACCGGCTGGGCCGCGCCTTTGGAGCGGCCGAGGAGAGCGTGCCCGACCGTGACGCCGGGAACGGGTTGTTCGATCGCCTTTGCCATGCCTGCATCATCACCCGGTAATGGCTGCAAGTCCCGAAATAGTTGAACGAATCGGCATTGCGGGCCGTCTCTTGTGGTGACGCATGAGCTGGAGGTCCAGATGTTACAGATCGGGGTAGCCGTGGCAGTCGCCGCGGCGATGTCGATGGGGGCGGGCGCCCTGCCGGACGGGATGCTCTTCCTGGAGACCCACCCACCGGCCAAGAAGTGGGAGACCTACAAGACCACGGAGTCGAAGAGCCTCCCGCTCCGGCTGAACCCGTGCGAGCGCCGTACGGCCTCGACCACCGACCGCCTGGCGACCAGGTCTGTCCACTACCGCTCGGAAGACACGTTCAAGTACGAGCAGCTGGTCGTCTACAAGAGCGTCTCCGCCGCCCGTAAGGCGATGCGGGGGCTGCGCGCGGACCTGTCCCGGTGCGAGAACTTCGGCAAGGGTCCCGACCGCCACCACTACTACACCAAGCCCCTCAAGGTGGGCGACGACGCTCTGCGGGCCGGCAGCAGCTTCTTCGAGAGCGGTGAGCTGACGGTCGTCGTACGAAACGGCGCGACCGTCTACGTCGTGGGCGGATCGGCCTGGGCGACGAAGAGCCTGCCGCTCAAGCGCTTCAAGGGCCTCATCTCCCAGGCGGAGCGGATGACGGTGAAGGTCTGCGATCTGCCGGTGGCCGCCTGCTGACGAGGCTGTCTCAGGGGCGGCGCAGGCGCGTGACGAACTTGTACCGGTCGCCGCGATAGAGCGACTGCGCCCACTCGACCGGGTTGCCGTCGGCGTCGAAGGCGTGCCGGGTCAGGAGCAGCATCGGCAGCCCGACGTCCACGCCGAGCGCCTTGGCGTCATAGGGCGTGGCGAGCACGGTCTCGATGATCTCCTCGGCGTCGGTGAGCCGGACGTTGTAGGCGTTGTGCAGCGTCTCGTACAGGGACGCGTGCACCTCCAGCTCCCGCCGCAGCCTGGGGAAGCGGCGGGCCGAGAGGTGAGTGGTGTCTATCGAGACCGGCTCCCCGTTGGCCAGGCGCAGACGGTGGATGCGCAGGACGCGCCCGCCCGGGTTGATGGCCAGCCGCCGCGCGAGCGGCTCGTCGGCGGTGATGTAGCCGATCTCCAGGATCTTGGTGTCGGGCTCCAGGCCGGCCGTGCGCAGGTCGCCGATGTAGGACGTCAGCTGCAGCACCTGCGCCACCTTCGGCTGGGCCACGAAGGTGCCCTTGCCCTGGATGCGCAGCAGCCGCCCCTCGACGACCAGCTCGGTCAGCGCCTGACGGACGGTGGTGCGCGAGGTCTCGAAGCGTACGGCCAGCGCCCGCTCGGGAGGCAGCGCCGTCCCGGGAGACAGGCTCTTGGTGAGCTCGAGCAGGCTCCGTTTCACGTCGTAGTACTTCGGTACGCGAGGGCCGTCGTCCGTCACGCTCTCACCTTCACTTCTGCCACGGCGGTGAGGGCGTGTCTGATCACCGCGAGATCATCGGAACTCAGATTGGCCCGAGCGGTCAACCACCGGCACGACACGGGCAGGGGCGCGCTCGTCGTCAGACCGGGCTCGCCCGCCGTGATACATGCCGGATCGGGCAGCTCAGGTTGATTGTGAAGGATATACACAGTGGCAGGCGTGGCCGCAACCGAGGCCGTAGCCGAGGCTGAGTCAAAGACGATCAACGTGTCGATCACCTCCGTTGCGCTCCGCACGGTCCCGCTCCGAGGGTTGACCGAACGGAACAGTGTGACGGTTTTCACAGTGTGAGATTCCCGAAAATCGACGGTTGACCGCACGCCGACACGCCCGTGTTCATCGGTGTTCGCGGTCTGACGAGCACGACCGCGGGAGGGGCGGGCCGGGCCGCCGGTTTGGTTGTTGCGGCGGAAAGCACGCATGATGCACTCGTGCCGACTCTCAGCGACCTCGTCGTCCGCCACACCGCTCTCGATGCGGCGGACCTCGACTGGCTGCACTCGCTGGTCTCCGACTGGCAGTTGCTGGCCGACCTGTCGTTCGCCGACCTCATCCTGTGGGCGCCGCTCCAGGGCGAGGGCGGCGGCTGGATCGCGATCGCGCAGATGCGCCCGACCACCGGGCCCACCGTCTACCACGACGACATCGTCGGCACCGTCGCGGCCAAGGGCGAGCGCTACCTGATCGACACGGCGTGGAACGAGCGGCGCATCTGCCGCGAAGGCGACCCCGACTGGTCCACGGGCGTGCCCGTCCGCGAGGAGACCATCCCCGTACGGCGGGCGGTCCCGGTCGGCGAGGCCCGCTTCCTCGCGGTGATCCAGCGCTCCACGAACCTGTCCTCGGCGCGCACCCCGTCGCGCCTGGAGCTCACTTACCTGCAGAGCGCCTCCGACCTGGCGCAGATGGTGGCCGAGGGACGCTTCCCGTTCTCCGGCGAGGAGCCGATCCTGGTCCGCTCCCCGCGCGTCGGCGACGGCCTGCTGCGGCTGGACCGGGCGGGCCGCGTGACGTACGCCTCGCCGAACGCGCTGTCGGCCTACCGGCGGCTCGGTCTGCACGCGGATCTGGTCGGGGCCGAGCTGGGCCGGGTGACCGCCACGCTCTGCTACTCCGACGAGCCGATCAACGAGGACCTGATGATCGTGGCCAGCGGGCGCGCGGCCAAGGAGACCGAGGTCGAGTCCGGCGGGACGATCGTGCAGCTGCGGGCGATTCCGCTGATCGTCGGCGGGGGCCGCATCGGCGCGCTGGTGCTCATCCGTGACGTGACGGAGCTGCGCCGCCGCGAACGCGAGCTGATGACCAAGGACGCGACCATCCGCGAGATCCACCACCGGGTCAAGAACAATCTGCAGACGGTGGCCGCCCTGCTCCGGCTCCAGGCACGGCGCCTGCGCGTGCCCGAAGGGCGGGAGGCGCTGGAGGAGGCGGTGCGGCGGGTCGGCTCGATCGCGATCGTGCACGAGACGCTCTCTCACGCGCCGGAGGAGTTCGTCGACTTCGACGACATCGCCGACCGCGTGATCGCGATGGCGGGCGAGGTGTCGGCGGCGGAGGCGGCGGTCACCCCGCGACGGATAGGCAGCTTCGGCACCCTTCCGTCGCTCATCGCCACACCTCTGGCGATGGCTCTCACCGAACTTCTCCAGAACGCCTTGCAACACGGCCGCCCCAAACACCTGCAAGTGGTCGTGGAACCGACTCCCGACAGGCTGCATGTGACCGTCTGGGACGACGGTCAGGGCCTGCCGGACGACTTCGAGCTGGACAATTCCACGAGCCTGGGCCTGCAGATCGTCCGCACGCTCGTGGTCGGCGAACTCTCGGGCAAGCTCTCGATCGCCCCTCGCCTGGAGGGCGGCACAGAGGTGACGCTCTCCATCCCGCTGCCGGCCGCCTGACGGCGTGCCCTTGTCACGGGCGCGCGTTTCGGCGGCCCGCCACGTGCGGGTTCAGCGGGCGTCTCCCTGGAGGCGCGCCGCCACGTATGGCGGGTGGGGCCGGCCCATGCCTGCCGTACGAGCTGTAGGGCGGGCGGTTGGGCTAGGCGGTGGCGCGAGCGCGGGCACGGGCGCTGCGGCGCTTCAAAGCCCTGCGCTCGTCCTCGCTCAGGCCGCCCCAGACGCCGGCGTCCTGGCCGGACTCAAGGGCCCACTTCAAGCACAGGTCGACCGCCGAACACGAGCGGCACACCTGCTTGGCCTCTTCGATCTGCATGAGCGCCGGGCCGGTGTTGCCGATCGGGAAGAACAGCTCGGGGTCGACGTCACGGCAGGCAGCTCGGTGGCGCCAGTCCATGCGTTCACTCCTTAGTAGATGGAACCTCTGGTTGGCTCCGTGCGGCTACTACTTTGTGAAGAGTTTCACTAACTCGCGCGAGCACCGACCCGGATCCTGCGTTGGACCGGGGTTGCCCGCTGAGCGTCGGAGCGGACCCGGTAAGGCTTGTTAAAGGTCCTACGTTCCGACGTCAAAGTTGAGCCTGTCAGCCACTGAGAGTGCACGCAAGAGGGTTGGTAGGAAGTTTTGGTGTGGATGGATGTCGGATGCGTCACACAATGACCGAATGTAACCAGCTAGACCAGAACTTGTAATGCGTTCGGGATAGAGCGGAATGTCACTGATTCCCGTTCTCCCAGGTAGTCGCCGTCCAGCTCGAAGGCCACAGGGCGGTATGCCGCGAGCGTGAACTCGGACTCGTCGTGGAGCTGGACGAGGTGCCGGCCCGATGGAAGGGTGTCACGCTCCGTGAGGATCTGCCGGATGGCGGGAAGTATCGAAGTAACGCCTATCTCTTGGAGTCCCAGCAGGTCGAGCCCGGTCTCGAAGCCGGCCCAGGGCGTGGGCAGGACCGGCCGGGTGCCGATGTAGGTCCAGGGCGAGGTGTTGGAGATGATCGCCATGTACACGCCCTTGGCGGCGGGAATGCCGGGGCCGCTCAGCGTCATCGCCGGATGGCGCTTGTCGGTGGCGAGGTAGTGGCGCAGCGCCGTGTTGACGTATCGCGTGGGTGTCGCCTTCCGGCCCGTGCCGCGCAGCCCCTCGACGGCCCGGATGACCTCGGCGTTGTACCCCATCCCAGCGCCGAAGGTGAAATATCGGCTCTCATCCTCCCAAAGGGCTTGCCCCAACCCCACGGTCCTGCGGCGGCCGTCACGCAGCGCCTCGAGCACGGCGCCCGTGGCCTCGACCGGGTCGTTCGGCAGGCCCAGGTCGCGGGCGAACACGTTCGCGCTGCCCCCGGGGATGACGATCAGCGCGGGCCGCCCGGCGCTGGGATCGTCCTTGTACGCGGGGTCGTCGCCGTTGACGGCGTTGAGCAGGCCGTTCACGGCCTCGTTGATCGTCCCGTCGCCGCCCAGCACGGCCACCACGTCGTAGCCCTTGGCGTGCGCGGTGGTGGCCAGCGCGGCCGCGTGGCCCCGGTACCGGGTCTGTTCCACCGTCAGCTCGACTGCGGCGCCGAGCGCGCGGATCAGTACGTCGCGCCGGCGGGCATTCGTGGTCGTGGCCTTGGGGTTGACCAGGAGCATCGCTCGCATGTCGTTCAGACTAGCCGGTGCCCGATATCTGGCTTATCGGCCATTAGCCGGAATCTGGGGGCGGCAAGGGGCACCGATAGGGTTTGGGGCGTGAACCGACCATGGACACTTCTCGCCGCCGCGCTCATCGTCGCCCTGGAGGGCCTGGTGGCGCTCGGTCTCGGCCTGTACGTCGCGGTGGAGACGCTGGCCGGCGCGGCGGAGGACATCACCAGCGCGCTGGCCGAGTCGGTGTTCGGGGTGCTGATCGGCGCGGGGTTGATCTGGGTGGCCTGGGGCGGCCTGTACAAGATGGAGCGATGGGGGAGATCGCCCAGCGTGCTGGCCCAGATCTTCGTACTCCCCGTCGCGATCACGCTCATCCAGTCGGACAAGCCGCTCTATGGGATCCCGCTGATCGTGGTGGCCGTCGCCGGCCTCGGCACGTTGCTCGCGCCCCCCACCACCCACGCCCTATATGGCGAGGACTCGCAGAAGGGTTAGCTGTCGAGGGTCGGTCGTCGGCCCTCGATCGCGTTGGTCGTCCAGGGTCAGTCGTCCGCGGTCAGGCCCTCGCGCAGCTGAGCCAGCGTGCGGGCCAGCAGCCGTGAGACGTGCATCTGTGAGATGCCCAGCTCGGTGGCGATCTGCGACTGGGTCATGTTGCCGAAGAACCGCAGCAGCAGGATGCGCTTCTCGCGGGGCGGCAGCCGTTCGAGCAACGGCTTGAGCGACTCGCGGTATTCGACGCCTTCGAGCGACTCGTCCACGATGCCCAGCGAGTCGGACACGGCGGGCGCGTCGTCGTCACCGGAGTCGGGCGCGTCGAGGGACACGGTGGAATAGGCGTTGGCCGACTCCAGACCCTCGAGCACCTCCTCCTCGGTCATCTTGAGGAAGGCGGCCAGCTCCGCGACGGTCGGCGCCCGGCCCTCGCGCTGCGACAGCTCGCTGATCGCCTTGGTCAGCGACAGCTTGAGCTCCTGCAGGCGGCGCGGCACGCGCACCGCCCAGCCCTTGTCACGGAAGTGGCGCTTGATCTCGCCGACGATCGTGGGCGTGGCGTAGGTGGAGAACTCCACGCCGCGGTTGAGGTCGAAGCGGTCGATGGACTTGATCAGCCCGATGGTGGCGACCTGGGTGAGGTCGTCCAGCCACTCGCCCCGGTTACGGAAGCGGCGGGCCAGATATTCGACCAGAGGAAGGTGAAGCTCGACCAGCTCGTCCCTGATGCGCTGCCGACGCGGCTCGTCAGGCCCCAGCTCGGCCAGCTCGGCGAAGAGGATGCGGGCCCGCACCCTGTCGGGCACGGCGTGGTCGCTGGTGGCCATGGCTCCAGTCCTTTCCGTCACGCCGGCCTCGCCGTGCCTCGGCGCTTACGCAGGACGATCGCCATGCGATCGGGAGAGTCGATCACCGCTTCCACATCGTCTGCCAGGGCGGTCAAGACCATCCAGGCGAAGTCGTCCCGCTTTGGCGCGGAGCTGCCGACCGTCGCGACCTCGACCCTGACCTGCATTTCCTGCCCGGTCAGCTCGAACTCGGCGGTCAGATCGGTCCCGGGCACGGCCTCGCTCAACAACATCGCGCACGCCTCGTCGACCGCGATCCGCAGATCCTCGATCTCGTCCAGCGTGAAGTCGAGCCGTGCAGCAAGCCCGGCAGTGGCCGTACGCAGTACGGACAGGTAGGCACTCGCGGCCGGGAGCCTGATGCTCACCACGTCGCGGATGCCGGCCACGCCCTCAGCCCGCGTCTCGGTTTCCTCGGTCACGTTCCTCCTCGCGTATACGGCGCTGACTGCAACTTACCGCCCCCGGGAGGTGGTTGGCGGAATCAGACTCGCCATCGACCGAAAAGGCTCTGCGCGGAAGGTCGCCGCACAGAGCCTTTGTGCCGGTTTAGGCGGCCTTCGTCTCCCAGAAGATCTTGGAGATTTCGTCAATCTTGCCGAGAAGGTCCTCAGCCTTGGTGACCTCGACCGTGCCCTTGCCGCCTGCGGCGCCGGCCAGCTTTGTGGCCTCCCAGAAGAGCTGGTGAAGCTGAGGGTACTGCTCGAGGTGCGGGGGCTTGAAGTAGTCGGTCCAGAGCACCCACAGGTGGTGCTTGACGAGCTCGGCCCGCTCCTCCTTGATGGAGAGCGCCCGGGCGCGGAAGATCGGGTCCTCGTTGGCCGCGTACTTCTCCATGATCGCCTTGACCGACTCCGCCTCGATCCGGGCCTGCGCGGGGTCGTATACCCCACAGGGCAGGTCGCAATGGGCGGAAGCGACATGCTTGGGTCGTAGCAGTCGTGCGAGCATCAGAAAGTCCTTCCTTGATGCTGAATCAGCTTGGTCCAACTACCGACCTTACTCGGGTCCAAACGCCTGCGGCGGAGGGGGTCACAGCCCATGAGAGTGCGTGTCGAGGGCGATTCGATGCGGCCCGCGCTGGTGCCCGGCGACTGGCTCCTCGTACGGCGTGGCGCCGCGGTGCATCCCGGCGATCTGGTCGTGGCACGGCTCCCTGGCGAGCCCGATCGGCTCATCGTCAAGCGGGCCCAATGGCACGGCGACGACGGCTGGTGGCTGGAGAGCGACAACCAGCGGGCCGGCGGGCGCCGCGACAGCTGGGACTTCGGCCCGGTGAACGAGATCGTGGGCCGGGTGATGCTGCGCTACTGGCCGCTCCTGCGGCGGGCACGGTAGGCGGCGACGTTGGCCCTGCTGGCGCACCGGGCGGAGCAGTAGCGGCGCGAGCGGTTGGAGGAGGTGTCGAGGAAGGCCCGCATGCACCGCGGCTCCTGGCAGCGGCCGAGCCGGTCGGCGCCCAGCTCGGCGACGAGCGCGGCCAGGCCCATCACGGCGCCGGCGGCGGCTGTGCCGTGCGCGTCCACAGCGAGGTGGAGATGCCAACGCTGCCCGTCGTGGTCCGACAGTTGGGGGCGCACCGGATGGCGCACGAGCAGCGCGTTCAGCCGCGCCACGACGGCCTGCTCGCCGCCGGTCCCGTCGAACAGGGCCGCCAGCTCGTCACGCAGCTCTAGGAGCTCCGGCGGGGGGTGCGGATCGTTCACCAGCCGGACCGCCCACTCGGCGTAAGAGGTGAGGTCCATGCCGGAGTATTACACGAGCCGCGGGGCGCCCCAGCCTCGGACGCCCCGCTTCGCAGGTCAACCTTCCGGGTGCAGGACGCGCCTGAGGAAGGAGCGGGTCCGCTCCTGCTTCGGGTCGCCGATCACCTCGGTGGGCGTTCCCTCCTCGACGATCACCCCGCCGTCCATGAACACCACGCGGTCGGCCACCTCGCGGGCGAACCCCATCTCGTGGGTGACCACCAGCATCGTCATGCCCTCCTCCGCCAGCTTGCGCATGACGGCGAGCACGTCGCCGACCAGCTCGGGGTCCAGCGCCGAGGTGGGCTCGTCGAAGAGCATCAGGTCCGGGTTCATGGCCAGCGCCCTGGCGATGGCCACCCGCTGCTGCTGCCCGCCGGAGAGCTTGCCGGGATATTCGTCGCACTTGTCGCCGACACCGACCTTGGCCAGGTTCTCCCTGGCGACGATCTCGGCCTCCTTCTTGCTGCGGTTCAGCACCCGCTGCTGGGCGATCATCACGTTCTGCAGCGCGGTCAGGTGCGGGAACAGGTTGAACTGCTGGAACACCATGCCGACGTGCCGCCGGGCGGCGTCGATGTCGGCGTCGGGATGGGTCAGCTCCACGCCGTTGACGAACACCCGGCCCTTGGTGGGCGTCTCCAGCACGTTCACGCAGCGCAGCAGCGTCGACTTGCCCGATCCCGAGGGGCCGATGACGCAGACCACCTGACCGAGTTCGACGGTGAAGTCGATGCCCTTGAGCACCTCGTTGTCGCCGAAGTACTTGTGCAGCTCCCTGATCTCTACGGCGTGCGTCACCGTTTCCTCCCCTGGCGCGCTTCGAGGCGGCGTACCACGAACCCGAGCGGGATCGTGATCAGCAGGTACGTGGCGCCGGCCACGATCAGCGGCGTGCTGTTGGCCTGGTCGATCGTGGTGTCGGAGCCGAACTTGGTCAGCTCGGTGGTCGCCGCCGTCACGCCCAGCGTGAAGACCAGCGAGGAGTCCTTGAACAGCAGGATCAGCTCGTTGGTCAGCGGCGGGATCACGATCCTGATGGCCTGCGGCAGGATGATGGAGAGCATCGCCCGGCCCGGCTTCATGCCGAGCGACCTGGCCGCCTCCATCTGCCCCTTGGGCACCGCCTGGATGCCCGCGCGGAACGACTCGGCCATGTAGGCGGCGGCAACCAGGCCCAGCGCGAGCGCCACGGTGCCGTAGACGTCGCCGGGGAGCTTGAACCCGGGGAAGGCGATCGGCAGGCCGAACCCGAGCAGCAGAAAGATGATCAGCGCGGGCAGGCCGCGGAAGATCTCGATGTAGACGAGGGCGACCACCCGGTAGGGGACCACCGAGGACAACCGCATCAGCGCCAGCACCAGACCGAGCGCGAAGCCGATCACATAGCCGGCGACGGTGAAGATCAGGGTGTTCTTCAACGCCACCGTGAACAGCGTGGGGAACATCCCCGCGGCGACCTTGCCGTTCAGGAAGTTTTCGAAGATCTTCGGCCAGTCCGCGAGCAGGATCACCGCGATGAGGACGAGGACGAAGACGGCGTACTGGATGGCGAGGCTGACGCGACGGCGCTGGCGGGGGCTGAGCCCGCTTTTCGCGGGCTCAGCCGTGGTCGGCGTGGTCGTCATGATCAGGAGGTCGGCGTCGGGGTCGTGACGGGCGCGGCGCCCATCCACTCCTGGTACTCCTTGGTCCAGGTGCCGTCCTTGATCGCCTCGGCCAGGGACTCGTTGATGACCTTGAGCAGCGCGGCGTTGCCCTTCTTGACGGCGAAGCCGTACTGGGCGTGGGTCGGCACCTGGCCGGACAGCTCATAGGCGGAGGAGACGTTCGGCTTCTTCATCCAGTCGACGACGACCGGCAGGTCCTGGATCACCATGTCGACCTGGCCGGACTGCAGCGCGAGCAGCAGCTTGCCGGAGTCCTTGAACTCCTTGGCCTCGATGCCCTTGCTCTTGGCGAGCGTGAGGCTGGTCGTGCCGGCCTGCACGCCGACGCTCAGGCCCTTGGTCTTGGCGGTCTCGAGGTCGGGCACACCGGCGCCCTTCTTGGTCACCAGGCCGAGCACTTCGTCGAAGTAGGGGTTGGAGAAGTCGAGGTGCTGCTTGCGGTCCGGGGTGATCGTCATACCGGCGGCGGCGACGTCGCACTTGGCGGCGCTGAGCGCGGCACCGCCCTTGATCGAGTCGAAGTCGATGTCCACGATGTCCTGCGTCACGCCCAGCTTCTTGGCGACCAGGTCGATCATGTCCACGTCGAACCCGACGACCTTGCCGCTGGCGTCCTTGGACTGGAACGGCGGGTACGGCAGGTTGGTGCAGGTGGTCAGCTTTCCGGGGGCGACCAGCTGTACTCCGCCCGCCGCCGTGGCGGGTGCGGAGGACGAGGCGCTGGTGCCCGTCTGCGAGGTGCTGCCGCAGGCGGTCAGCGCCAGGGCGGCGGTCAGGGCGAGCGCACCGGTGGTGTAGCCACGGCGCGTCCTGGGCCAGAGGGCCATGTGCGGGCCTCCTCGAGTGATATGTAAGGAAAGTTGGTTTTTGTGAAGTTTAAATGGCCTTTTGCTGCGGACCGTCATCTGAGAATTAACAATGCGTCAACAGAACGGAGTCGGTCCCGAGACAGACCCGATCTCAGCATGTGGCACTATGGAGCGACGGGTGACCCCCGTAACCCCTCTTACGAGACGATCGAGGAGGGGCACCTGGCGGCTACCGAAGCCAGGCCTCTCGCGCCGTCTGCCGAAGGTCTCTTCCGTCCGATGACTACTGGGGTCGCTGTGACTACCACACCCGCTTCCGTCGAATCCCTCGATCTCGATCCCGCCTTCGCGTTGCATCGCGGTGGCAAGCTCGAGGTTCGATCCACCATCCCCGTCCGCAACGCCGACGACCTTTCCCTTGCCTACACCCCCGGGGTCGCCCGCGTCTGCACCGCGATCGCCGACACGCCGTCGCTTGTCAACGACTACACCTGGGTCTCCAATGTGGTCGCCGTCGTTTCCGACGGCACGGCCGTGCTCGGTCTCGGCGACATCGGCCCGGCGGCCGCCATGCCCGTGATGGAGGGCAAGGCCCTGCTGTTCAAGGAGTTCGGGGGCGTCGACGCGGTTCCGATCTGCCTCGACTGCACCGACGTCGACGCCTTGGTTGAGACCGTCGTACGCCTGGCGCCCTCGTTCGGCGGCATCAACCTGGAGGACATCAGCGCGCCCCGCTGCTTCGAGGTCGAGGACCGGCTGCGGGACCTGCTCGACATCCCGGTCTTCCACGACGACCAGCACGGCACCGCCATCGTGGCCCTCGCCGCGCTGACCAACGCGGCCCGGCTGACCGGCCGCTCTCTGGGCGACCTGCGCGCCGTGGTGGCCGGAGCCGGCGCCTCCGGGGTCGCGGTCACCCGGATCCTCCTGGAGGCCGGCATCGGCGACATCGCGGTCGCCGACTCCAAGGGCATGATCTACCACGGCAGGGAAGGGCTCAACCCGGTCAAGGAGGCCCTGGCCCGCGACACCAACAAGGCGGGGCACAAGGGCTCGACCGAGGAGGCCCTGGCGGGCGCCGACGTCTTCCTCGGCCTGTCCGGCTCGACGGTGTCGGAGGCGGCCATCGCCTCGATGGCCGCGGACTCGATCGTGTTCGCCCTGTCCAACCCCACCCCCGAGGTGCATCCCGAGGTGGCCGCGAAGTACGCCAAGGTGGTCGCGACCGGGCGCTCCGACTTCCCCAACCAGATCAACAACGTGCTGGCCTTCCCCGGCGTCTTCCGCGGCGCGCTCGACGTCCGGGCCACCACGATCACCGAGAACATGAAGGTCGCGGCCGCCGTCGCGCTCGCCGACGTGGTGGGCGCGGACGTCAGGGCCGACTACGTCATCCCCAGCCCGTTCGACGCGCGCGTGGCGCCCGCGGTGACCGCCGCCGTGGCCGCCCAGGCCCGCGCCGACGGGGTCGCCCGCCTGTAGCTTCCCGCCGCTTCCCGCAGGTTCCTGCACTTGTGCAGGAACCTGCACTTCCTCAGGGAACCGCCAAATTTCCTTTACTCTCCGTGCTATAAAGAGGGCTCTCTGTAAGGATGCGGGCGCCGACTCCTGTTGCCGCGAGGAGAGCGATGGAACGCGAGCCCAATCGACTGCTACAGCAGCTGATCGCGGAGGCCGGCTTCTCCCACAAGGGGTTGGCCAGGCGCCTCAACGACCTGGGAGCCGCGCGTGGCACCCCTGGCCTGAAGTACGACCACAGCTCCGTGCTGCGCTGGATCGGCGGTCAGCGGCCTCGGGACCCTGTGCCGTGCCTCCTTACCGAGATTTTCGCACTCCGGCTCGGCAGGCCCTTCTCCCCCGTGGAGGTGGGCATGCCGGCCATCGTTACACCCCTGGATCTCGGACAGGAGTTCACGCACACGTGGAAGGAGGGGGTCGCGACCGTGACGGCGCTGTGGCGGGCCGATATGGAGAGGCGGCGCTTCCTGATCGATTCGACGTTCGCGATCGGCGCGGGCTCGGTAGGGGCCGTCCGCTGGCTGACGGCCCCACCGGAGGAACGCCCGGGCGGCTCTGGCGCACGCCGCGTCGGCAGGGCCGACATCACCGCGATCCACGAGGTCACCCGTTCGTTCGGTGAGCTCGACAACAGGTTCGGCAGCGGACGTGTCCGCGCGTCGGTCATCAAATACCTCGACACCGCGGTCTCGCCGCTGCTCAAAGAGGGCGCCTACGGCGAGGCCACGGGCAGGCAGCTGGCCGGGGCCGCCGCGGAGCTGACCCGTCTGGCCGGTTGGATGGCCTACGACCTGGAGCAGCACGGCCTGGCCCAGCGCTACCTGATCCAGGCGCTGCGCCTGGCCCTGGGCGCCGACGATCACGCGCTGGGCGGCGAGATCCTGGCCGGCATGGCGCACCAGGCGATCTACATGGGCCAGCACGCCCACGCGCTCGACCTGGCCAGGGCCGCCCAGCTCTCGGCGCGCCGCGCGGGCGTCCACACCCTGCTGTGCTCCGGCCTGGTCCTGGAGGCGCACGCTCAGGCGGGCCTCGGCGACGCGCGCTCCTGCGGCAACGCGCTGCACGCGGCCGAGGTGGCCTTCGACTCACGGGCTCCCGCCGACGAGCCGGCCTGGCTGAGCTACTTCGACGAGGCGTACCTGTCGGCCAAGTTCGCCCACTGCTTCCGCGACCTGGGGGAGGGGGAGCGGGTCGTCCGGCAGGCGCACCGCTCGCTCGACATGGACGGCCGCTACGTGCGCGGGCGGATGTTCAACCTGTCGCTCCTGGCGGCCGGGCTGCTGCAGTGCGGGGAGCTGGAGGAGGCGTGCAAGGTGGCGGAGACCGCGTTCAAGCTGGCCGGTGAGCTGCAGTCGGTGCGGTCTCGTTCGTACGCGGCCGATCTGCGTCGGCGGCTGGAGCCGTACAAGAGCGAACCCGCGGTGCGGGCGCTGCGCGAGCTGTCGGCCGTGTAAGCCTTCCTTTACGAGATGAGCCCGCCGCCGGGTCTCCGGCGACGGGCTCGTTCTGTTCTATCTGTTACTGCATCATCTCGCCGTTGGGGCCGACGATCGACTTGGTCGCGGCGTACTGGGCCTTGTTGTAGACGTCAGCGGTCTCGCCGTCGAAGTAGGCGGAGCTGATGAAGTCGATCCGGCCGTTGCCGTCCTGGTCGTGGAACATGCTCGTCACGCCGTTGACGTAGCCGGTGCGCTTGTTGTTGTCGTACTTCATCAGCCAGGGGCCGCCGTCGGCGCCGGGGGTCATGGAGCACTTCAGCACCTGGTGCGTCTCGACCTTGAACGTGTTGACCTGGTAGGTCTTCGTACCGGTCTTGCCGGCGCACCACTTGGGCGTCACGCCGGTGAAGGCCTTGTCGCCGTCGGGGTGGGGGGCGCTGGGGTAGCCGAAGGCGGTGACGGTCTGGCCCATGGGCTGGTTCCAGGCGACACCCTGGCCGCCGACGGCGTCACCGAGGCGGCCCATGTCCTTGGCGATGCCGATGACGTACTCGGCCATGTAGTACTTGCGCGAGGTGCCGGGCTTGACCCACTTTTGCGTGTAGTAGTGGGTGATGGAGTAGTTGCCGAGCTTGTCGACACCCTTCTCTCCCAGGCCCTTGTAGGCGGCGTGCTCCAGCTGGGTCACGGGGAGCGTCTCGGGCGCGCCGAACTTGAAGCCGTTGCCCTTGCCGGTCCTGGCGGCGTCGTACTCCTTCTTACCGACCTCGACCTTCTCCAGGACCGCGCCGGGGTAGTCGGGGCCGACCTTGTCGGCCGGAGTGTCGGCGCCCTCGGACCAGCAGTGGCCGAGGGTCAGGACGCACTTGGCGTACTCGGCGGGGCTGATCTCAACCGGCTTGACCCACTTGTCGCCGCGCCACTCCTGGAACTCCTTGAACGACACCTTCTTGTCGTTCGGGAGCGCGAAGCCGTTGTGCACGGCCACGAACGCGAAGTCGCCATCGTAGTCGTCATAGGTGTCCAGGTCGTAGCTGGTGAACGCGTAGGCGCCCGCGTACACGCCGAACGGCGCCTTGCCCTGGTAGTAGCCGGGGACGAACACCCACTTGGCGAAGACGTCCTTGCCGCGCTCGTACACACAGTGGCCCGCGGTGGCGACCAGGTTGCGGTTCCTGGCCTGGACCGACGTGGCCGAGCACCAGCGGTAGTTGCCACCGCTGTCGAGGAAGAAGACCTTGCCGATGGTCTTGGGCAGGTTCACGGCCTTGGTCTTGGTGGCGGCGGGCGTGGTGCCGGTGGGGGAGGCCGAGCCGGGCTTGCCGTCGGGCGTCTTCGCCTGGGTGGAGACCAGCTTCTGTACGTCCTTGGCGTCGACGTTGTACTGCGTGGCCTTCTTGAGGGCGGCACCGTTGGCGTCGAGCCAGAAGTAGGCGTTGCTGTAGGCCTCGGCGGCCTTGGGGGCGAGCGGGTCCTGGACCCAGTCGGGGGCGGCGTTGGCGGGGAGGGCGAGGGCGGCGGCGCTCAGGCTGGCGGCGGTCAGGGGGACGAGCAGGCGCTTCACTGGAGATCTCCACAAGGTTAACAAGCAGGTGTTGAGACCCTATCGACCCTCTGGTCACTCTGGTAACAGATTGTTGGGGAATGTTACGGAAAAAGACTCTGAGGGTTTTTGGCGCAGAAAGGCCGAAGGGCCCGGCAGGATGCCGAGCCCTTCGGTAAAGCTGGTGAACGATGACCTAGGTCGTCGTTCGATCCCTAGCGAACTACGGGATGAGCTTGCCGGACCACGAAGCCGCAGCGGACTTGTAGATCGCGGCGGTCTCACCGTCGAAGATCGGCGAGGTGATCGTGTCGTAGCGCTTGTTGCCATCGACGTCAACGATGAGGCTGGTGACGCCGGTGACGAAGCCAAGACGCTTCGCGTTGCTGTAGTTCGCCAGCCACGGTCCACCGTCGTAACCGGCGGTGACGGCGCACTTCAGCGACTGGTGCTCCTCGACCTTACGGGCCGGGACCTTGAGGACCTTGTTGGCGGTCTTGCCGTAGCACCACTTCGGCGTAACACCGGTGTAGGGCTTGCTACCGTCAGGGTTGGCGCCGTAGGGGTACCCGAAGGTCCGAACGACCTTGCCCGGAGCCTGGTTCCACGCGACACCCTGGCCACCGACGTTGTCGCCGAGGCGACCGACGTCCTTGACCTCGTGGGCGACGGTGTAGAAGTCAGTACGGATGTACTGGGTCTCGGTACCGGGCTTGAACCACTTCTGCACGTAGTAGTGCGTGATGGTCGAGTTGGTACGCTCGTCCAGCTTGACCGTGCCGGGGTACTTGTCGGGGTTCTTCTTCGCAGCCTCGAAGTACGCCAGCGCCTCGCGGTAGGTGACGTTCTCGACGACCGGCTCACCGAACTTGTTAAGGTTCCCGGGGCCAGTCTTGGCGGCCTTGTAGAAGCCCTCAGACACCTCGAACTTGGCGACTTCCGCACCGGGGTAGTCCGGACCAGAAACCTGGTCGCGGGTGCCCCACTTGCGGGAGTAGTAGTCGGCGGTCTTCGGGTCGAGACGACCAGCCTTGTACTCTTCCTTCGTGACCGAGACTTCCTTGGCGAACTTCTCGCCGGCGTAAGCCTTGTAGGTCGCGAGGTCAACCTTGGTGGGCTTGTTCAGCGTGCCGCCGATGCCGTTGTACACGGTCACGAACGCGTAGTCGCGGTCGAAGTCCTCGTACACGTCAAAGTCGTAGTGCGTGAACGCCTGCTTGCCCACGTACAGGCCGTAAGGCACCTTGCCCTGGTAGTAACCCGGGACGAAGACCCAGCGCGAAACGACCTCGTCGTTGCCGGCGATGTCGTAGACGCAGTGACCGGCCGTGGCGACCAGGTTGCGGTACTGCGACTGGACCGAGGTGCCCGAGCACCAGTACAGCTTGCCGTCGCGGCCCTCGAAGAACACCTTGCCGATGGTCTTCGGCATGTTGACGTTCTGGGACTTGACGGCGACCTTCTTCTCCTCGCCGATCGGCAGGGAGGAGCCGGGCTTCGTGTCGGCGCTATAACCGCCGCCACGGGAGATCTTCTCAACCTCGAGGGAGTCGGGGTTGAAGGCCACGGCCGACTTGAGAGCCGCGTAGTCGGACTTGCTCCAGAAGTCCAGCGTCTCAGCAGCCTGGGCAGCGGTCTTCGCGAGCGGGTCGCTGGCGACGTCGCTGGTGGCCTGAGCGGTACCGGCGAGGCCGGCAGCCAGAAGACCGGTGGCCAGAATGGCACCACCGGCGGGGAGGAGGATGCGCTTCAAGGTAACTCCTTGGTCTGTCGTGGAGCGCTTCTTGCGCCCCATGCGTCAGTAAAGGGATAGCCAGAACTTACAGTGTGGATCTTGAAGTGCGGTAGCTGCTTTGGAGGGAAAAACGGCGCTAAGTCGGGCGTGATCGTTCTGTGATGTTTAAGTCGCGATAGAGGATGACTTGCCGGAAGTGCCGGATGACACCGTTTCCGCAGATCAACATAAGGAAGTTGTCAGTGTGACTGCGGTGGCTCGAGTGCCGCCTTCCGGACGGCCATCCGGCTTATGTGACGCAGATCACATCGACTTGATGGCACCGTCCGGGCGTCCCGTGCGTCAAAACGCCCTTCAGATTTGTCCGGGAACGCCGAAGGGCCCGGCGATGCCGGGCCCTTCGCGAGTTACCACTGTGCGCACCGTCCTGGAACGGTCGCGTTGTGTTACTTAGAGGATCTTGCCGGACCACACGTTCGCCGCGGACTTGTACACCGCGGCGGTCTCACCGTCGAAGTACGGCGAGGAGATGTAGTCGACTCGCTTGTTGCCGTCCTGGTCGTTGAAGGTGCTGGTGACACCGTTCACGTAGCCGAGACGCTTGGTGTTGCTGTAGTTGAGCAGCCAAGGACCACCGTCGGCGCCCTCGGTCATCGCGCACTTGAGCGCGACGTGCTCTTCGATCTTCTTGGCGGCCGAGCCGACGACCTTCTTGCTGGTCTTGCCGTAGCACCACTTGGGCGTGATGCCCGTGTAGTTCTTGTGGCCGTCAGGGTGCGCCGCGGCCGGGTAGCCGAACACGCGGACGTACTTGCCCGTGGGCTGGTTCCAGGACACGCCCTGGCCGCCCACGACGTCACCCAGGCGGCCGACATCCTTGGCAGCGCCTTCGATGATGAAGAACTCGGTCTTGTAGAACTTGGTCGCCGTGCCGGGCTTGTACCACTGCTGCACGTAGTAGTGCGTGATGGTCCAGTTGCCACGAGCGTCCTGGGCGACGGTGCCCGGGTACTTGTCGGCGTTGCTCTCGGCAGCCTTCTTGTACGCGGCGGCCTGGGCGTCGGTCACGATCTCGGTGACAGGCTCACCGAACTTGAAACCGTTGCCCTTGCCCACGCGGGCGGCCTTGTACTTGGCCTGGGCGACCTCGACCTTGGTGACCTCAGCGTTGGGGAAGTCGGGACCGGTCGCCTCGGCGTCGGTGCCACGCTTGGCCCAGCACGCCTCGATCGACGTCGGGTCGAGCTTGCACTTGCGGAACTCGTCCCGCGAGATCTCGACGTCCTTGGCGTCCTTGATGCCCTGGTACTTCTCGAAGTCGGCCTTGGAGACCTTCTTCGCGGTACCGCCACCGAGCTGGATGCCGTTGTACACGGTCACGAACGCGTAGTCGCGGTCGTAGTCCTCGTACACGTCGAAGTCGTAGTGGGTGAAGGCCTGCTTACCCACGTAGATCCCGAACGGCGTCTTGCCCTGGTAGTAGCCGGGCACGAAGACCCACTTGGACATGACGTCCGAGTTGGTGGCGGTGTCGTAGACGCAGTGACCGGCCGTGGCGACCAGGTTGCGGTACTTCGACTGAACCGAAGTGGCCGAGCACCACTTCTTCTCGCCCTTGCTGTTGACGAAGAACACCTTGCCGATGGTCTTCGGCATGTTCACGTTCTGGACCTTGGTGGAGGTCTTCTTCTCCTGGCCGATCGGGACGGACGAGCCAGGCTTGCTGTCGGCGCTGTAGCCGCCCTTGCTCTGCAGCTTGGCGACGTCGCCGGAGTCCCAGACGTTGGACTCCTTCGCGGCCTTGAGGGCGGCGTTGTTGGTCGCCGACCAGAAGTCCGCGATGGCCTTGGCGTCAGCGGCGCTCTTCGCCATCGGGTCGGAGGCTACGTCGCTGGCGGCCGTGGCCGTACCGGCGAGGCCGGCAGCCAGAAGGCCGGTAGCCAGGATGGCGCCACCGGCGGGGATGAGGATGCGCTTCAAGGGAACTGCTCCTTGCTCTGTCGTGGGTCGCAACACGCGTCCCATGCGTCAGTAAAGGGATAGCAAGGAACATAGCGTGGTGATCTCCGCAGGTAAAAGCCGTTTCGCCCCATCCGGAAGACACCCTTACCGTCGTGACCTTTCCGTAACCAGTCAGAGACCTTAGCGGAGCGTGATCAAATTGCCACGTTTTCGCAGGGTATGAAGGGGGCTCGGCGGGGGAGTGGTGAGGGGAGCGCCACGCTTCGTCGCCGCTCCAATGTGACTTAGATCACAGGAACCAGATTGGCGCGAGCTCCGTCTAATATCGCCAAATCGGCCGAAATGATCTTGTTAGAGCACGCAAAAGGGGCTCGGCCGAACCCGGCCGAGCCCCTTTTTGGGTGCTGAGTGTTACTTGTACAGCTCGCCGTTCGGGCCGACGATCTTGCCGGACCACGTGTTCTTGGCCGAGTTGTACACCGACGCCGTCTCACCGTCGAAGTACGGCGAGGTGATGTAGTCGATGCGGTCGTTGCCGTCCTGGTCGGCGAAGGTGCTGGTCACGCCGTTGACGTAGCCCAGACGCTTGCCGTTGCTGTAGTTGGCCAGCCAGGGGCCACCGTCGAAGCCGGGCGTCACGGCGCACTTGAGGCCGATGTGCTCCTCGATCTTCAGCCACGGGGCGCCCACGGCCTTGGCGGTGGTCTTGTTGTAGCACCACTTCGGCGTCACGCCGCTGTAGGGCTTGTTGCCGTCGGGGTGCGGGCCGGCCGGGTAGCCGAACGCGCGGACCTGCTTGCCGGTGGGCTGGTTCCAGGACACGCCCTGGCCGCCGACGACGTCGCCGAGACGGCCGGCGTCCTTGGACAGCAGGATGTAGTAGCGCCCGCCCCAGTTCCGCTTGGGGCCGACGAAGCCGTCGTACTCCTTCTTGGTCACCTGCTTGACGCCGTTGAAGGAGATGCCGTTGTAGACGGTCACGAACGCGTAGTCGCGGTCGTAGTCCTCGTACACGTCGAAGTCAGTGTGGGTGAAGGCCTGCTTACCCACGTAGATCCCGAACGGGGCCTTGCCCTCGTAGTAGCCGGGCACGAAGACCCAGTTGTCGAGCAGCGCCTTGTTGCTGTCGGTGTCGTAGACGCAGTGGCCGGCCGTGGCGACCAGGTTGCGGTAGTTCGACTGGATGGACGTGGCCGAGCAGTAGCGGAACTTGCCCTTGCCGTCGACGAAGAAGACCTTGCCGAGCGTCTTGGGCATGTTCACGTTCTGGGCCTTGCCGGGGGCCTTCTTCTCCTCCCCGATGGGAGTGGCGCTGCCCGGGTTGCCGTCGGGGCTGTAGCCGCCCTTCGAGACGACCTTCCTGACTTCCTTGGCGTCCCAGGTGTACGCGGTGGCGGAGCGGAGGGCGGCGAAGTTCGACGCGGCCCAGAAGGAGGCGACCGAGGAGGCCTGTTGGGCGTTGCGGGCCATGGGGTCGGTGGCGATGTCGCCTTGTGCCTGAGCGGTGCCTGCCAGGCCGGCGGCCAGGAGGCCGGTCGCCAGGACGGCGCTACCGGCCGGGAGAAGGATGCGCTTCAAGGTAAAACTCCAGACGCGGGGCGCCTCGTGCACCCCAGAATGCAGCAAACGGACAGGCGGGAACCTATCGGTCTGACTCTGGTCGTGTGAATTACCCGTTACCGCTGTAAAGCGCAACGATCATGGCCGTGACCATCTCGAGATGTGAAACCGGCTGATCACTCGGGGTGGCGATACGCTAGGTGTAACTTACGTCACATTTTGCGGTGTCGCGAGCCCGGCGGCGCGTCGGTAGACCTCGCCGGTGGTCGTGTTGAAGGTCGATGAGGACACCGCGTCGTAGCCGCCCTTGGCATCTCTGTTCCAGGTCAGGCTGTTGATCCCGGTGAGGAGTCCGAGCCTCTGCGCGGGCTGGTAGTTGAGCAGCCAGGGGCCGCCACTGGCACCGGCGCTGAAGTCGCACGGCTGGAGCTGCACGCCGTACTGGAGGTCGAGGCTGGGGGCGACCGTGCGTCTCGTGCTTCCCGAGCAGACCTTGAGCGTCTTGCCGTCGAACGGGTGGCTGCCGTCGGGCTGCGGGCCCGCGGGGTAGCCGAAGGCGGTGATCGTGAGGGCCAGGCCCTTGCCGAGCGTCAGGCCCTGCCCGCCGACGTTGTCCTGCAGCCGGCCGACATCCTGCATGGTGAGCTGGCCGCTCTTCTCGACCCACTTGAAGCCACGGTGCACGGTCACGAACGCGTAGTCGAAGTCGTAGTCGCCCTTGCCGGGCCAGTCCTCGTGCATGCTGATCGAGGCGCCCACGTAGATGCCGTCGGGCGTCGCCCCACCGGGACCCGGATTGGGGACGAAGATCCAGTAATCGGCGGGCTTAGCCTGGCGCGAGTCGTACGCGCAGTGTCCGGCGGTCGCCACCACGCTGCGGTTCTTGGCCGCGATCGAGCTGGCCGAGCACCAATATTCCTTGTCGCCGAAGCGGAAGAAGACCTTGCCCATGGTCTTGGCGGCCGCGCTGTCCTTCGGGAGGGCGGGTGCGACGTTCGGCAGGATCCGCGGGCCCTTCGCCGGGACGATCTGGCCGCCCCCGGCGCCGGTCCTGGAGGTGGGCGAGGACTGCGAGGCCGGCGTGGCGGGACTGTACTGGTCGGCATTCTTGAGCTGGTCGGGCTTCCAGTATTCAGCGACCTTCTTCATGTCCGCCGCGGACTTGGCCAGCGTGACCGAGTAGACCCGGCTGTTCGGCGCGGCCGAGGCGGTCCCCGCGAGGGCAGGCAGCATCAGCAGCGCGCTGAGCGCAGCCGCTACCAGGTGCCATGCCCGGGGGATCATGGAAATGCCTTGCCTTTGGGGGTTAGTACTTCTGGGGGTGTAACGATGGATTTTTCCAGATCACTCACTGTATTGCAGCTCGGATGGAGATTCGTTATCTGATCAAGCGTGACTTGTGTCGCATAAGGAGTGCGTCAAGGGGTTCCATCCGGATAGCGGTTCCGATCCATGTGGGGATCGTTTCCGCATGTCAGAGGCATAGTACATGAGCCGACTTCGTTGTCCATCCGCCTTTCCTGTGTGTTTCTTGATCACGTGTGAGAAGGGCCCCGGCGGGGAGTGGCCGGGGCCCAGGGTGGGGTGCTGCCTCGTCGTTACGGCATGTTGCCGGTCCACCGGTTCGCGGCGGCCTTGTACACGTTGTAGGTGTCGGTGTTGAAGTACGGCGACGAGATGTGGTCGTAGCGGTCGTTGCCGTCCGTGTCCCACGCGACGCTGTTGACGCCGATCAGGTAGCCGGTGCGGGTGGAGTTCTTGTAGCTGAACAGGAGCGGTCCGCCGCTGGCGCCGGCGGTGAAGGCGCACTTGAGGCCGATGTGCTCCTGGAGGTTGTACTTCGGCGCGGCGGGCATCGGGGCCGTCTTGCCGTAGCACCACTTCATCGTGCGGCCGGTGAACGGCTTGTCGCCGTCGGGGTGCTCGCCCGCCGGGTAGCCGAAGGAGAACACGTTCGCCTTGGTGCTGCGGTTCCAGGTGAAGCCCTGGCCGCCGACGTTGTCACCGAGGCGGCCGACGTTCTTCCGCGTCCACTGCCACTTGTCGTTGACCTTCTCCCACTTGACCTTGATGCCGTTGTAGACGTTGACGAACGCGTAGTCGTAGTCGTAGTCCTCCTTCACCACGAAGTCGTCATGCGCGTTGAACGTCTTGGCGGCGTAGATGCCGTAGGGGGCCTTGCCCTCCCAGACGTTGTTGCCGTCCCAGTACGACGGGATGAAGATCCAGTTGTCGTAGAAGGTGTCCTTCTTGGTGTCGTAGACGCAGTGGGCCGATGTCGCCACCAGATTGCGGTATTTGCCCTGCACGGAACTGGCCGAGCAGTACCGCCAGCTCGCCGGGTTCGCCGGGTTCGATCCCGGCAGCGTGAAGAACACGCGTCCGACCGTGTTGGGCAGGTTGACCTGCTTGCTCTTGACGGTCTTGGTCTTCTCCTCGCCGATCGGGGGGACGGACCCGGGCGGGCCGTCGGGGGTGGAGTTGACGCCCTTGACGCCGTTGGAACGCGCGTCGAGGTTCGTGTCGTAGTCGGCCGCCCGCTTGATGCGGTCAGGCGTCCAGAACTGGACCGCCTGCTCCGCGGGGGTGGCCGCGTTCTTCGACACGACGTCGGAGGGTGGGGTCGCGTTGGCGGCGGTGCCGCCGACCGTTCCCGCGGCCAGGCCGGTGGCCAGCAGACCGGCGAGCGGGATCGCGATGTGCCTTGCTCGGGAATACATGAAGCTCCTCTCAGTTCTCGGCGGCCCAGAGCGGGGTACTGCGCCCCGGTGGGCCAGGAAAACGTTGGGAACGTTAATGAATGGCGCGACCCGACAGCCAGGAAACGACGTGAAAAAGTCTGGCCCGGTTCCATTCCGTTATGTAAATAACCAGATCGCATGTATTCCGAGAAAGCATTTACGCAGGTCGGGGCGGGTTTTAATTTCCTCTGGCACCACTGGTAACACTGATTATCAAATGCCACCGCTTATCAACCGAATGTTATTCTGGTTAGATGGGTGACATGGATCCACGCACCCCCTGTCTCATAGGTACGGCCCAGCGCACCGTCCGCGACCAGCCGGGCCCGGAGCCACTCGACCTGTGGGAGGACGTCGCGCGCGAGGCGGCTCGCGAGGCGCGGCTGCCGGTCGAGCGACTCGACTCGATCCAGCTCGTCTACACCGATTCGTGGCAGTACGACTCCCCGGTCGGCCGGCTCGCCGACCGCCTCGGCGCCGCGCCCCGGCACCGGGCCTACTCCATGGTCAGCGGTACGGCCCCGCAACTCCTCATCGGGGAGGCCGCCGGCAGGATCGCGGCGGGGGAGCTCGACTCGGCGCTGATCGCCGGCGCCGAGGCGCTGGCCACCCGCCGGGCCTACCGGCAGGCGGGCGAGCACGTGCCGTGGAGCCACCCGGCCGATCCCAAGCCGCCCTACGGCTGGGAACGCCCGCCGCATCCGGCGGAGCTGGCCCACGAGCTGTTCCTGCCGGTCCACACCTACCCGATCATGGAGACGGCCCGCCGCGCGTCCCTCGGTATGTCGATAAATGAGGAAATGGTGGATCGGGGGCGGATGATGGCGCCGATGACGGAGGTCGCCGCCGCGAACCCGCACGCCTGGCGGCGTACCGCCCGAACCCCGGAGGAACTGGTCGCCGGCAATCGCTTCATCGGCTGGCCGTACACGCGCAACACCGTGGCCGTGGGGGAGGTCGACCAGGCGGCGGCCGTCGTCCTGGTCGCCGCCGGACTCGCCGACCGGCTCGGCGTACCGCGCGATCAGCGCGTCTACCTGCGCGGCTGGGCTTACGGCGAGGACACGTGGGAGGCGGCGGCGCGACCCGCGCTCGGCGCCTCGCAGGCCATCGGGCGCACCGCCGAGGCCGCGTTCGCGCGGGCCGGGCTGGGCCTCGACGACATCCACGCGCTCGACCTCTACAGCTGCTTCGCGATCGCGCTGCGGCAGGCGTGCGACGCGATCAAGCTGGACCCGCTCGACCGGCGCGGCCTGACGGTCACCGGCGGCCTGCCGTACGCGGGCGGTCCCTCCAGCGACTACGTCCTGCACTCGACGGCCACGATGGCCGGGCTGCTGCGCGCCCAGCAGGGCCACGGGCTGGTGACGGGGGTCGGCATGCACCTGACCAAGCACACGTACGCCATCTGGTCCACGGATCCGGGCGGCACCCTGGGCGATGCCGCGCCCGTCTTCACCGCCGACCCGGTGGAGATCGTCGCCCTGTACGACGGCCCCGCCACGGTGGCCGGCTACACGGTGACGCATGGGCGAGACGGGGCGCCGGAGAAGGGCATCCTCGTCGTGGACCTGCCGGACGGGAGACGTGCTCACGCCCACGTGCTGGAGGCGGAACTCCTGGCGGACGCCATGTCCAGGGAGCTGGTCGGCCGGCGGGTGCGGCTGGCGTCCGACGGGAAGGTCAATGTAGCGCTCTGGTGAGGTTAAAGACTGTGCAAGAATTGTGACCGCGCGATTACTATCTGCTGTTGACATTTTTATGTCAGCGGCGGACGCTGGTGTCATGCGGAGGACAACGGTGCGGATCGACGAAGCACTCCTCAACGAGGCCAAGGCGTACGCGGCACGAAACGGACGCAGTCTCACCTCAGTGATGGAGGACGCTTTGCGACAACTACTCAACCGCTCCACGGAAACGGCCGACCGGCCTCGTGTGGAGCTGATCACGTCCGACGCTCGGCCGGGTTACCAGCCGGACGTCCTGCTACGACTCGACGCGGGCGAGAAGCTCGAGCACATCATGTACGACCTCGACTTCGAGCTGAAGGTGCAGGATGTTCCTCGCTGACACCAACGTCCTCGTCAACGCCTTTCGAGCCGAGGTCCCTGACCAGAAGCGCTATCTGGCCTTCGTCGACGACATGATCAATGGCGATTCGAGCTATGCCGTGAGCGACTTCGTCGTCAACGGCTTCATCAGGCTGGTGACCAACCGGAGGGTCTACGTCGATCCTGACCCGCTCGACCGGGCTGTGAAGTTCGCACAGGACTATCGCAACCAGCCACATGCCGTCCTGGTCAGTGGCGAGGACAGGCACTGGCAGATCTTCACCCGGCTGTGCCGCCAAAGAGGGGCGAAGGGCAACCTGGTGCCCGACGCCTATCTCGCCGCACTGGCCATCGAGCACGGTTGTGAATTCGTGACCTGTGATGCTGATTTCGCCAAGTTTCAGGGCTTGCGCTGGCGGCATCCGCTCAACTGAACTGAGGAGTGAAACAGCACTCCTCGGCAGGGGATATCCGTGGCCGGTCAGTTCGACGTCATCGAGGCGGGCGCCCGTGGCCGGCGCCGGTGGATCGGGCTCGGTGTGGTGGCGGTGCTGCTGGCGATCCCCATCGTCAGCCTGCTGGCCAGCCGCGACCCCGAGCCGGATCGCGCGCCGCCGACGTCGACCTCCGCGCCCATGCCCATCCGGTCGTTGACCAGGATCGAGGGCGCGCCCAACGTGGTGAGCGCACCGGTCAAGGCCAAGGGCGGCAACGAGGTCATCGCGGTGGTGTTCCCCGACGGGACGCGGGCGGAGGTTCGCTACCCCGCCGAGCTGCGGCTCAACGAGCTGGGCGCGCGGCCGTTCCAGGGGGCCTGGATCGCCGGGCAATACCGCAGCTTCTCTGCCCCCTACGGCGGTGAGATGGAGATCTCCAGGGGTGCTCAGCCGATCAGGAACCTCACGCCCAACGTCACGCTCTGGCCGGGCCCGGCGGGTGTCGGTTCGGTCGGGCAGGTGCTGATGTTCGCGTTCGGCAAGTGGCGGCTGGCGATGTACGACCGGCGGGAGGGGCTGACCTTCGAAGATCGGCTGGCGACGGCCAAGGGCCTGCGCGGGAAGGTCGGCAAGGACGGCTACCTCGTCCTGAGCGGCGGTGGCTCGATCCGTCTGGCGAAGCCGGGCGAGACCATCCAGGGCGGACCGGTCGGGCCGCAGCTGTGGTTCGGCGGCGGGACCGGTGACATGGTCGAGTTCATCCCGACCCCCAACTGCCGGAAGAACGCCAGGACACCGTCGGCGATCAACGGCCTCAAGCGGCCCACCCGTACCGTATGCAGGGGCGATGTGCAGATCGTCGCCTCGGGCTCGCGCGGTTTCGTCCAGCGGGCCATCGACGGGATCCGGATCACGCTGAAGTAAGGTGCGGCCATGTTCGCCGTAACCGCCTCACAGACCGATCCCGACAATCCTCTCGCCGGGCTGACGCTCGGCGAGCATCCGGACCCGCAGGTCCCGGACGGCTGGACGACCGTCACCGTACGGGCGACCGCCCTCAACCACCATGACCTGTGGACGCTCAAAGGCGTGGGCATCAGGCAGGACCGGCTGCCGATCGTGCTCGGCTGCGACGCGGCCGGAGTGGACGCCGACGGCAACGAGGTCATCGTGCACTCGGTGATCGGCTCCGGGGCCGACGAGACGCTCGACCCCAAGCGTTCGCTGCTGTCGGAGGTGCACGACGGCACGTTCGCCGACCTGGTCGCCGTGCCGCGCCGCAACCTGGTGCCCAAGCCGGCCGCGCTCAGCTTCGAGGAGGCCGCATGCCTGCCCACGGCCTGGCTGACCGCCTACCGCATGCTGTTCGACAAAGCCGCTCTCGAGCCCGGCTCCACCGTGCTCGTGCAGGGCGCCGGTGGCGGGGTCGCCACCGCGCTGATCGCGCTCGGCCGGGCGGGCGGTTACCGGGTCTGGGCGACCAGTCGCTCGGCCGCCAAGCGGGAGCAGGCCGCCAAGCTCGGCGCCGACCGGGTGTTCGAGCCCGGCGCGCGGCTGCCCGAACGGGTCGACGCCGTCATGGAGACCGTCGGTCAGGCCACCTGGGACCATTCGCTCAAGTCGCTCAAGCCTGGCGGCCGCATCGTGGTCTGCGGCGCCACCAGCGGCGCGGTCCCGCCCGCCGACCTGAACCGGGTGTTCTTCCTCCAGCTCTCGGTGATCGGCTCCACGATGGGCACGCGTGACCAGCTCCAGCGGCTGGCCGTGTTCCTGGAGCAGACCGGGCTGCGGCCGGTCATCGACCGGACGATGCCGCTGACCGACGCCCGCGACGGCTTCGCCGCCCTCGCTGAAGGCGACATCTTCGGAAAAATCGTCTTTACGCGCTGAATAAGTGAAGGGTTACCTACGCGCACCCGGGATGATACAAAGAAGGTGAGGTTGTATCACCCGGGAGGCGCCGTCATGGACGTCGAACCGTTCGGCCCAGGCTCGTTGCACTGGGAGACCGCCGGTGAATACCGCAACCTGCTCGTGGCGGGCAGCGCGCTGGTCCTCCAGACCATGCACCCCGCGGTGGGCGCGGCCGTCGCCCGGCACTCCACCTACAAGCAGGACCCGTGGGGCCGGCTCCACCGCACGCTCACCTCGGTCCAGACATGGGTGTACGGCGGAGTGGGCGGCCTGGCCGAGGGTGAGCGGCTGCGCGAGCTGCACAAGCCGATCAGCGGGGTGGACGAGCAGGGCAGGTCCTACCACGCGCTCAACGGCGCGGCCTGGGCCTGGGTGCACCTGTCGCTGTTCGAGCGCTTCGTCACCCTCAACCGCTACTTCGGCACCCCCTACACCGAAGACGCTGAACGACGGCTCTATGAGGAATCGCGACAATTGGGGGCGATCCTGCGGGTGCCGGGGCGGGAGATGCCCGCGACCGTCGAGGAGTTCTGGTGCTACTTCGATGAGATGGCGGCCGAGCGGCTGGAGCCGCATCCGACGGCGATCGACGTGCTCGCCGTCATGCGGGGGACCCCGATGCCGCCCGGGCTGCCCCGGCCGCTGCGCCGGCTCTGGGCGCCGGTGGGGGTGGGATCGGGGGAGTTCAACTACTTCGTGACGGTGGGGACGCTGCCGCCCATCGTACGGAAGAAGCTTGATCTACCCTGGTCGGCGCGGGACGAGTGGCGGCTGCGGCAGCTCGGGCGGGCGGTGGCGATGCTCGCCCCGCGCCTGCCGGAGCGGCTGCGGTACATGCCGATCGCCTATCACGCCCGGAAGGCCGCCCGGAGCCTGCGCGGCTTGGGGCGGGCTCTTCACCTCGCTTAGCGGTCCGATCGTGTCAGGGTTTCAGGGAGTCGCGGATCTGCCGGGAGGCCTCGTCGAGCGTGGCGCGTACCTCGTCGATCGCCTTGCGGGTGAGCGGGGCGGCCGATGCCTCGCGGCGTACCTGCGCGACGAAGTCGGCCAGGCGTTCGCCCAGCTCGGCGTCGAGTTCGGCGCGGCTGGGCGGCGCGCCGCCCAGCGTGCTCCAGACCTCGGACCAGATCCTGCGCCATTCGCCGGTGAGCCGCTCGCCCTGGTCCTGCCAGTTGGTGGCGTGCTCCATCCACTGGCGTTTCTGCTGCTCCTTGAGCCGCTGGATGTTGGCCTTCTGCTGGTCGCGCACCCGCCTGGGGTCGTCGGCGACGCCGGTGCGGACGTCCTTGGCCATCTTGGTGAGTTCGTCGCGCAGCGACTTGACCGTTTCGCGGACGTCCTCCTTCACCTCGCGCGCGATGTCGCGCACCGAGGCGGAGATCTCCTGCTCCAGGTCGTCGAGCTCGTCCAGGCGGGCGTTGAGCTCGTCGCGACCCCGGTCGGTGATCGAGAACACCTTCTTGCCCTCGATCACCTCGTGCGTCACCAGGCCTTCCTCCTCCAGGCGGGCCAGGCGCGGGTAGATCGTGCCGGGGGAGGGCGAGTAGACGCCGAGGAAGCGGTCCTGTAGCAGGCGAATGACCTCGTAGCCGTGCCGAGGGCTCTCCTCCAGCAGCTTCAGCAGGTACAGCCGGAGCCGGCCGTGACCGAAGACAGGGCTCATCGCTTCTCTCCCTTGAGCAGCGTGACCTCACCGGAGACGGTGGTCGCCGTCACCGAGGCCATGCCGCCACCCAGCCGTCCGGACATCGACTTGTTGCCCGGGCGGCTCGCGTCTGACAGGTTTTCGAACGTGCTGACCAGCCTGCCGGAGGTGGAACGCATGCTGACGTCCGCCTCCACGTTCTCGGGCAGCCTTACCAGGATGTCACCGGACATGCTGTTGAAGGTCACATATCCGGTCGGCCGCAGTTCCAGGTCGGCGGTGATCCGCCCGGACACGGTGTTGGCGCGCAGGCGGCGCGGCGTGCCGTCGGCGACGGTGAGCTCGCCGGAGACGCTCTTGAACGCCAGGTCGCCGTCCATCGCCCGGCTCTCCACGCTGCCCGAGACGGTCGTGGCGCTCACGTCGCCGCTCACCCCGTCGAGCACGATGTCGCCGGAGACGCTCCTGACCTGGGTCGCCTTCTCGAACCCGGCGACGACCGCCGAGCCGGAGACGACGCCCACGTTGACCGTGCACTTCTTGGGCACGGCGAGCGTCAGGACGCTCTTGCGGCGGTCGCGCCGCAGCCAGCCGAGCATGCCCTCCCAGGTGAGGTCTTTGTAGGCGACGGTGAGCTCCCCGCTCTCCTCGTCGTAGGTCACGATCAGCGGAGCGGAGTCGATCTCGGCCACCTCCAGGGTCGGTGGCCCGTCGGTGGCCAGCACGGCCACCCGTCCCGCGACGATCCGTACGTCAAGCGCGGTCACCGAGCCGAACGTCAGCTGCTCCGGCCCCTCGATCGTCCACTGCCGCATGATGCCTGTCCCTTTCGACGACACGTCCACACAAGACACGATATGTCGCGTCTGTCGAAAACTCAAGATGTATCGCGTGTGGGTGGCGATTCGCGCCGTTCGTGCTTCTCGTCGGTCACGGGGGGCCGGTCCGTCGCGTCGCGCCGCGCCGCGTCAGTCGTCTTCGTCGTCGAGCCGGGCCAGCCAGGTGGCCAGGCGCTCGACCGGCGTCTCGAACTCGGGATTGAGGTCCACGAACTCACGCAGCCGCTCGCCCAGCCACAGCAGGCTGACCTCTTCCTCGCCACGCCGCTCGACCAGCTCCTCGATCCCCCGGTCGGTGAAGTACATCGCTCTCCATTCATCAGTCGCGCGGCCGCGCCGTCAGGTCGCCGGCTGGGGTCCAGGCATCGGCGCGTCCACGTCTGACTTTAGTCAGCGGGCCACGCTGCTCGAGCTCGCGCGGATCGGTCCGCACGGTCCGCAAGACGATCTTGTGACTGCGCGCGTGGCCTGCGACGCGCACCTCTTTCAGCAGCAAGCCCTTCAGCACTAAGCCCCCGCCGATGACGGCGGGGGCTTAGGCGATGAAGCGACTGGCTGA
Source organism: Nonomuraea sp. NPDC049158 (assembly GCF_040648335.1). Classification (NCBI taxonomy): domain Bacteria; kingdom Bacillati; phylum Actinomycetota; class Actinomycetes; order Streptosporangiales; family Streptosporangiaceae; genus Nonomuraea; species Nonomuraea sp. NPDC049158. Next base: position 45,846 of record NZ_JBEZDM010000046.1, read on the forward strand.
CTAGCCGAACAGCTCGCTCAAGATTCCCTCGAGCTCGTTGTCGTGGGAGGAGTGCGAGCCGGTCGCGGGCGAACTGTTGGGAGTCCGCGAGACGCGACGTAGCGCGCGGCCGTTCAGCAGGTCCGGGTCCTCGGCCAGCTTGAGCGTGAGGTACGGCCACGGCCCCATGTTGACCGGCTCGTCCTGCGCCCACACCAGCTCGGCCTGCGAGCCGTAGCGGGAGAGCTCGGCGGCGAGCTCCTCAGCCGGGAACGGGTAGAGCCGCTCCAGACGGACCAGTGCGACGTCGTCGCGGCCCGACTTCTCGCGCCGGTCGAGCAGGTCGTAGTAGATCTTGCCCGAGGAGAGCACGACCTTGGTGACCTTGCCCGGCTCGACGATGGTGTCGCCGAGCACCGGCTGGAAGGTGCCCGTGGTGAAGTCGGACGCCTTCGAGACGGCCCGCTTGTGACGCAGCAGCGACTTCGGCGTGAAGACGACCATCGGCTTGCGCCTGCCCGACTCGACCTGCCACCTGAGCAGGTGGAAGTAGTTGGCCGGAGTGGTGGGCTGCGCGACCGTCATGTTGTCGAGCGCGCAGACCTGCAGGAACCGTTCGATGCGGGCCGAGGAGTGGTCGGGACCCTGGCCCTCGAAGCCGTGCGGCAGCAGCAGCACGACCGCCGACCTTTGGCCCCACTTCTGCTCACCGGACGAGATGAACTCGTCGATGATCGTCTGGGCGCCGTTGACGAAGTCGCCGAACTGGGCCTCCCAGGCCACCAGGGCATCGGGTCGCACGACGCTGTAGCCGTACTCGAAGCCCAGCGCCGCGAACTCGCTGAGCAGCGAGTCGTAGATGTAGAACTTCGTGGTGCCCTGGTTGAAGACCTTGAGCGGGGTGTGATCCTCGCCGGTCACCCGGTCGACCAGCACCGCGTGGCGCTGGGTGAACGTGCCCCGGCGGGTGTCCTGGCCGACCACGCGGACCGGGTGGCCGTCGATGAGCAGCGAGCCGAAGGCCAGCGTCTCACCCATGCTCCAGTCGATCGCGTCCTGCTCGACCGCCTGGCCGCGGCGTTGCAGCACCGGCGCCAGGCGCGGGTGCGGCGTGAAGCCCTCGGGCAGGTTGAGCTGGGTGTCGACGATCCGCTTGAGCGTCTCGTCGGTGATCTCGGTCGGCGTGTCGTTGTGCGACCACTTGATCACCTCAGCGGGCGGCACCCGCATCGCACCCGCCTCCGGCGGCTTCTTCGCCGCCTCGCGGGTCTCGGTGAACGCCTGCTCCAGCTTGGCCTGGTAGTCGCGCAGCGCCTGCTCGGCCTCCTCCACCGTGATGTCGCCCCGGCCGATCAGCGCCTCGGTGTAGAGCTTCCGAGTGGAGCGCTTGGCGTCGATCAGGTCGTACATCAGCGGCTGGGTGAAGGCGGGGTTGTCGCCCTCGTTGTGGCCGCGGCGGCGGTAGCAGATCAGGTCGATGACGACGTCCTTGCGGAACGCCTGGCGGTATTCGTAGGCCAGCTCGCCCACGCGGACCACGGCCTCGGGGTCGTCGCCGTTGACGTGGAAGATCGGCGCCTGGATCATCCGGGCCACGTCGGTCGCGTAGACGCTCGACCTGGACGAAGCGGGTGATGTCGTGAAGCCGACCTGGTTGTTGACCACCACGTGCACGGTGCCGCCGGTGCGGTAGCCGCGCAGCTGCGACAGGTTGAGCGTCTCGGCCACGACGCCCTGGCCGGCGAAGGCCGCGTCGCCGTGGATGAGGATCGGCAGGACCGTGAAGCCCTCCTCGCCGCGCTCCAGCAGGTCCTGCTTGGCGCGGACGACGCCTTCGAGCACCGGGTCGACCGCCTCCAGGTGAGACGGGTTGGCCACCACGGAGGCGCCGATCGTCTTGCCGCTGGGAGCGGTGAAGGTGCCCGACGCGCCCAGGTGGTACTTCACGTCACCCGAGCCGTGCGCGGTGCGCGGGTCGATGTTGCCCTCGAACTCACCGAAGATCTGCCCGTAGGACTTGCCGACGATGTTGGCCAGCACGTTGAGCCGGCCGCGGTGGGCCATGCCCATGACGACCTCGTCGAGGTCGTCGTCGGCGGCGTCGCTGATCACCGAGTCGAGCAGCGGGATCAGGGACTCGCCGCCCTCCAGCGAGAAGCGCTTCTGCCCGACGAACTTGGTCTGCAGGAACGTCTCGAAGGCCTCGGCCGTGTTGAGCCGGCTCAGGATGTTGAGCTGCTCGTCACGGGCCGGGGAGGCGTGCGGCTTCTCGATCCGCGCCTGGATCCAGGACCGCTCCTCGGGGTTCTGGATGTGCATGTACTCGATGCCGACCGTGCGGCAGTAGGAGTCGCGCAGCACACCCAGGATCTCGCGCAGCTTCATCAGTGGCCGGCCGCCGAAGCCGCCGGTCGCGAACTCGCGCTCCAGGTCCCACAGCGTCAGGCCATGGGACTGGATGTCGAGGTCGGGGTGCTTGCGCTGCTTGTACTCCAGCGGGTCGGTCTCGGCCATGAGGTGGCCGCGGACGCGGTAGGCGTGGATCAGCTCGATCACCCGAGCGGACTTGGCCACGTCGTCATCGTGCGAGGCCGAGATGTCCTGGACCCAGCGGACCGGCTCGTAGGGGATCCGCAGCGCCTCGAAGATCTCGTCGTAGAAGCCGTCCTCGCCGAGCAGCTGCCGGTGGATCGTGCGCAGGAAGTCGCCCGACTGGGCGCCCTGGATGATCCGGTGGTCATAGGTGCTGGTCAGCGTCATGACCTTGGAGACGGCCAGGCGCGAGAGCGTGTCGGGTGAGGCGCCCTGGTATTCGGCCGGGTATTCCATCGCGCCGACGCCGATGATGGTGCCCTGGCCGGGCATCAGGCGCGGGACCGAGTGGACGGTGCCGATCGTGCCGGGGTTGGTCAGCGAGATCGTGGTGGCCGCGAAGTCGTCGACTCCGAGCTTGCCCGAGCGGGCCTTGCGGACGACCTCCTCGTAGGCCATCCAGAACTGCCGGAAGTCCATGTCCTCGGCGCCCTTGATGGAAGGCACCATGAGCTGCCGCTCGCCGTTGCTCTTCTGGACGTCGATGGCCAGGCCGAGCCCTACGTGCTGCGGCTTGACCAGGGTCGGCTTGCCGTCGACCTCGGTGTAGGAGTAGTTCATCTCCGGCATGGCCCGCAGCGCCTTGATGACGGCATAGCCGATCAGGTGCGTGAAGGAGACCTTGCCGCCGCGTCCCCGCTTGAGGTGATTGTTGATCACAATGCGGTTGTCGATGAGCAACTTGGCCGGGATGGCCCGGACGCTGGTCGCGCTCGGAATGACGAGCGAGGCGTCCATGTTGGCGGCGGTGCGTGCGGCGGCACCGCGCAGTTTGACTTCCTCGGCGCCCGCGGGCACCGGGGCCGCAGGCTGCTTCGGCTTGACATCGGGGACCGGGGCAGCCGGTGCGGCCTTGGGTGGAGCCGCCGTGGGAGCCGGGGCGGTCACTGTGCCGTTCGCCGCCTCCTTGGCGGGCATTCTGCCCGGTCCATAATCAGGGTTGTAGTCAGCGAAGAAGTTCCACCAAGCCCGGTCCACAGACTCGGGATCTTGGAGGTACTTCTGGTACAGCTCGTCGACAAGCCACTCGTTCTGTCCAAAGCTTGCCAGCGGGTTTGTCCGCGACGACTCAGACGACACGGCGGAAATCGCCCTCTTCCGCAGATCGGCGTTGATGTTAGAGAACCTGTCCAAGGTTACTCGTCTTGCCCGGCGGCGCGCGCAAGAGACGCCCCGCGGCCTCGCCCGATCCTCTCAAGAGAGTCCGAAGAGGTCACGCCCCCCTAGTCAATCCAGGGGGTGCCGCAATTATCACTGTTTGGTATCAACAGCTGTGCGGCAGGTTTATTTCACCCCAGACAGCACTCTGGTGCTGATCCGCACCTCCGGGGACAGCTCGGTCAGCAGGTTCGCCAACTCCTCGCCCGCCTCCTTGAGCTCCTCCATGGACATCGGCTCCAGCCGCTCCAGGATGAAGATCGCGTTCGTGGTCTCCTCGGTGAGCCGGGTGCGCGCCACCTGGCGCCAGTTCCACCTGCGGCAGGTGACGCCGGTGTCGTCGCGCCAGATCACCTCGCCGGGCTCCGGGGCGCCGAGCGCCTCCGCCTCCTCGTCGCCGTCCGCCCTGAGCAGTCGCGGCGGGCCGGCGTAGTGGTCGAGGTCCTCGCCGCCGATCGGCAGCGCGTGCTTCACGCTGATCGAGTTGTAGGCGTCGACGGCCTGGTTGATCTCCGGCAGCGGCAGCCTGCGGGTCAGGGCGTCGACCGAGGGTCTGGTCTTCTGTGGCTTGGCGCCGAACGCGCGGTAGGCGTCCTTCCACGCGTCGATCTTCTCGGTCTGTACGGGCTGCTCCGAGGCCGCGGCCAGCCAGGCGCGGGAACGGTCGTCGGTGGGCCCGTTGCGCAGGCCGTGCGCCGTCATGACCAGCACCGCGAAGTCGGGACGCAGGGCGAAGACCGCCTCGTCCACCCAGATCTCATCAAGCATGCGGCCCAGTTTATTCGTCAGGGAAACTCGCAAAATTCTCTTTGCAAAATTGCCTTTGCGGTTTAGCCTTCGACTATGGAAGAGCAGTTCAAGATCAGCGATCCTCAGGTGCTCAAGGTGGTGGCGCACCCCCTGCGGGTGCGGCTGCTCGGCCTGCTGCGCGGCGACGGTCCCGCGACGGCCAGCGAGCTGGGGCGCAAGGTAGGGGAGAGCTCCGGCTCGACCAGCTACCACCTGCGCGAGCTGGCCAAGTACGGCTTCATCGAGGAGGACCCCGAGCGGCGCGACGGCCGGGAACGCCGCTGGCGGGCCCGCCATCAGTACACCTCCTGGGACAACCTGGAGATGGCGGCCACGCCCGAGGGGCAGGAGGCCGTCCGGATCATGCAGCTGCGCCAGCTGGAGGCGCTGGGGCGGGCGGTCGAGGCCTTCGAAGCGGGGGAGTGGCCCGCCGAGCTGGTCGAGGTCTCCGGGATGAGCGACCATCTGGTGCGGCTGCCCGCCGCGGGTGTCCGTGAGCTCAGCGAGCGCGTCGACGCGCTGGTGCGCGAGCTCAGCGAACGCTACGCGGACGATCCCGGCGCCGTGCCGATGAGCGTCTGGTCGGCGGTCTTCCCTCGCGGGCCGCTGGACGGGGAGGACGGCTGATGACAGCCCGATCCGCGTTACGCCGTTACCTGCTGGTCAGCTTCCTGACCTGGCTGCCGCCCGGCCTGATGAGCGCCGTCATGGTGCTGCTGATGACCGAACGGGGACTCAGCCTGGCCCAGGTCGGGCTCGCCGTCGTGGTGTTCTCGATCGTCACCATCAGCCTCGAACTGCCCACCGGCGGCCTGGCCGACGTGATCGGCCGCCGGACGGTCCTGGCGATCTCGGCCGCGTTCACCGTCGCCGCGCTCACGCTGATGGCGGTCTCGACCACGTTCTGGATGTTCCTGGCCACCGGTGTGCTCAAGGGCGTCGCCCGTGCCCTGTCCAGCGGCCCCGCCGCCGCCTGGTACGTCGACACGCTCCACGACCTCGAAGGACCGGACGCCGACCTCAAGCCGGGCCTGGCGCGCGGCGGTGCGATGGAGTCGGTGGCGCTGCTGCTGGGCGTGCTGGCAGGCGGGTTCGCGCCGCTCGCGGTGCCGCCGGCGGTGATGACGCCCCTGGCGCTGCCGCCGCTGCTGGGCGCGGCGGCCGGGCTCGTGCTGCTGGTGACGGTGCTCTTCGCGCTGCCCGAGGCCGCGCACCCGCAGCGCGTCGGGCGGTCGCTCGGGCGGGTGGTCCGGGATGTGCCCGCGACCGTGGCCGAGGGCGTGCGGCTGGCGGCGGGTGGACCGCTGCTGCGTCGCCTGATGCTGGCCGCCGCGGCGTCGGGCGTCGCGCTGGCCAGCGTCGAGCTGCTCACCCCCGGCAGGCTGGCGGCGCTGGCGGGCACGGCGGAGCTGGGCAGCACCGGCTATGCCGTCGTGGCGGCGCTCGGGTTCGCCGGCAGCGCGGTGGGCAGCACGATCGTGCCCCGGGTGGCCAGGGCGGCGGGCGGTTCGGTACGCGGCGCGGTGGCGGGCGTCGTCCTGACCGCGCTGGCCATCGCCGCCCTGGCGGCCACGGCGGGCCTCGACGGGGCGCCCGGTTTCGCGGGCACCGGGCTGGCCTATGTCGTCATGTTCGTCGGCCTTTCGGTGGCCGGGGTGCTGTGCTCGGAGATGACGCACCACGCCGTCACGGCCGCGCAGCGCACGACGGTGACCTCGACGAGCTCGCTGTCCCTGCAGGCGGGGGCGGCGCTGCCCAACCTGATGTTCGGCACCCTGGCCGCCCAGGCCGGCCTGTCCGCCACGTGGTCGCTCGCCGCGGGGGTGGTCCTGGCCTCCGCGCTGCTGTTCGTCCGCATGCCCGCGCCCCGGCCGGCTCGCCCCGCCCGGTAAAGGGCCTGTACGGGGTCAAGTTCGCCGCCATGGCCGTGTCGGCGGCCGTCGTCGCCACCGCGGTCCCCGCCTTTCTGATCCTCGGGCCCAGCCCCACGACCGTGCTGACGCCCACGGTCAGCACGTCACCCGCGACCCCTGATCCGACGCAGCCGGACACTCCCGCCATCGACGACACCCCCATGCCCCCGTCTCCGACCCCCGATTTCGCGGACCTGGGCGACGGAAGGGCCTTCGGGCGCGTCAAGGTGGGTTACCTGCCCGACGGGTTGCGGTGGGGCAACTGGTCCCTGAACTTCGGCGACAAGTGCACGACCTCATGGAACTACGACGGAGACAAGCACGGCTTCTACTGCGTCCAGATCTACGTGTACGAAGGCGCGGCCGTCCAGGAACCCGATGACCGCGTCCAGGAGTACCGCAAGGACGGGAAGGGTGAAGAGGTGGCCATCGGCGACCGGACCGGGTACCTGATCACCCAGTGGGTCGGCGAGGACGGCGGGAAGGGCACCCCGAGCCTCCTCCTGACCATGAGCGAGGGGCGGCGGGCCGAGGTGATGATCAGCCCGGTGTACGCCAAGAAGCTCGGCGGCGCCAAGACGAAGCGCGAGCTGTTGAAGATCGCCGAGGGGCTCACAGCCGACTGAAACCAGCCTTTTCCCGGGCCAGCCCGCTGATCGGTAGTAGAACATGGTTCGGGCACAATGCTGAGCATGGCGAAGTTTGTGGTGACTCCATCCAGCGAGACCCAGCGCGCGGCGTGGCTCGGCGGAACGATTCCCGAGGTCGAGCGGGTGCGGCCGGGACTGTGGTCGGTTCCGGTGCCGATCCCGGTCAACCCCCTGCGTTACGTGCTGGTCTACGTCCTGGAACTGCCCGACGGGGTCGCCATCGTCGATGCCGGCTGGAACACCGACGAGGCCTACGAGGCGCTCGTCGCGGGGTTGCGGGTCGCCGGGTACGCGATCACCGACGTCAAGGGCGTACTGGTGACCCACATCCATCCCGATCACTACGGCCTGGCCGGGCGGGTCCGGGAGATGTCGGGCGCGTGGATCGCCCTGCACCCCGCCGACGCGCGCCTCGTCCACGATCGCTACGACGACAGCGCCATCGACTCGCTGGTCGAGCGCGAACGGGCGCTGCTGGTCCGGTCCGGGGTGCCCGAGCTGACCCTGGACGAGCTGGCCGGCGCCTCGATGATGATCAGGCACATGGTGTCGATGGCCAAGCCCGACCGGCTGGTCGAGGACGGCGACCGGCTGGACCTGCCCGGCTGGGACCTGCGGGCCGTCTGGACCCCCGGCCACTCGCCCGGCCACCTCTGCTTCGTGTCGCCGTCCAGGAAACTGCTGTTCTCCGGCGATCACGTGCTGGCCAAGATCACGCCGATGGTGGCCGTGCATCCGCAGTCCGCGCCCAATCCGCTGGCCGACTACCTCGACGCGCTGGCCGCCGTACGGAAGCTGGATGTGGAGGAGGTGCTGCCCGCGCACGAGTACCGGTTCCTGGAGCTGGCCGAACGGGTCGACTACGTGATGGCGCATCACGAGGAGCGGCTGGCGGAGATCGAGCGGATGCTCGCGGGCGCCTCCGACGGGATCTGCTGCTGGGACATCGCGACCGGCCTGACCTGGTCGCGGCCCTGGGAGACGATCCCGCCGTTCATGCGGCGCGCGGCCACCAACGAGACGCTGGCGCACCTGGTGTGGCTGGAGTCGCGGGGACGGGCGCGGCGGGTGCTCGGCGAGCCGGAGCTGTGGTTCGCGGGGGCCTGACCAGGTGACATTTATTTCATGTAAACCCAGTAGGAAATGTTGACTTCTTGACCACGGCTGCGTAGCGTCGAGTGCATGAGCCCGGACCTCACCCGGCGCGCGCATGTCGACTTCTGCCGCGTCGTCAGCGCACAGTGTCACTGATCACGACTTAGCCCCCGTCCCCCTTTATTTGAGGACATCTCGTGATCAAGCGTCTCGCTTCCCTTGTCCCTCTTCTCCTCGCCGTCACGGCGTGCGGCACCGCCCAGGGCGCCGCCGAAACCCAGGAACTGCGCTACCAGGGCAGTGTCGGCACCGTCACCTTCCCCGAGCTGGCCGAGGAGCTCGGCTATCTCAAACCCGTCAAGCTCAAGTGGATCGGCAACACGACCAGCGGACCGCAGGACATCCAGACGGCCGCCACGGGACAGAGCGACTTCGGTGGCGCGTTCAACGGCGCCGTGGTCAAGCTCGTCGCCGCCAAGGCCCCGATCAAGGCCGTGATCAGCTACTACGGCAGTGACCAGAACTCCTACCAGGGCTACTTCACCCTCCAGGACAGCCCGATCCACAGCGCCCGCGACCTGATCGGCAAGAAGGTCGGCATGAACACCCTGGGCGCCCACGCCGAAGCCGTGCTGAAGGAATACCTCAAGCGCGGCGGCCTGACCCCGGCCGAGATCAAGCAGGTCGAACTGGTCGCCGTCCCACCCGTCAGCGCCGAGCAGTCGTTGCGCCAGAAACAGATCGACGTGGCCGCGCTCGGCGGCATCCTGCGCGACAAGGCGCTGGAGCGTGGCGGTCTCACGACCCTGTTCAAGGACGTCGACCTGTTCGGCGACTTCTCGGCCGGGACGTACGTACTGACCGACCGCTTCATCAAGCAGAACCCGAACACGACCAGGAAGTTCGTCGAGGCCACTGCCAAGGCCATCCAGTGGACCCAGACGCACACCCGTGAAGAGGTCGTGGCCGAGTTCAAGAAGATCATCGCCAAGCGGGCCAGGAACGAGGACTCCACCACCGTCGGCTTCTGGAAGAGCAGCGGCGTCGCGACCAAGGGCGGGGTGATCGAGCCGCAGGAGTTCCAGCGGTGGATCTCCTGGCTGGAGGGCGCGGGCGAGATCAAGCCCGGTCAGATCAAGCCCCAGGACGTCTACACCAACGCCTACAACCCGTTCGTCTCGGGAGGCTCCTGATGAAGATCGAGTTCGTGTCCGTGACCAAGGAGTTCGCCGTCCGCGGCAGCTCTTTCACCGCTCTGTCCGACATCTCGCTCGACGTGGCCGAAGGCGAGTTCCTCACGCTCGTCGGCCCCAGCGGATGCGGCAAGTCCACCCTTCTCGACCTGCTCAGCGGCCTGACCCTGCCCACGCGCGGCGAGATCCGCATCGACGGCGTCCCCGTCACGGGTCCGGGGCTCGATCGGGGCATCGTCTTCCAGCAGTACGCGCTGTTCCCCTGGCGGACCGCGGTGGCGAACGTGGAGTTCGGGCTGGAGGCCAAGGGGGTGCCGCGGCGCGAACGCCGTGAGCGCGCCCGCGGCTACCTCGACCTGGTCGGGCTGCACGGCTTCGACGAGCGCTACCCGCACGAGCTCTCGGGCGGCATGAGGCAGCGGGTCGCCATCGCCCGCAGCCTCGCCTACGACCCGGACGTCCTGCTCATGGACGAGCCGTTCGCCGCCCTCGACGCCCAGACCCGCGAGTCCCTCCAGGAGGAGCTGCTCCGCATCTGGAACAAGACCGGCAAGACCATCGTGTTCATCACCCACGGCATCGACGAGGCGGTCTACCTGGGGCAGCGGGTCGCCGTCATGACGCCAGGCCCCGGTCGCATCCGGGCCGTCGTACCGGTCTCGTTCGCCTCCCGCGAGGGGGACCTGCGGGCCGATCCGGTGTTCGGTGAATACCGCCACGCGATCTGGACGCTGCTGCGCGAGGAGGTGACTCCCGTTGGCCAGACCTTCGCTCAGCCTCTCGGTCTCCCCGCTTGACGAGGACCACCTCCGCCCGCCCGCCGTCACGACCCTCGCGCCGGTGCGTCCCGCCGCCGTCCGGCGCCGTAGCCTCTGGGGCGTCGCCCGCCGGGTGGTCAACGCGTCCGCCGCGATCGTCGTGCTGGCCGCCGTCTGGGAGATCCTGCCCAGGGCCCAGGTGGTGGACCCCACCTTCCTCCCGCCGTTGAGTGACGTCCTGACCGCCTGGTACGACCTGCTCCGCAGCGGCGAGCTGGCCGACCACGCCCAAGCCTCCTTGATCAGGTCGCTGGCCGGGTTCGGGGCGGCCATCGTGGTCGCCATCCCGCTGGGTCTGCTGATCGGCTGGTACCGCCCGGTGGCCGAGCTCCTGAACCCGGTCCTGGAGCTGTTCCGCAACACCGCCGCCCTGGCCCTGCTGCCCGTGTTCGTGCTGGTCCTGGGGCTGGGGGAGACGTCCAAGGTGTCGATCATCCTGTACGCCTGCGCCTGGCCGATCCTGCTCAACACCATCGCGGGCGTCAAAAGCGTCGACCCGCTCCTGATCAAGTCGGCGAGGTCCATGGGGCTCGGGCCGTACCGGCTGTTCCAGAAGGTCATCCTGCCCGCCGCGGTGCCCACCATCTTCACCGGCATCCGCCTGGCCGGGGCGTACTCGATCCTCGTGCTGATCGCCGCCGAGATGGTCGGCGCCAAGGCGGGGCTCGGCTACCTCATCAACTACGCGCAGTACAACTTCCGGGTGCCCGACATGTACGCGGGGATCATCACGATCTCGGTGCTCGGCCTGCTGTTCAACCTGCTCCTCGTACGCCTGGAGCGACGCTTCTCCACCTGGAGGACCACGTGACCATGCACCTGAACGCCTTCCTGATGGGCGTCGGCCACCACGAGGCCGCGTGGCGGCACCCGCTGACCGAGCCGAGCCGCATCACCGACATCCGGCACTTCCAGGAACTGGCCCGGATCGCCGAACGCGGCAAGCTGGACTCGGTGTTCCTCGCCGACGGCCTCGCCCTGTGGGGAAATGTCCGGCACAACGCGCTCGGCGGGCTGGAGCCCCTCACCCTCCTCGCCGCCCTGGCCGCCGTCACCGACCACATCGGCCTGATCGCCACGGTGTCCACGACGTACAACGAGCCGTTCCACGTGGCGCGCAAGTTCGCCTCGCTGGACCACATCAGCGGCGGCCGGGCGGGCTGGAACATCGTCACCTCCGCCGGCGAGGCCGAGGCCCGCAACTTCGGCATCGAACGCCCGCCGCACAGCGAGCGCTACCACCGGGCGGAGGAGTTCCTCCAGGTGGCGAACGCGCTCTGGGAGAGCTGGGCGGACGGAGCGGTCGTCGGCGACCGGCGCACCGGGGTCTACGCCGACCTCTCCCGGGTCCAGCCGATCGACCACGTGGGCACGCACTTCAAGGTCCAGGGCCCGCTGAACGTCCAGCGCTCGCCCCAGGGCCGCCCTCTCCTCGTCCAGGCCGGGTCGTCGGAGGACGGCAAGGAGTTCGCGGCGAGGTTCGCGGAGGCGGTGTTCACCGCGCAGCAGACCCTCGAGGACGCCCAGGAGTTCTACGCCGATCTCAAGGGCAGGCTCCCCGCGTACGGCCGCCGTCCCCAGGACCTCAAGATCCTTCCCGGCGTCTCGCCCATCATCGGCTCCACCGAGCGCGAGGCGCTGCGGCTGGAGAAGGAGCTGGAAGATCTCATCGTCCCGGCGTACGGCGTGCAGCAGCTCTCGAACATCCTCGGCGTCGACCTCACCGCCCACCCCTTGGACGGCCCGCTACCGGAAATACCACCCAACCCGGACGGCCAGCAGAGCCGCATCAAGCTGATCAAGGACCTGGCGGCGCGCGGCGACCTGTCGATCCGCGAGATCATCGGCAAGCTCGCCGGCGGCCGCGGCCACCGGGTCGTCGCGGGCACGCCCGAGCAGATCGCCGACCAGCTCCAGGAGTGGTACGAGAACGGCGCGGCCGACGGCTTCAACATCATGCCCCCGCACCTGCCGGGCGGCCTCGCGGACTTCGTCGAGCAGGTCGTCCCCGAACTGCAGATCCGCGGCCTGTTCCGCAAGGAGTACGAGGCCCGAACCCTTCGCGACCACTACGGATTGGCCACCGCCTCATGAGCATCGTCACTGTCGTCGGCAACCCGCGCGCCGGATCGCGCACGCTGGGGGCGGCGGTCGCGGCCACCGACGCCATCGCCGCCCGGCTCGGCCACACGGGTCCGAGGGATGTCATCGACCTGTCGGCCCTCGCCCCGGAACTGCTCCTCCCGCAGAGCAGCGCGAATCTGGAGATCGCCCTCGAACTCCTCACCAGCGCCTCGGTGGCCGTCGTGGCCAGCCCCACCTACAAGGCGACCTACACCGGCCTGCTCAAGGCGTTCCTCGACCGGCTGCCCCCGAACGCCCTGGCCGGCACTGCCGCCCTGCCGATCCTCGTCATGGGCGACCTCAAGCACGCCCTGGCGGTGGAGGTCCACTTCCGTCCTCTCCTGGTGGAGCTGGGGGCCTTCGTCCCCACCCCCGGTCTGGCCCTCCTGGAGTCGGAGCTGCCAGGAGACGACGGGCCCTTGGCCCGCTGGGCAGATCAGGTCGTGCCGCAGATAACGGTCAGGGAAGGAGCGCTGAGATGACCATTTCCCTGGACCGCGACGAGTTCCGTACGGCCTTGGCCCAGCACGCCGCCGGAGTGGTCATCGTGACGGCCAGACCGGAGGGCGTCCCGGTGGGCCTGACGGCGACCTCGTTCTCCTCGGTGAGCCTCGATCCGCCGCTGGTGTCCTTCTATGTCGACCAGTCGTCCACCACCTGGCCCTGGCTCCGGCTGGCCGACCATTTCGCGGTGAACGTCCTGGCCGGGCACCAGCACGACCTGGCCACCCGCTTCGCCCGGCGCGGCATCGACCGCTTCGCCGAGCCCACCCGCTGGCGGCCCGGCCCGCACGACACGCCGTTGCTGGAGGACGTCTCCGCGCATCTCATCTGCATTCCCCACACGACCGTGGAGATAGGCGACCACACGCTGGTGGTCGGTCTGGTCACCGCCGCCCAGACCACCCCGGCCCGCCCGCTCCTCTATCACCGCGGGCAGTACGGGCGCTTCCTCCCGCACAACTGACGCTTTCCCCGCCTGACGCTTCCCCCGCCGTACGTGCCCTTCCCCCGCCCGCTTAACGGATGCGGACCCGGGCGCGTGCGGTGGGGAGGGGAAGGTCAAGCAGGGTGCGGATGCCGGGCGGAGCGGTGCAGACGGAGGGGATGGCGTTGATGGCGTGGGCGGCCGCGGCGGCCAGGCCGTGGGAGACCTCGTCGATCGACATCGTCATCTGCGGCACCCCCTCAATGTGGATCGCGAAGCCCGGCTCCGGCCAGCGCGCCACCTTGCCGGCGTCGGCCTTGTAGATCACCTCGACCGTCATGAACGGCCGCCCCCGCACCAGCCCCGAGAACACCCAGCGTGACGCGCACACCGCGCCCTGCTCGACCCGGCCGGCCGCGATCTCGAACTCCCGCCCGGCCACCTCGAACTCGTCGCGCTCCTCCACCTCGTCCAGCCGCACGTCGAGCGCGTCGGCCACGAGTTGCACGCTCTCGGCGAAGAGCGAGCGCTGGAAGGTGCGGAACGGCCGGACCGCTTCGGCGTAGTCCTTGGCCGTGCGGGTGAACCCGACCAGGTCCACGACGACCTGGCGCGAGGGGTGGCCGCGGAAGTCCGACGACTCGCGTACGTAGATGTGGTCGACCCGGTCCGACAGCCCGGTCAGCGCCAGCGGCAGGAAGTCGCTCATGAAGCCCGGGTTGATGCCGGTGCCGTGGAGTGTGGTGCCGCCTTTGTCACAGGCGGCCTCGATGCGCTCCACCACGTGGGGGCCGTACGACTTGGGGTAGACGAAGCCGGTGGTCGTGATGACGTTCTTGCCCGAGGCGAGCAGCGCGCAGATGGTCTCCAGGTCCAGGCTCCGGTCCGGGCCGAAGTAGAAGGACGGCAGCGGCATGTGCAGCACGCAGTCGGCCTCTATGGCCATGACGCGCTCGGGGTCGTCCGTGCAGCTCACGCCGGCGTACGGCAGGCCGACCAGCTCGCCGGCGTCTTTGCCGATCTTGTCGTGGTCATAGACGAGGACTCCCGCGAGCTCCAGCCCCGGCCTGCTGAGCACGCTGCGCAGCGCATAGCGGCCGACGGCTCCCGTGGCCCACTGAACCACGCGAAGGGGCGCGTTTACCGGCATGTCCGGCCTCCGAAGGCCCGGTGGAGGGCGGACAGGAGCTGGGAGTCGCCGCCCATTCGAAGCCCAGAACTCTAGCAGAGAATAAACCTTCTGATCACTATCCGCGACGATCAGTCGTAGTGCGGCGGACTCGGGTTATTGTGCCATTACTAGAACGTTGTTCTCCTGCGCTGGAGGTTCGATGCTTCGGTTCGATGACAGGGTCGCGATCATTACGGGAGCCGGGCACGGTCTCGGCAGGTCGCACGCGCTCCTGCTGGCCGAGCGGGGCGCCAAGGTCGTCGTGAACGACCTGGGCGGCGCGCTCGACGGCACCGGCGCCTCCGCGGGTCCCGCCGCCGACGTGGTCGAGCTCATCACCAAGAACGGCGGTCAGGCCATCGCCAACGCCGACAACGTGGCCACGCCGGAAGGGGCCAGGGCGATCGTGCGGGCCGCGGTCGACGCGTTCGGCAAGATCGACATCGTCGTCAACAACGCGGGCATCCTGCGTGACAGGTCGTTCGGGAAGATGGCGGTCGAGGACTTCGACAATGTGCTGGCCGTACATGTGCGCGGCTCCTACCTGGTCAGCCAGGCCGCCTACCCGTACATGAAGGAGGCCGGCTACGGCCGGATCGTCAACACCTCCAGCCCGGCCGGCCTGTTCGGCAACTTCGGTCAGGCCAACTACTCCACCGCCAAGATGGGCCTGATCGGCCTGACCAAGACGCTCGGCATCGAGGGGGCCCGCAACGGCATCAAGGCCAACGCCATCGCGCCGATCGCCTGGACGCGGATGACCGAGTCGCTGCTGCCGGCCGAGTTCGAGGCCAAGTTCACGCCCGAGCGGGTCAGCGCGCTGGTGGCCTACCTCGTTCACGAGTCGTGCGAGTCGAGCGGTGAGGTGTTCAGCGTCGGCGGCGGGCGGGTGGCGCGGGTGTTCGTGGCCGAAGGGCCCGGCTGGAAGTCGGACGAGCTCACGCCGGAGTCGCTCGCGGACAACTGGGCGGCGGTCATGGCCGAGCAGCCGTACGTGCTGTCGGCGGCTGATTCGATGAAGGCCATGCTCTAGGACGGCGGAGGGGGGCTACCTGTAGTCCCCCTCCGGGTTTCACAGCCGCTCGACGTTCGGCCCCCGGCAGCGGTTGCGCGTGTCGAAGACGAAGGCGCTCACCTGCTCGACCATCTCGTAGTCGAAGCAGTCGTGGTCGGTGAGGATCAGCACCGCGTCCGCCTGAGCGAGCTCCTGGCGCGTGGCGTCGACGATCGCGATCCCCTGCGGCAGCAGGAAGTGGTCCACGTGCGGGTCGGCGGCTCGCACATCCGCACCCAGCTTGCGCAGAGCCCTGGCCACCTCGATCGCCGGTGATTCGCGGCAGTCGCCCGCGTTCTTCTTGTAGGCGAGGCCGAGCACGACCACCCGGCTGCCCTTGATCGACCTGGAGCGCTGGTTCAGCGCGAGGGCCAGCCGGTGGATGACGTGATCCGGCATGTGGTCGTTGATGTCATTCGCCAGCTCCACGAACCGGAAGTTGTGCCCCAGGCTGCGCTTGACCTTCCACGACAGATAGGACGGGTCGATCGGCAGGCAGTGCCCGCCGACGCCCGGGCCGGGGGTGAAGCGCATGTAGCCGAACGGTTTGGTGGAGGCGGCGTCGATGGCCTCCCAGACGTCGATCCCCAGCTGCCGCGCGAAGATGGCCAGCTCGTTCACCAGGGCGATGTTGATGTGCCGGAAGGTGTTCTCCAGGAGCTTGCTCAGCTCGGCCACCTGGACCGAGGAGACGGGAACGGCATCCCGCACGATGCGCTCGTAGAAAGCCTGGACTCTTTTCAGCGAGGACTCGTCGATGCCGGACACGATCTTCGGGGTGTTCTCCAGCCGCCAGCGGGTGTTTCCCGGGTCGATCCGTTCGGGGCTGTAGCCGAGGTAGAAATCCTCGGGCGCCTGCAGTCCGGAGCCTTCCTGAAGCAGGGGCAGGAGATATTCCTCGGTGGTTCCGGGGTAAGTCGTGGACTCCAGCACCACTGTGGCGCCCGGCCGAAGGAGCGGCGCGATGGATTGGGCGGCCGAGGCGATGTGCCGGAGATCGGGCACGCCCTCGCGAAGCGGCGTCGGCACGGTGATCACACATATGTCGAATCTCTCGGCGTCGGCGTAATCGGTGCTGGCCAGATAGCGGCCACAGCGGTGCGCGGTGGCCAGTTGGTCGTCATCGATGTCCTCGACATAGGACTCACCGGCGTTCAACCGCTTGATCCGCCACTCGTCCACGTCGATACCCACGACGTCGAATCCCGCGTCGACCGCCCGCATCGCCAAGGGCAGGCCGACGTACCCCTGTCCGACGATCACCAGCTTCTCTCTCATATCAGGACCCCCGTCACTTAGAGATGAGATACGACCGACTGTAGGAGTCCAGCATTCTCATATCCTGATTCGACGGCGGCCCCGGCGTGTCGTCTTGTGTCCGATTCCGGCGCAACCTCCAAGCGCTTGACCGCCTACGGCACCGGCAAACCTGAAAACCCCGCCAAGGACCGGCAAGAACATCGCTGTACTTGGGCTTTGGCCCATGTCCAAGGCATCGGCGTCGTCAGACTTGCGCGCATGGCCGAAGCCCCACCCTCTCTGCGTTCCGCGCTGCCCGCCGAACCTGTGCCCGGCACAGAAGCGGACGGAGCACGGCCTCAGGGAAAACGCGCCGCCTCACGCCGGCTACAGAGAAGTCTCTCTCCGTGGCTGCCGACGATGGCCGTGATCGCCTGTGTCGGTGGTGTGCTGGGCTCCTATGGGGTGTCCGTCAGGGACCTGGCCTTCTTCAGCGGCTATGTCGCGCTGGGCATAGCGCTGCCGGGCCTGCTGTGGATCCGGGTCCTCTACCGGCGTGCGCACACGCTGCCGGAGGAGATCGCACTTGGCGTGACGCTCGGCTACGCGCTCGAGATCCTCACCTACATACCGGCCCGTGCGCTCGGCCAGCCCTTGCTCGTCGCGGCATGGCCGATCGGCACCTATGCGATCTTCCTTGCCGTCCCCCAGCTGCGCAGGCGCTGGAAGGGCGCGTCCCGCGCGGGCCGGACGCCGCTGTGGTGGTCGTGGTGCACCGCGCTGGCCGTGATCTACCTGGTCGGGTGGATCGCCGTCAACTTCTACCGGACCCAAGCCCTCACCTGGCCGGCGATCGGGAGATCGTACGTCGACATGCCGTTTCACCTGGCCCTGATCGGCGAGTTGAAACACCACATGCCTCCCACGATGCCCGGGGTCGCCGGAGAACCCCTGGGGTACCACTGGTTCGTGCACGCGCATATGGCGGCGGCCAGCTGGATCACGGGAGTGGAACCCCGGGTGCTGCTTTACCGCCTAGCCGTGCTGCCCATGCTCGCCGCGCTCGTTGTGCTTCTCGGGCTGGTCGGCCGGCGCGTGACCGGCTCGCGGATGGGCGCGCTGGCCGCGGTCGCGAGCACGATCCTCATCACGGCGCCCAGCTTCTACCTGGGTACGGCCACCGGAGTGTTCTCCTGGAGGGCCATACAGTCATGGGTAAGCCCGAGCCAGACTTTCGGGGCCCTGCTCTTCGCCCCGATCGTCGTGCTGCTCATTGACCTTCTCGGACGCCGGCGGCAGCCACGGGGCTGGTGGGTGGTCCTGGGAATCATGCTCGTGGCGGTCATGGGGGCCAAGGCCACCTTCCTGCCCTTGCTCGCGGCCGGGCTGGTGATGGTCGTGCTGGTCGAGGCGGCCAGATCGTTCTGCCTGCCTCGTCGAGCACTCGCGGCGCTGGGGCTGACCGCGACGTGCCTGCTCTTCGCGCAGTTCGGGTTGTACGGCGGCGCGCGGCAGGGGCTCGTCGTCGACCCGCTGTCGATCATACGTGTGACCTTGGGAGACCTGACCGGCGCGGGCGACGCGGCCGAGGTGTCGACGGCCTCCGTGCTCGGCGTCACCCTGCTGTGTGTCCTGAGCGGGGTCATAACGTGGTGCGGAGCCCTCGGGCTCCTGAGCCGGCCGCGGTTGCTCGCGCAACCCGTGGTGGTGCTGGTGCTGAGCATGAGCGCGGCCGGTCTCGGGGCCGCGCTCATGCTCGGCCATCCGCATCTGTCACAGGGGTACTTCCTGCAGGCGTCCTATCCCTACCTGGCGATGATCGCGGTCTACGGAATCGGCTGCATCGCCCGGCGGGCGGGAGTGACGCTCCGGGCGATGGCGATCGCGGCCGGCATCGGGGTGACGGCTGTCTACGTCATCCGGATGCTCTGCGCTGTCAAGATTCCCCTGGGCCCGGGGGAGGACGAGACCGTCCTGTATCTGCCTTACATCGCCCTGCTGGGCGTCGTCCTCCTGGGCGTTCTGGTGATGCGTGCCGCGCGCCAGAGCAAGCTTCGTATCTGTGCCCTGGTGATCTGCATGGTCACGGCCGCGGGCACGCCCGCCGCCTGGTTCGCGAATGTCATGCCCGACCTGTACGGGAGCCAGGCGGCAAGCGTACGGGACCCGTACGGGACCGCGCCTGCCCCGGCGATTCCCAAGGGCGCCTTCGCCGCGGGGAACTGGCTGCGCGCCCATTCGGATCCCGACGACCTCATCGCCACGAACACGCACTGCCGCTGGGGATACGAGAGCCCATGCGACAGCCGCGAATTTTGGGCGACCGCACTGAGTGAACGACGTGTCCTGGTCGAAGGGTGGGCCTATACAGCGACCAACATGGACAGCCGGAGCCCCGGGAAGGTGAAGGAGAATCTTCCTTTCTGGGATCGCGAGCGAATTCGGGCCAACGATGCGGTGTTCCAGGCGCCCTCATCGGACGCGGTCCGATACCTGCGTGACCATTATGGAGTCAGGTGGCTCTTCGTGGACGAACGCCGGATGAGTGCCGGCGCCGACCTCTCAGCCTTCGCGCAGCTCCGTTTCCGCTCCGAAGACCATGCCGTTTACCAGCTGTCGGACATGACGTAGGTGGGGATCCGCGTGGCTCCCGGTTGATCGCGGGTCGGGTCGTCCGATGCCGTGATCAGCGTGGCCCTGAAGTGGTTATGGCGAGTATTCGGGGCGTGTCGGTTCTTGCCGCGAAGCAGGGGCTCCGGGACGGTGACGATATGGATTTCCGTGAGATCAAACTCGCCGATCTCAGGCGCGGCAATATTGCCGAAAATCGGGTATTTCATACTAATATCTGGTTTAAGAGCATCAACAACACCAGATATGCTGAGCTGTTGCCCATTCTGGATCGGGTGGACAGTCTCATGCTGCGCTGCACCGACAGGAGAATTATTCGCGGGATTCAGTTCCGCGCGTTGAATCGTTCCATCGGTGCGCACGGGCGCCTTCTCTTCCAGCAGGCCGCCAGGCGTTACAGATATGGATTCATCACCAACACCAGGCACATTCCATTTGCTGCGTTTCCGGTCGTGGTGGACATGGACGATCCGTACTTCACCGAGGACGAGGTGCGGACTCTGCGATCTTCTCGGCGGATAGTCGCGCTTGTTGTCACCAACCAGGCGGCCGCCGACCGTTACCGCGAACTGGGTGTGACGTGCCCGATCCACGTCATCGGCCACGGCCTGCGGACGGTGGAGCCCGATCCAGGAGTGCTGGAGGACGTGCGGCACCACAAGAAGCCAGGAGAGCTGACGGTGGGCTACGCCGCCGCGTGGCATCTCTGCGACCAGGATCGTGGTCCTGATCCCATGTACAACGTGACGCACCTGGTTGAAGAGGTGTGGCCCGGAGTGGTGGCCGCTTGCCCGCAAGCGCGCCTCTGGCTGATCGGTGGGGTCGGCAAGGTTCTGGGACGCAGGCTCGCGGACCGGCCGGACGTCGAGCTGGTGGGACACGTACCCGCTGAGCACGTTCCCGCCTATCTGACCGCCTTCGACGTGGGGCTCTATCCTCGCCGGATCCAGCACGAGCGATCCTCGGTGAAGGTGGCCCAATACCTGGGATGCGGAGTCCCAGTCGTCGGCTACCGGAGCGTTCCCACCGAGCTGATCAGCGGTGCCGGATCAGGAATCATCGTCGACTCTCCTGAGGAATTCCTGGCGGCGCTGGTGCGGCTCCTGCGTGATCCGGCCCTACGGGCTCAGCAGTCCACCCGTGCGCGTGCGGCGGCGCGCCAAGTGAGCTGGGATGTTCTGGGCGCGAGATACCGGGCACTGCTCGAGGACGTTCTTCCCCAGTAGGGCGGGGCAGCGCCGCCGAGGAGATGACGGTGAAGAAGAGCAGGGTGAGCATCGAGCCCCCGTAGAGCGGTGTCTCGGTGAGCGAGATGGCCAGGACGCCGGTCAGGAAGAGGTACGCGGAACCATCGGTCCGCGAGGTCTCGACGGACAGCAGGAGAATGTAGGCCAGGAACAGCAGGATGCCGACGAGCCCCGTGGCCACCCCCAAGTGGACCCAGAGGTTGTAGACGATGCCGCCGTTGAGGTGGTCGAGGACCGCCCAGCCGTGGCCGGTGAGGGGCTTCTCGCCGAACTGCCGCAGGCCCACCGCGATCGCTTCCGCTCGGAGCTCACCGGACTCCTGATTGAGATCCAGGACCGTGGTGAGCCGCGGTACGACGAAGAGTCCGATCGGCGCCAGGACCAGCGGCAGCGTCACGGGTACGTACCATCGCCTCGGCAGCGCCGTCGCGACCAGCACGACAACGAACGCGAACCAGATCGACCTCGTTTGAGTGGCGGCCACACCGAGCACCAGCAGAGGCCGGATCAGGATCCGGGCGGGGAGCGGCAATGCCTTGATGGGCCCGAAGATCAGCGCTGCCAGCAGAAGCGCACCCACCTGTGCGGGGTCCGCCATGAGACTTCCCCAGAGGCGGTCGGTGAGATGTGGCAGATGGACGACCATCTGGTAGACGGCCAGCCCCAGCACCGCCCAGAGCAGGCCACGTCGTGCTGCCGGGCTGTGCGTCAACCCGACTCCCACAGCCGCGTACAGCACGAGGTGAACGAGCGGCCAGAACGTTCCCGCATGAGCCGGGGTCACCACGGCGGCCCAGGCGAAGAAGGCGACGAGGGCCGCCTGGGACGGTGCGAACCGGATCTCCATGATCGCGCCGCTGACGGCCAGCCGTACCAAGTAGGCCATGGCGATCGCGTCACACACCTTCAAGTCACCGACAAGGGGCAAGTCCATGCGCATGATGCACACCATCAGCGCGGGGAGCGCGGGAAGCGGGAGGATCAGCAGAGCCAGCACCCAGATCGCGCGCCCCATCATGGCCTCACCGAGCTGGTCGGCGGCCAGCCCGGCGAGTGCCACGGCAGCTCCGAGCAGAAGCCTCGCGAGTGTGACGCCTGGCATTCCCGCCGGGCGAGCGGCCTCAATCATGGCAAACCACCAGTCTTCGAAGAGCGAGGAACCAGAACGCGGATCCGATCACGGTCAAGGCCAAAGATCCCCAGCCGAAGGCGACTGCCGTGGCGATCGGCTCTTGAGCGATCCGGGCGGCGAGGAGCAGCAGCCCGAGACAGAGGAGTCCCTCAATAGTGAGAAAGGCCAGCCGCCAACCCGGCTTGCCGAGGGCGAGCGGAAGCACCTTGGACCAAGACACGCCCCCCTTCACGCAAGCTACGGCGAGGAGCAGCAGGGCGGCGATACTCGTCTGCGCGTACGACGAGCCATAGGCCAGTCCGAGCGCGGGCCCGGCGAGCGGGATCGCGAGGACGAGCGCGCCCGCCCCTAGGGTCCCCAACGTCAGACTCGACCGTGTCACGTCGGTCTTGATGCGCCGAGCCTCGCCGGCCGCCGCCGCCTCAGCCAGCCGGGGTTGCAGCATCGAGGCCACGGGACTGATCAGGCTCGTGTAGATACGGGCCGGCGCCGAGGCGATCTTAAGGATGGTGACGAGCGCGGGGTCGCCGACCACGCCCGCCAGCACGAGGAGACCCGACTCCGAGGCGGCCGCCACCGAGGTCGCGGTGGACGCTTTGGCGGAGAATCTCACCAGGCCGGTGGGCAAAGCGGCACCCGGAACGGGTGGCCCGTACACGCTGTGGACGGACCTCAAAGCCCCCCGGGCGAGCACCACCGCGGTCACCAGCGCACCCGCGGCCTGACCGGCGAGATAGCCGACCGGCCCGCCCGCGAGCAGACCGCCGAGGGCGAGCAGGCACAGCAGAGCGGCGCACCACAGCCGGACCCGCCCGAGCCGCTGCAACCGACCGGTGAGAGCGAAGGCGGCACCGGCCGACCCGGTCGAGGAGGTGGCGCCGGCCGTGACGATGGCGAGGGTGAGCAGCACCGCGAGATCACCGGAAACGCCGCCGATCAGGTACGCGGCCAGCGTGAGCAGCAACCCGACCCCGCTCGCGCCCGCGCCGATTCCCACGTCCCATCTGAACAGTCGGCCGAACAACGCGGCACCTCCCCCGTCGCGGGAGCGCTGGAGCGGCACGTACCGTTGCGCCGCGTCCTCCAGCCGGGGGTCGCACAACAGGAACCAGACAGACGCCAGCGATTGCGCGGAGATCACCTTTCCGGCTTCCGCCGCCGAGGTCGTCCGCACCAGCGCGATCGTGCTCAGGACGGACAGGATTCCCTCGCCCTGGCTGCCGACGGCGAGCGAGACGAACGTCCGCAACTGCCGCCGCGCCGGCATGCGCGCGTGCCGGACCATCGTTTCGCGCAAGGATGTCATCATCAGAGGCCGATCTCGTTTCCCGTCACCGGTCGGTCCCGGCGGACATGGCGATGTCCCGGATGAAGTCGGCGAACATGTCGATCATCACGTCGAAGTCGTGGTGTTCCGCGACGTATCGTCGTCCGGCGGCCCCGGTCGACCAGGCGCGCTCCGGGTCGGCGAGGAGCGAGACGATGCTCTCCGCCCACCCGCGCACGTCTCCCGGCGTCAGCAGCGCACCGGTCTCGGGCCGGATGATCTCCCGGTGCGCGGGGATGTCGGAGCAGAGCATCGGCAAGCCGCAGGACATCGCTTCCAGGACCGCCCGTGGCTGCCCCTCCGACCATGACGGATGGACGGCGAGTCGCGCCTGCCCGAACGTGCGGACGACCTCGTCGCGCGGTACGGAGCCACGCAACTCGACATGGTCTCCGACGCCGAGATCGTTGATCAAGCTCTGCAGCCGCGGACGCTCGGACCCCTCGCCGAGTACGACCAGCCGTGCGCCGGGAACACGGTCGACGATGTGGGGCCACGCCCGAATCACACTCGCGTGGTTCTTCACGGGCAGCAGGTTGCCGACCATGACCGCGTGGATGGGACGGAGGCCCGGAACGGCTGAAGGCGCGAAGAACCGGGTGTCCACTCTGCTCGGAATGTAGGCGACCGGGCGGCATGTCCATTGTTCGGCCCGGCGCTTGATCCCCTGACGCACGGCGCGGACGGCGGTGGCTCGGCGCACCGCCGCTCGCGAAACCAGGGCCAGCCCGGCTCTCTTCACCACGCCGCCGTACGCGGGGCCCGGGTCGAGTACGTCCCCTTGGATCTGCACGATGTGCGGCGTCCGAGCCCGCGTTCGGGAGAGCTCGACCGCCACGGCGGCGAGCGGGTCACTGGACAGCAGGACGTCGCAGAACCTGGGCAGGCCGTGGTCGATCGTGTGCCGGGCGGCCCGGAGAAAGGCCGGCCGTGACAGGTCAGGGACTCGGTACAGGTGGACGGCGCCGAGCTCGGTGAACCCCGGCTCCGCCGTTCCCGAGGGCACGATGACGCTGTAGGGCCCGCCGAGCCGTTCGGCCAGCGCCCGCGCGGAGCGCAGGTCGCCGTCGTCGGGCCGCAGGTCACGTGTCCAGGGACTCGACACGACCAGGGTGACGGAAACAGGCCTCATAGGATGTCCTCCAGCATGCTGGCGACATGCTGCGGGGAGAACCGCTCCCGGGCCCGCTCCCGCATGCGGGCTCCGAGAGCCTCGCGCTCAGAGCTCGTCAGGCGCGCCACCTCAGTGGTCATCCTGATCAGCGCGGGCAGGTCCCCGACGTCGCAGAGGAAGGGATAGTCGGGTCCCACCACGTCCGCCGAGCCGCCCGCCCTGGTCGTCACGAGGGGCAGTGCGGTGCTCATGGCTTCCAGGAGCACGCGCGGAAAGCCTTCCTCGTAGCTGGGCATCAGGAAGCAGTCCGCCGCTCCGTACAGTGAGGGCAACTGCTGGTTCGGGACTGGCCCCATGATGCGCAGGTCCGCTCGGCCGCGACCCAGTTGCTCCAGGTACGAGCGGTCGGGGCCGTCGCCCACCACCACCAGCCGGACGGGACGGTTCAGCTCGGCTCGGACGGCGTCGAGATACGGGACGAGCAGCCGCGTTCCCCTCCGGAAGGAGAGGCGGTGCACAAAAAGGAGCACGAACTCGGTGTCATCCCAGCCGAGACGGTGGCGGGCCTCCTGCCGCACATCTGGAGGTAGAGGTGCGAACCGATCGCTGTCGATGTCGTTGTAGAGCAGCCGCATTCGGTGGGCTGGGATCCGCCATCTGGCCCGCATGACCGGAACCATGCTCTCCGGGCCGGTCACGAAGCCGTGCGCGCAGCGGGCGAGCAGCGTGTTGAACAGGTCGTTCCATCGATGCCGCAGCGTTCTGCGCCTGTTGCCGTCGACCAGGTCGGCCGTTCCGCTGCGCCACAGCAAGATGCGATGCCGGAAGAGCGGATAAGTCAGAATGAGCACGATGAGCAGGAAGCGCGAATAGCGGAGGAAGTACGTGCGGTAACCGGCGCGCGCGCACCAGCGGACCGCCGAGAACGCGCGGACCAGACGGGCGACCCGGCTCCGGCCGACCGTCGAGATCACCTTGCGCACGCCGGGCAGTCGCGCGGGTGGCGTGCCCCGCTCCACCAGCGCGACCACGTCCATTCTCGCGCCGAGAGCGGCGAGAAAAGCCGGGATGTGCGCGAAGTGCTCGGACTCCTCGGAGGACAGGTGCGGGATTACATAAACGACTTTCGAGCGGGCCGGGAGCGATTCGGTCCTCATATTCACTTGGTCATCGTGACAATCGAGAGCACACTGCCCGGCTATGGCGCTCCGCGCACCGCCCGATATTTTGCCGTCATTGCACAAGCGCAAAGCTCGATGGCTCGGGATCTGTCCGAGTCGGGGGATGATTTCGGCTTAACGGAGGTTTCCGGAGGATCATCCTGTTTCTCGTTCAGTACGGTGCGTGCTGCCGCCCAAGGCGCTCAGCCGCTGGGGGCGAGATGGTAAACGGCGTAGTCGCCGGACCGGAACCGGAGTTCGGCGTAAGCGCCTATCCCGGGACCGGCGCCGATGAGCCCCTCATGGACGAACAACCACCGAACGCCGTAACGACCGGTCAATTCCTGGATCGACGTCGGCGATGGCGACCGGAAGACCGCGTCGTTCGTCTTGAGAAGGGCGTCATCCCAGAAGGGCTGGAGTTCCGCGATGAGCCCTGGGCGCCAACGAGCGTAGTTGCTCGGGGTGAACGCCCAGCCTTCCACGAGGACGCGCCTTTCGGTCAGCGCGCTCACCCAGAACTGCCGGCTGTCGCATGGTTCGGTTGATCCCCAGCGGCAGTGTTCGTTGGTGGCGATCAGTTCCTCGGGGCGTGAATGCTCGCGCAGCCACCGCCCGGCGGCCAAGGCGCCCTCCGGGATCGCAGACGCCGCCACCGTGGACGGGGTGCTCGCATTGCTGTCACGCGGTCCCGCGAATACCGGCGAGACGATCCTCGTCGACCATGCCGCGGGCAATCCCATAGCGGTGACCATGACTGTCGCGAGCGTTCCCGCCACGACGGGACGACGTCGTATGACCAGGAAGAAGGCGACGATCGCCATGGCGATGACGACCCCGAGAGCGGCATACGGCCGGTGAAGAAGGGTCTCGCCCTGGCCGGGTCCCAGGGGGACCGCCATTCCCCACAGCCAACGGACGAGAAAGACGGTGACCATGGCCGCGACGGTCACCAGCGTGACTGTTCGCAGCGACGGCCGTGCACGCCGATACGCGACGACGAGCCCGTAGGCGGTCAACACCGCCAGGTACGGATAGCAGGCCCAGAAGAAATGGAGCTGGCTGCGATGGGGATGGCCGAGCATGAGCATGGCCCCGAGCCCGGCCACGCCGATTCCCAGCATGAGAACGACGGGAGGCCGCAGGAACAGCCGTGGCCGGGTCAGCAGCCCCAGCACGCCGGCCCACTCAAGGGTCCAGCTCCACAGGTACAAGCCGGCGATGCCCAAAAGCGAGCCGGTGGAGGCCGCGGCGGAATCGCGTCCGGTCAGGCCGCCCCAGTTGATCCGGGTAAGGGACAACGGATCGACGCTCATACCAAGCCTCGCCTGGCCGAACAGTACGAGCTGGGCATAGGCGATGCACACCATCGTGGCGCCGAGCACGGCGAGTGTGATCAAGCAGAGTTTGCGGCGCCTGGCGAGCTCCACGACGACGACGGCCGCCAGCCCGGCGGCGAGCAGCGGGAGATAGGTCGCCTTGGCTCCCATCACGGCGACAAGGAAGATTCCGAGCAACACCCAGGCCCCCCGGTCGTGGCGGAGCCGGCGGAAGTCTATGAAGAAGAGCACGATTGGAGCGAAGAGCAACGCACCGAAAGTCTGCGTGGGGCTCAGCCACGACTGCACCGGCTTCAACGTGAACACGCCGACGTCGATCCCCTGGTACAGGTTCGGCATAGCCATGAAGATCGTGCCGATGACGGCCAGCAGTCCGCCGGCCCATGAGTTGCTGAGGCACCGTCCGATCATGCCGATGACGACGGCGAGGGCGATCATCATCGGCAACATGCCCAGCCGCAGCAGCAGGATGATCGGATCGATGCCGGTGATCCAGCTGGATGCGGCGAAGTGGGCGTAGACGAACCAGTGGTAGGAGAGCGGTTCGCCGGCCACCATCGGCACGGTCGGTGGCATGTGGTGCCGGAGCTCGCCGATCAGGGCCAGGTGGAACGGCACGTCGAGGTAGGAGTTCGCGAGGGCCGGCCAGACGAGCGCGTTTCCCCTGAAGAAGCTGACCGCGCTCCACAGCACCAGATATCCGGCGACGAGCGTCAGGAAGCATGACCACCAGAGCGGAGCCCGCAACCGGGGCCCGCCTTTCCAGTGCCGGCGCAGCGTCGGCACTCCCGCGAACGCCGTGTACACCGCGGCCGGCCCGGCCAGCACCAGCAGCGGCACCCCCACCGCACGCGCCCCGATGTAGGCGAACACCTCCAGCGCATACCCCAGACAGAGCCCAAGGGCGAGCTCCTCCACCAAAGTCCGGCGCCGCCGGTACAACGCCCGCACCAGCAGCACCCCGGGCAACAGCACCGCCAGCACCAGATAGGCGGCGAACACCGCCACATCCCGCACGGAGACGCCGTAGAAGCACAACACCCCCACGGCGAACACACCCACGCCCGCCGCCGGTAGGAACCGCCACCATCCGCGCGCTCCGAACCGGCCGGCAGGGGACAGATCCGGCTTCACCAGCTCACGAAACGGTGGTGCGATGCCGTCGACATGCGTGTTTCCGAACATGTGCAGCAGTCTGACCGGATGGCTGGCCATTCCCGCTGTTGACGGCCATACCCGGCACGGTATTTGCCAGTCCTTTGCGTACCGGTGGCCGCGCGCAGGGGTAGGAAAGGGAGGAAACTAACGATGAACAGTTATGGCGATGCGACACACTATTGTTGGCATTGGGAATCTCAGCTCTTTATCGGCAGCCCTGCTACCGTCACGGCATGAGCGATCCGACGAAGGCGTCCGATTGTACGTCGACTATTTCACTCTCGACCGAAAATCCTGCGACAGGTGCGCATCATCCACCAGAATCACGCCCCGGCCCTCGCCGCCGATTGCCGGGCGGCCGGTGGCCGAGCGCAGTCGCCTGGGCAGTCATTGCCATTTCTCCGGCCCTGGTCACAGCGTTTCTCGTGCGATATTACTTCAACGTCGGCTTGCTCGGCTTCACGCCTTCCTGGTCCGACGAGATCGACTACTGGCACCAGGTTGCGACCTTTCGGGCGGTTGGCTTCGCGGGCGGTTTCTACGGCGTCGACGAGGCGCAGGCGAAATTGTCCTTCCTGCACTTCGGCTCACATGGCCCCGCGTTTCCGATGCTCATGGCGGGCATCAGCGCGGTTGCGGGTTGGCGTCCTTTCTCCGGTCCGCTCATCAATATGGGTCTCATGGCGGCGGCAATCTTCGGCTACCTGGCGCTGAGCCGGGCCGGATGGGTGCGAACCGCGCTGACAGGCGCCCTCGTGCTCACGTTCTGGCCCGTGATGCTGTATCTGTCGAGCACCATGCAGGAAACCGTCCAGCAAGCGCTGGCCATCGTGTTGGCTGGTGTGTTCGTCCTGCTCATACGCCGCGATCCGCGTGCGAGTCGCACGGTGTTCGCCGCCGGAATCGTCTTGCTCGCGCTGGCCGGCCTGCTCCGCCCCACCTGGGCGCTGCTGTTCCTCCCGCTGTTCTTTCTGCGCGGCACGATGCTCTCGGGCCGGCAACTCGTGTGGGCGGCGCTCAAGGCGGTCCCGGCTGTCGCCGCGGCCTTCGGGCTCTGGGTAGCCGCATCAACCCCTTTTCCCGGCTTTTTCTCACAGGTGACCGAGCTGACCGCGCGCTCACCGTTGGCTGGAACGAAGCTGCTAATCCTGCATATCTGGACCAATGCCAAAGGCTTCGTCGGGGGTGAATGGCTCGAGCTGGGGTTGCGAGCCGCACTACTGGCGATCGTCGTGTCGGCCGCCGTACTCGTTGTCCGCCATCTTCGGCGAAGCACTGCCGGCCATCATGAAGACCTGGCCGCCGGTGCGTTCCACCTCCTTAACTTGGTCCCTATGTTGGTCATGGTAGTGGTGGTGTACGACGTCTCCGATTGGCGCGACTCCCGGGTCCTGGCCCCTCATGTGCTGCTCTCGGCGCTGGTCGCCCTGGCCCGCTCCGAACGCGTCGTCGTCATCATCACGCTGGCCACCAACCTGGCCCTTATCGGCGCCTTCGGGCCTGTTTTCTTCGAGCTCCACCAACAGCATTTTTTCCCTGCGGATCCCAAGGCCGCCGCGCTCAGCCGCTATATCACCTACAAAGGGGAGGCGCCGGCGTGGGAGAACACGCTCATGGTCGACCTGCCCAATTATGATTCAGGGCTCCTGGACGTGCCGGCCGGAGTGGGCCTGACCCTGCGCCTGCGCGGAACCGGCCACCAGGTTCAGTCGCGCTATCTGCTCGTGACGAAGGAGACCGCGCTGGAGGTCGGCCTGGATCGGCTTCGACTTCTTACCTCGACCGCACGGGGCGGCCTGTATTCGCGAGAGAACTGATCTCAGAGTGTTGACCTCGGCTGTTCAGGGGGATGTCCGGCCGCGCTCTGAACAGAAGCAGGGGCACATGTGCGGGGGCGCACGTCCCGCACTGGCCACCGAGATCGACGTGGTGGTTCGCGAGTTGGCCCGGACGCACGGGCCCGCGTGCCTCGGGCCCGTGCGTCCGCTGGTGTGAGCGGAGGGTCGGCGAGGCTCGTCGGCAGGTGTGCGAATTTCGGCAGATCATGCAGAGGTAGTGAATATGGAAAACATTTCGTAACCCCCGTCACGGCGTCAGTGAAACGTCCGGCGGCGGGTTAGCTTCTCCGACGTGACCAGGCCATCACCGAGGAGCCCGCGATGACATATGGAGACCGCATCCGTGTCATGGAAATCTTGGCGCGCCTGAACGTCGGCGGTCCTGCCACGCAGATAATGGGGCTGCGCGAGCGGCTGTGCGCCGATGAGTTCGATCACCGGCTTTACACCGGTCACGTTGACGGTGACGAGACGGACCATCTCCACATGCGGCAGGCGGAGATGGGGGTGCACCGCGTTCCGGGCCTCGGCAGGTCGGTCAAGCCCGGCCACGATGTCAGGGCCCTCGGCTGGTTGATCGGTGCCATGCGGACGTTTCGCCCACACATTGTCCACACACATACGGCCAAGGCCGGGGCGCTGGGCCGGGCGGCCGCCCGGCTGGCGGGTATCGGCGCGGCCTGCGTGCACGTCTTTCACGGGCATCTCCTGTATGGCTATTTCTCGCCGGCCAGGCGCCGTCTCTACGTACATTCGGAACGACTGCTCGCCTCCATCTCGGACCGGCTCGTCACGGTTGGCACGCAGGTGCGGGACGATCTGCTCGAGGCCGGGATCGGCAGGCTGGAGCAGTACACCGTGATTCCGCCCGGGGTGGGCCTCGGCCCGATCCCTGATCGGCTGGAGGCACGCAGGGCGCTGGACCTTCCACCGGATGTGCCTGTCGTCGCGTACGTGGGCCGGCTCACCCAGGTGAAACGACTGGACCGGTTTCTCGCCGTGGCCGACGCCGTGCTTCGCCATTCGCCGGAATGCCGGTTCGTCATCTGCGGGGGCGGCGAGCTGGCACCCGAGATCGAGCGGCGAGGCGGGCTCGCTCCTGGCTCATTCCACCTTCTCGGGTGGAGGAGAGACGTGGAGACGGTCTATGCCTGCGCCGATGTGGTCATGTTGACCTCCGACAACGAGGGGACCCCGATCACGCTGATCGAGGCGGGGATGGCCGGAGTGCCGGTCGTCTCCACCCGAGTGGGAAGCGTCGCGGAGGTCGTCAAAGACGGGCACACCGGCTTGCTGGCCGGTCGCGACGTCGATGAGCTGGCGGCACACACCCTGAGACTCCTGTCCGACCGAGCCCTCGCACACCGCATGGGCGAGGCGGCCAGGGAGTGGACGACACAAGCGTTCGGCGTGGAACGACTCGCCGCGGACACACAGGACCTCTATCGGTCACTGCACACCTCATCCCGGCGTCGGCATATCTCAAGGTGAAACAAGACAGGAAAGTACTCGTTACCGATGGTGCGGGATCCGGACTCGCTCAAACTGACTATAGGAGCCCAGCCTTCTCATCTTACTGATGTGGCGCTGTCCCCGGCGTGTCGCCTGCGGTAGCCAGCAATGATATAGCTGGAAAATCCCGGCAATAATAGTATCAAGGCCGTTGCGTTCTCGGCTGGTGAGACTGCTGCACCCCTGGGTCGAGTGGCCGAGTAAGGGCGCCCCGGTGCGGAGACGACAAACGCGACCC
>NZ_JBEZDM010000047.1:0-76894 GCF_040648335.1 Nonomuraea sp. NPDC049158
CAGCCGATGGCATGCACCAACTCGGTCTCACGACCTGAGAACGCTTCGGCCCTGGGTCGGGTCGCCCGGGGAATCGCACCCCGGGCGACCCGACCCGGGCTCCCGCACTGAATCTCACGCGGCGGGGCAGATCGGTGACGGGTCGGTCGCGGCCGGTTCGGTCACCGCCGGCCGGAGCATGTCGCGGAAGTCCAGCGTCAGCGGGCTGGCGCAACCGGGCCGGAAGATCTTGATGAGGCCTTCGTGGCCGGAAGCCCGGAGGAACTCCCCGTCGACCAGCGGCCAGACGGTCAGGTCGTCGGGCTGCTTCACCTCGTCGATCTCCAGGATCCGGTTCAGGTACTTGACGCCGAACCGGTGCAGTTGGAACCGGAAGGTGTGGCCGTCCGGGGCGTGAAAGGTGTAGGGCGTGGTGACATCGAGGTTCCTCGGCAGTCCGGCATTGAGTTCCTTGATCTTGGTCGCGAAGACGCTGAACGGCATCTTCGACTTCTCCACCGCGTAGAAGAACCCGGCGTTCTCGTAGATCCCTGGCTGGACGCCTTTCTTGTTGATCTGGATCGCCACGTGGAAGCCGGTCCCGCCACACTTGTCGGAGTCGAGCAGCAGCCACTGCCCGTTGGACTCCGGCCCCACGCACCGTTGCCAGCGCTCGGGCACCACGCCCTGCAGGCCGCAGGCGAAGCCTCCGGCCACGCATGTGTTGACCACATCCCGGTCCGGAGGCGTGTGGCCCGGGCGGCGGCCGCCCTCGAAGCGGATGAGATCGGCGAACTCCAGATTGAGCGTGGTCGGCATCAGCGTGGTCGACTGAGCGTTGCCTCGCTGCGGGAACCCGGTGATCTCATCCATCCGGTAACCGCTGTTGAGGAACACACCACCCGCGCTGATCATGAATGAGGGCGAGCTGGAGTAGATCTCGACGCCTCCCTCGGCCCGGTCCGCGTCCGGATGGATCTTCGGCCGATCGCCGTGGTAGAAGCGCTCCTGGTACGGCGTGCCCTTGTTCATCGCCAGCTCGTAGGCGGCCCGCGGCGGCCGGTAGGCCGACAGCCCGGCGATGGACGCCTCGATCCGCCATGCCCCGGGAATCTTCCCGCCGGTGAACTCCGACATGCCGGTGTAGAGCTGGAAGAAGCCCGTCTGCGGGTCGGAGTCGCCGCTGAAGTAACTCTTGTTGGCGGCGTCGGTGTACTTGGCCAGCCGCCGGAACGGCCCGGCCCTGCGCAGCTTGTTGCTCGACACGGCGAACTTCGTGGTCGCGTAGTCCAGCACGATCCGCGCCGCCGCCCGTACCCGCGGCTGCTGGGCGAAGTCGTACAGGTTCAGCAGCCCATTCAGCGAGTAGCGCTGGTACGGCCGCGCGTTGAACTCCAGGAAGTCGTGCTGGGCGATGGTCTGCATGAAACGCAGCAAGTAGAGGTCCATGCCGTTGACGTGGTTGTCCCAGATGGCGTTCCGCGTCTCGGCGAAGAAGATCTGGTTGGTCAGGTATCGGGCGCTCTCGATGAGCAGCAGGTGATTCTCCGACTCCGGCGAGACGAAGGCGCAGATCACCTTGCCCTCCTCGCTGGCCCGGTGCGGGCCGTTCATCGTCAGCAGCTCGTGGGTGATCTTCTGCCAGACGTCCAGGTCGAGCAGCGTCCGCTGCCGGTAGGCGATGTAGATGAGACCCTTGAGGAAGGTGTCGTAATCGCCGATCGTCTTCTTCTCGACCGGGCAGTCATCGGTCTCGGTGCCCACCGGTTTGGTGGTCATGTCGCGCAGGACCTCGTTGACCAGCAGGCGGTTGGGCAGCTCACCGGCGCAGGCGTCGCCGTCGCCTTCGAGCTCGACTCGTTTCAGCCGGCTGACCATGGTGGCCGCCTCGTCCTCGCCCGGCTGGGTGCCGTCGAGATCGAGGATCTTCTGGCAGGCGAGCTGCTCGACCACGGTCTTGGTGCGGTTGTCGTGGGTGGCCAGGGCCGCCATAGGAGTCGTCGCGGACATCGCGGAGATGTCCACGTCCTCGCTGAACGCAGTGGGCTTGAAGCCGACCGGGATCGTCCAGCCCTGCTTGCAGTGCGAGCCGGTGACGTTCTTGTCGCAGCCCTCCACGACGAAGGTGATCGGCCCCCACTCGGGCGGCAGCCCCACCCGGATCTTCCCGCTGATGCGGGAACCCTTGATCTCCTGCTGGCCCAGGTTCCTGCCGTCGCTGTCCCACCGGACGAGGAAGGCGTCGTAGTCGAAGCGGGGCTTGCTCGGGCCCCACTCGAAGACGGCCTGGCCTTCCTGCTGGTAGGCGGCCACCACCATGGTGTCGCCCTGGTCGGGCGACCAGGCCAGCTGGCCGTGCTGGAAGTCCTGCCGCTTGCCGCGCCTGCCGGCCACGTCCTGTTCGGGGCCGGTCGGGCAGCCGAGCAGGCCGGCCGAGCCGCGCAGTTCCTGCCAGCGTTCCCCGATCAGGCCGCCGGTCTGCCGCTCGCAGGCCGCCTGGCCCGGCCGGGCCTGGAGCTTGACGTGGACCGGGATCGTCCATCCCTGCTTGCATGTCGACTTGCCGAGGAAGCCGCCCTCGTCGCAGCCCTGGACGACGAAGGAGTAATCGCCCATGCCCTGCAGCCGCCTGGTCCAGCGGCCGAGGTCGCCGTCGTCGGGTGACATGAGTCTGGCCTTGAGCTCGTCCTGGCCCAGGTTCGCGCCGTCCTTGTCGTAGCGGATCTGGAAGAAGTCGTAGGTGTACGGCGTACTCGGGCCCCAGTCCACGCTGACCCTGTTGCCCAGCAGGTAGGCCGCGACCGTCATGTGCTCACCCTGGTCGGGAGACCAGACGATCTCGCCGCGTTCGAACGGCTGCCGTTCGCCGTGCCGGCCCGGTTCGTCCACGGCTGGTCCGGTGGCGCAGCCCAATGGGCCGTTCTCGTGGCCGAGGCTGTACCACTTGCTGTAGATCTCACCCTCGAAGTTCCCGATGAAGCACTTGGGCGGGACGCCGTCGCGGGTGCCGACGGTCAGATCCACGTGCGCGGTGACCGGGATGGCCCAGCCCTGGAGGCACTTGGACGAGCCATGACGGGGCTGGTCGCAGCCTTCCACGATGAAGAGGTAGTCGCCGTTCTTGTCGGGATCGATCACATGCGAGCCGGTCGTCGACGTGGCGAACCTGGCGGGTTCCTGACCCAGGTTCTGGCCGCCGAAGTCCCAGCGGACGAGGAAGGTGTCGTAGCTGAAGGGGTCGCTGGGACCGAACTCCACTACCGCGGACTTGCCCAACTGGTAGGCGGCGACCGTGAGGTCCTTGGCCTGGTCGGGCGACCAGGCGATCTGACCGTGCTCGAAGTCCTGGCGTTTGCCGTGACGGCCGGGCACGTCCTGTTCGGGGCCGGTGGGGCAGCCGAGCGGGCCGTCCGTGCCCTCCAGCAGGTCCCATCGGTCGTGGATGAGGCCGACCGGCGTGATCGCGCAAGGGCCGGCCGACGGGGTCTCGGCCCGGGCGGGCGGACCGGTCACCGCCAGCATGGCGGCGAGCAGGGCGAGCAGGGGGAGGATTCGGGTGCGCATGGCGTTCATCGTGAAAACGGGGCGCGTCCGGCACCAGAGTATGCCCCTACTCAGCAGCGGTCGCCGTGACACTGTCGTGCTGTCGGATCGATGATGACCGGCGTCCCGGAGAATTCTGCGAAGAAGTCCGGCAGGAGGTGTCGGATCGGGGCGGTGGTGTTCGTAGCAGGGGTGAGGCCGCCCGCAGGGGGCGGCGCCAAGGCGAAGGAACCGCGATCATGAAGCTGACGACCGTGACTCAGGTCACCATCGATGGAGTGACGCGTTGAGTCGCGGGTTGACTCGAAGGGCGTGACGATCCAGGTCTACCGGCCGGCCGGGCGCCCGCGATATGCAAGGGCCTGAAGTCCCCACCACTGAACCACGCTGTCTTGACACCACAGGAGATGATCTTCAGATGCGATACCTGGTTTCCGTGATCGATGACAAGAGCGATCCCGGCAGTACGGACAGGCAGCCTGCCATCAGCGCGTTCAACGAACGACTGATCGCCGAGGGCTACTGGGTTTTCGCGGGCGGACTCGCCGACACCGACGCGGCCACGGTCATCGACAACCGGGGCGAGCAGGCGGTGTTCACCGACGGGCCCTTCGTGGAGTCGAAGGAGTACCTCGCCGGCGTCTGGGTGTGGGAGGCCCCCGATCTGGATGTGGCGCTCAAGCTCGCCGCCGAGGCGTCGAAGGTCTGCGATCGGAAGATCGAAGTGCGGCCGTTCCAGTGAGCGACGTCGAGCAGGCGATCACCCGGGCCCACCACGACGAGTGGGCCCGGGTGGTGGCCGCCCTGACCAGGCGCTTCGGTGACCTCGACATCGCCGAGGAAGCGGCGGCCGAGGCGTTCACGACCGCCGTCGAGCGGTGGCGGGCCGACGGCGTACCGCCAAATCCCGGTGCCTGGCTGACCACCACCGCCAATCGCAAGGCCATCGACCGGATCCGGCGCGAGAACAAACGCGACGGCAAGCACAAGGAGGCTCAGATGCTGCACGACAACACCCCACCCGCGCCGCTGGGCGCCATCGACGACGACCGGCTCCGGCTGATCTTCACCTGCTGTCACCCGGCGCTGGCGGTGGAGGCGCGCGTGGCGTTGACGCTGCGCATGGTCGGCGGGTTGACCGTGCCCGAGATCGCCCGTGCCTTCCTGGTGCGGGGGAGCACCATGGAGCAGCGCATCACCCGCGCGAAGGCCAAGATCAAGGCGGCTGGCATCCCCTATCGGATGCCGTCCGCCGACGATCTGCCGGCTCGTGTCTCCGGTGTCCTGGCCGTCCTGTTCCTCGTCTTCAACGAGGGCTACCTGGCCAGCGGCCCCGACACCGATCCCGTACGGCAGGACCTGACCACCGAGGCGATCCGGCTCACCCGCCTGATCCGCGCGCTCCTGCCGCAGGACGGAGAAGTGGCCGGGCTGCTGGCGCTGATGCTGCTCATCGAGGCCCGCCGCCCCGCCCGGGTCTCGGCCGGCGGCGAACTGGTCCCGCTGGCCGAGCAGGACCGCGGCGCCTGGGACACGGAACTGATCGCCGAAGGTCATCGGCTGGTACGCGAGCGCCTGGCCGCTGCCGCTGCCGGGGTGGCTCCGGGCCGCTATCAGATCCACGCCGCGATCAACGCGGTGCACACCTCCGCCCGCGACATCCGCGACACCGACTGGTCGCAGGTCCTCGCCCTCTACGACCAGCTCGTCCGCCTCGACCCCTCGCCGATCATCGCTCTCAACCGGGCGATCGCCGTGGCCGAGCTCGACGGGCCGGAGGTGGCGCTGGCCATCGTGGACCGTCTCGCCGAGGCGTTGACCGGCTATCACGCCTACCACGCCACCCGCGCCGACCTGCTGCGCCGGTTGGGCCAAAGTCGGCAGTCACGCGCGGCCTACGACCGGGCCATCGAGCTGGCCGGCAACACCGGCGAGACCGCCTACCTCACCCGCCGCCGCGACCAACTGCAGTCGTGCGTCGAGCCGCCCGGCCGCAGCGGGTTCTCGCGCACGGTCAGTTCCGAGTAGGCGGCCGGGATTCGACCAGATAGCCGGTGCGGGCCCAGGCCGAACGCTGCCCGGTCGTGATGGCCGCCCCGAGCACCGTCGCTGATCCGGCGGTGGGGGCGCTGTTCATCGGCGTCATTGCCGGCGTGATCGTCATCGCTCACGCCTGCCCGACGGTGTCAGGGCTGCGCAGGCGGAGTCCGGCGGCGATGATCCAGGCGAAGCCGACCAGCACGGCGGCGTGTTCCAGCAGCCCGTGGACACGTCCGGCGATGGTGACCGCCTCGGGCCTGCCCGGCGGGTGGCAGAGGGCGGGATCGGTGGGCACGATCCCAGCCGCGACCAGCGCCAAGCTGGCGGCCGCGAGGAGGATCGGCCCCCGGACGGCTGCGCTGTTACCCGCCCGCTCAGCCTTTGATGAAGCGGCGGGTCATGTAGCGGCGGACCGGGGGCAGGGAGGCCAGCCGCAGAGGGAGCAGGCTCAGCCACAGCAGGGGTGGGCTGGTGGGGGCGTAGACGCCTTTGACCCGGCGGCCGAGCTTCTGCTTGCGTTCGGCTTCGGGCCGGATGGCCGCCTCCCACGCGGTCAGCGCGGCGGGGACGTCGCCGGGGTGTGCGGCCAGTTCGGTACCGAGGCGGTCGGCGCCGCCGACGGCCAGGGAAGAGCCGTACCCGGCGAACAGGGTGACGCACCAGGCGGCGTCGCCGAGCAGGACCACCCGGCCTTCGCTCCAGGACGGTGCGACGACTTGGCTGATGGTGTCGAAGTAGACCGACTCGGCCCGCTGGAGCCCGGCCAGGGCTTCGGGGATGATCCAGCCGAGGTCGCCGTAGACGCGCTGCAGTTCGGTGGTCACGTCCTCGCCTGGGCGGGCGTGGTCGGCGCGGTAGCCGAAGAAGGCGACGTTGCGGCCGTCGGCGATGCTGATGATGGCGGCGGTGCGGCCGCCGGAGGACAGGGTGCCGGTGGCGCCGGTGGCGATGCCGGCAGGGCGCTTGTCGAGCATGTAGACGGCGACCTTGTGCTCTAGGTCGAGCAGGAAGTCCTCTTCCGGGCCGAACATCAGGGCGCGGGTGGCCGAGTGCAGGCCGTCGGCGCCGATCAGCAGATCGCCCTCCTGCTGGGTGCCGTCGGTCAAGGTCACGCGTACGGTGTGCTCGTCCTGGTCGACGGCGGACAGGGTGGCGCCGAAGCGGACCTCGCCGTGATCGCGGACCTTCTCGTAGAGGACGGCTTCGAGGTCGCCGCGCAGGATGGTGATCGAGCGGGGGCCGGTGGTGGCGGAGATGGTGGCGCGGTCCAGGGAGAAGCGGCGTTCGCCGTTCGGTTTGTGGTAGACGAGTTCGTCGGTGATGAAGCCCTTCTTGAGCAGGTCGGGCAGGATGCCCATGCGTTCGGCGGCGTCGTAGCCGATGCCGCCGAAGGTGACGGCGTAGCCGCCGCCACGGCGGGCGGGGGCGCGTTCGATGATGAGGGTGTCCCAGCCGATCTGGTGCAGGCGCAGGGCGGTGGCCAGGCCGGCGATGCCGGCTCCGATGATGATGGCGCGCATAAAAGGGTGCCCCGCCCTGCTGGACCGCTGGCACCAGCAGAGCGTCTGACCCGGCCGCCGGCCGCCGGCTGCCGGCTGTGGGAGGCCGGGGCCTTCCTGGCTCGAGCTGGTGTACGCGCCGGCCGACAAGTAAGAGCCGGCAAGCGACACACAGTCACGGTGGCACCGGGGCAGGCGCCAGCCCGTCCCCGGTGCCGTTCAGTTCTCGGGTTGGGTCGTACCGGGGGCGACGGCGGTGTGATTCGGCGCCGACCCGGAGCGATTCCGGGCAGGACTGACGCCAGTGAACCTCACCGGTTGTAGAGCCTGCGTGCCCACAGATAACTGACCAGGGCGATGCCCGCGCTCCACACAGCCGCCTCCAGAAAGCTGGACCCGGCTGGACGCCCGGCCAGCAGGGCGCGCAGCGTCTCGATGACGGGGGTGACCGGCTGGTGCTCGGCGAACCACCGCAAAACGGTCGGCATCGACTCGGTTGGGACGAAGCCGCTGCCGAGGAACGGCAGCAGCATCAGCGGCATCGGCAGGTTGCTGGCCGTGGCCACGTTCTTGGTGACCATGGCGAGCGCGACCGACAGCCAGGTGATCGCGAAGGTGAACATGGCCAGCACACCGACCACGCCGAGCCAGTCCAGCGCCGAGGCGGACGGGCGGAACCCGATCAGCAAAGCCACCGCGGTCACCATGGCGATCGCGAGGAACGTCTGCACCAGCGCCCCGAGTACGTGCCCGGTGAGCACCGAGACGCGGGCGATGGCCATGGTCTTGAACCTGGCGATGATGCCCTCGGTCATGTCGGTCGCCACTGAGATCGCGGTCCCCTGCGCGGCCCCGACGATCGTCGTGATCATGATGCCGGGGGTGAGGTAACCGACGTAGGCGGCGCGGTCGGCGCCGATGCCCGCGCCCATGGTGCCGCCGAGGACGTAGACGAACAGCAGCAGGAACACCACGGGCACGGCCGCGAACGTGAGGATCAGCGTGGGGTAGCGCCAGATGTGTTTGACCTGGCGCCGCAGCATCGTCGCCGAGTCGGTGATCGCTCTCATCGGGAGGGCTCCTTGGCCGAGGGCTCCTGGGTCAGGGTGAGGAAGACGTCGTCCAGGTCGGGGGTGTGCACCGACAACTCGGCGACGTCGATGGCATGCGTGTCCAGCCACTCCAGGAGCTTCCTCAGCGTCCTGACTCCGCCGGAGTCGGGGATCTGGACGGTGAGCGCCGCGTCGTTGCTGGAGGTGGCGCCGACGTGGCCCGCCGCCCTGCGGTACCCGTCGGGGTCGGCGAAGCGTAGGACGATATGGCCGCCGGGGACCATCCGCTTGAGTTCCTCAGGAGTGCCCTCGGCCACCAGCCGGCCCTTGCTGAGCAGGGCGATGCGGTCGGCGAGTTCGTCGGCCTCCTCCAGGTATTGGGTGGTCAGGAAGATGGTCACGCCGTCCTGCTGGACGAGGTCCCTGACGATCTGCCACATGGTGCGGCGGCTGCGCGGGTCCAGGCCCGTGGTCGGTTCGTCGAGGAAGATGAGCCTGGGCGTGCCGACCATGGTCATGGCGAGGTCGAGCCGGCGGCGCATGCCGCCGGAGTAGGTGGCCGCGGGCTTGCGCGCGGCGTCGGTGAGGTCGAAGCGCTCCAGCAGTTCGCGGGCGCGCGTGCGACCCTTGGCTCGGCCGAGGTGGAGCAGGTCGGCCATGAGCCGCAGGTTCTCCTCGCCGGTGAGGAAGCTGTCGACGGCGGAGAACTGGCCGGTGACGCCGATCGCGGCGCGCACCTCGTCGGGTTCCTTGGCCAGGTCGTGCCCGGCCACCCAGATCTCGCCCGCGTCGGCCTTGATCAGGGTGGACAGGATCTGCACTGCGGTGGTCTTGCCCGCGCCGTTCGGGCCGAGCAGCGAGAAGACGGTGCCCTGCGCGATGGTGAGGTCGATGTCGTCCAGGACGCGGTGGGCGCCGTAGGACTTGCGCAGCCCCGTCACCGAGACGAAGGTTCGCATCGCGTTCACCCCCGATCCCAGGTGACGGGCAGGCTGTGCACGCCGTACACCTGCGACGGGTCGGTGCGCAGCGACAGCTCTTCAGCCGGTACGGCGAGCCGCAGCGTCGGGAAGCGGGTGAGTAGCGCGGGAAACGCGACACGCATCTCGACGCGGGCAAGCTGCTGACCGAGGCACTGATGGACGCCGTGACCGAAGGCCAGATGCCCGGCGGCCGAGCGGCGCAGGTCGAGCGTGTCGGGGTCGGAGAACCTGGCCGGGTCCCTGTTGGCGGCGTTGATCGCGATGATGACCGTGTCGCCGGCCTTGAGCTGCCTGCCGCCGAGCTCCATGTTCTCCCGCACGCCGCGCATACCGGTGGCGGCGACGGACAGGTAGCGCAGCAGTTCCTCCACGGCGCCGACGGCCAGGTCGGGGTCGCCGCGCAGGGCGGTGAGCTGGGCCGGGTCGCGCAGCAGGGCGAAGGTGCCGAGCGCGAGCATGTTGGCGGTGGTGTCGAGCCCGGCGCCGAGCAGGAAGGCGGCCACGCCGCCGAGCTCCTCGTCGGTCAGGTCGCCGCCGGTGGCCAGGTCGCTGAGCAGGTCGTCGGTCGGCTTGGCCCGCTTGGCGAGCGCGAGCTCTCGCAGGTAGGTGCCGAGCTCGACGAAGGCGGCGTACTGCGCCTCGGCGGTCCCGGCTTCCGACAGGGTCCGGGTGGAGCTCTGGAACTGGTCGCGGTCCTCGTACGGTACGCCGAGCAGCTCACAGATCATCAGCGCTGGAACCGGCTGCGCGAAGACCTCGACGAGGTCGGCGGGCGGCCCCTGCCGCTCCATCGCGTCGAGCCGTTCACGGGTGATCTCGGTGACCCGATCGGTGAGCAGGTTCATTCTGCGGACGGTGAACTTGCCCGCCAGCAGTTTGCGTAGGCGGGTGTGCTGGGGTGCGTCCATGCCGGTCAGGTCGCCGACGGGGGCGGGCGGCAGGTGGCCGCCCGCCAGGGGGTGATAGTGGGTTTCGTAGCGGGAGCTGAAGCGCGGGTCGGCGAGGATCTGGCGGACCAGGTCGTATCCGGTGATCATCCAGACGCCGGGGGCGCCCTCGGGCGCGGCCAGGCGGGCGATCGGCTGCTCCGCGCGCAGGGCGGTGAGCGAAGGGGCGGGATCGAAGGGACAGGCGGGTGCGCGGTCGAGGGACGGGGCGACCGGTTCATCACGATAGTACGTGTTCGACATGATTGAAAGCTACGTTGCTTTCAGAAATTCTGTCAATCAATCGATGTGCCTATGTGCAGCTCAACGCCGATATATTGATGCGTTGACAGTGAAGCTGAATGCAATGAAACGTTGCATTGTGTGGCGCCGAACGCAATAATGGCGTCATGCCAGAAGGAAGGTTGACCCAGCAGGAGCGCCAGCGCATCGCGACCGGCCTGGCCGAAGGCCGCTCCTACGCCGAGATCGCCAGGCGGCTGGACCGGCCGACCTCGACGATCAGCCGCGAGGTCGGCCGCAACGGCGGCCCCGGCGACTACCGGCCCGAGCGGGCGCACCAGGCGGCAGCGCGGCGGGCGCGGCGCGGCACCCCGGCCCGTTCGCCCGAGGCCGAACCCCGGGGCCACGAGGTCTTCGAGGTGGAAGAAGAAGCCGTCGAGATGGCGACCGGGATGGGCCTGCCGAAGATGATGGCGCGCGTGCTCATCGGCCTGTGGCTGAGCGAGGACGGCAGGCTCACCGCGGCCGAATTGTCGCGCGGGCTGAAAGTCAGTCCCGCCTCGATCTCCATGGCCGTGCGCTACCTGGCCCAGCAGGGCCTGATCAGGCGCGAGCGTGATCCGCAGCGACGGCGCGACATCTACGTGGTCGACGACGACGCCTGGTACCACTCGACGGTGATCGGCTCGCGGCAGACGCTCGCGGCGGCGGAGATCGCGAAGGCGGCGGGGGAGGCGCTCGGGCTCAACACGCCCGTGGGAAGCCGCCTGGCCAGGGGCGGTGCGTTCCTGGAGCGGATCAGCCTGGACGCTCTGGCGTCGGCCGAACGCTGGCGCGGCCTCCCGCCGTGAACACACCGCTGGGATCGCGCCCCGGATTGTGGTCCGATCGCCCCCCGACGCCCCTGTTCGACCTGCGTAACGAAACTCCCGCCCCCAGCGCCACCGTCTGTTCGACGGGGCGGTGGCGTACATGCTGGAGGCGGGATCTCGCCCTCACGGGCCTTTTCGGTTGCTCAGGCGAAATCAGTTGGCGGGCTTGCCGAACCAGCGGGAGAGGTGGTCGTCCAGGTCCTGCTGATCGTCGCCGATCCAGGCGACGTGGCCGTCGGGGCGGAGCAGGACGCACGGAACATCCAGTTCCGCAGTGGGATCCGCGAGGTAGTCGACCCGGTCTGACCAGCCGCCGACGGTCAGGCGTTCGGTGCGGTCCAGCAGCAGGCCGCGGCCGCGGTGCAGCAGACCGTACAGGTGTCCCTGTTTCACGTCGATGTCGCGCAGGCGGCGGCCGAGCAGGTCGGGGCCCTCGCCGAAGTCGTAGCGGATGCCGATCGCGGTGATCTTCTCGATCAGATGGCGGTTCACCTCGTCGAAGTCCATCAGTTCGGTGAGCAGCCTGCGCACGGCCTGCGGGCCCGGTTCGGGGGAATGCAGTTCCATCTGGGCGCGGGTGTTGTCCAGTACGTCCTCGGCGACCGGATGACGTTCGGCCTGGTAGGTGTCCAGCAGTGTCTCCGGCGCCCAGCCGCGGATCTGTGCGGCCAGTTTCCAGCCGAGGTTGACCGCGTCCTGAACGCCCAGGTTGAGGCCCTGTCCGCCGGTGGGCGGATGGATGTGTGCCGCATCGCCGGCCAGGAGCACCCGCCCGACCCGATAGCGCTCGGCCAGCCGGGTGGCATCTCCGAAGCGGGACATCCAGCGCGGGGAGTGCACGCCGAAATCGGTCCCGGCGATGGCGCGCAGCTGTCGTTGGAAATCCTCGAGAGTGGGCGGTTCCGCGCGGTCGCTGACTCCCGCGGCGGGGACGAGGACGCTGTAGACGCCTTCGCCGAAGGGCCGGAGCCAGAATTGCTTATGGGTGTCGTGGAGTTCGGTCACCTTGGCGGTGATCTCCTCCTGCGGCACACCCACTTCCATCGCGCCCATCAGCGTCTCGGTCCGTGAGGGCTCGCCGGGGAAGCCGACGCCGAGCAGTTTGCGTACCGTACTGCGCCCGCCGTCACAGCCGATGAGATAGCGCGTACGCAGCTGTTGCCCGTCGGCCAGCTCGACGGTGACACCCTCGTCGTCCTGCTCGAAACCGGCGACCGCGCAACCGCGCCGGACCTGCGCACCCTGTTCGATCGCATGCTCTTCTAGCAGGCGTTCGACGACCGGCTGCGGGATGCCCAGCAGATAGGCGTACGCGGAATCCAGGCCCTTGGGCGCGGGTTTGGGGATGGCGGCGAAGAATCCGGCGGCCGGACGCTGTCTTCCGTGCTGGAGAATGCGATCCAGCAGTCCGCGCATCGCCATCAGCTCGAGACTGCGGATATGCAGACCGACTATGCGGACGAACGACTTGGGCTCGGTTTCCTTCTCCAGAACGAGTACCCGCACATTGTGCAGCCGCAGTTCGGCGGCCAGCATCGCGCCAGTCGGCCCGCACCCGGCAATGATCACGTCGACCATGAGGGGCGCGCGAGCGGCGTCGGAGGCCGGCGACGAGAGTCCGGGGGCGTCGCCCGCGAGGGAGTCGCGCTCGACCCTGTCGTTCGACGCGGGGACCTGCTGAGAGTGCATAGGTGTTGCCTTTCGGGGAGTGCCTTGTTGGCGAGGCGCTCCCGGCGACACCTACGTCAATCGCCCGGCCGTGACGGGAAGGGGGAGCACCCACATCGATACAGCGTTCATGGGTCTCACCTCCTCGGGCGGCGTCACGGTCACCCGCAAGGTACAAGCCCGAGCATCACCCCGTCCAATCCTTTTCCAGCCCCGTGACCACGACTCCGAACGGGGACGCGTTCGCCAAGAAGTACGAGACGCAGACAGACGTCAAGCTCAACCTGCAGATCATCAGGTCAAACGCATGCGGTGGTCCG
This sequence comes from Nonomuraea sp. NPDC049158, assembly GCF_040648335.1. NCBI lineage: Bacteria > Bacillati > Actinomycetota > Actinomycetes > Streptosporangiales > Streptosporangiaceae > Nonomuraea > Nonomuraea sp. NPDC049158. Next base: position 13,126 of record NZ_JBEZDM010000047.1, read on the forward strand.
GGGTGGCCCTCTGAGTACTAGTTACAAGGGGGCATGGAAAGGCGGTCCGCAGGCTCTCGGCCCTTGATGGAATCGAGTCCAGCGAAAAGGCAAGCCGCGGGAATCCCGATCGCGGTATGCGAATCCGTCTTCCGCGAAGAATCTTTGAGGAGAGTTCGCGATGTATCACGTTGCTGTCTACTTCGATGTCAAGCCCGGTCATGTCGATGAGTTCGTCGCGGCCGCGCAGCAGGACGGGCGCAGATCATCACCCCGCTGGTCGAGGGCGGCGCCCCGACCTGGCTCATCCGCGGCGACCGCGTGCGGGAGCAGCAGGTGGCGGTGGTCGGCGACAGTGCGCTGGGCTTCCGCTACGCCGACCACGTCGCGCTGCGGGTCGATGACTACGACGAGTCGCTCGCGTTCTACACCGACAAGCTCGGCTTCCAGCTGGTCAAGGAGTGGACGCTCGGCGACGCGGTGCCCGGCGTGCGGTTCGCCTACGTCCGGCTGGGCGAGTTCGAGATCGAGCTGATCGGAGACGGGCAGCCCAGCCCGGCCGCGGCGCAGAACGATCTCGGCGACCACCTCGGACGCAGCGGATACATCCACCTGTGCCTGCGCGTTGCCGACCTGGACAAGAGCGTCGAGGAGCTGCGAGGCCGCGGGGTCACCGTCTTCGCCGAGCCGTTCGTGGTCGATCCCATCGGCCATCGGCTGGCGATGATCAAAGACAACAGCGGGAACGTCATCGAGCTGGCCCAGGCCGTCGCCGCTTGACCGATCCGGACAGTTAGCCCCGCATGCTGGGTGTGTTCGACGTCGGCCGGGTGATCAACCCGAAGACGGCTCCCGGTCGGCTCGGGCGATACGGTAGGGCGTCATGAGATCGGTCCACGTCATGATCGCGGCGTCCCTCGTAGCCGTCCTCGCGGGATGTGGCGGTGAGGCGGACGGATCGGCGGCACCGGAGCGGCCCGCCCAGGCCACCTCTCCAAGTGCCGCCCAGACGCCCTCTCCGGAGGCGGGGGCCGTGGGGGTGCCTGCGCCTGATGTCCGCATTCCCACCGACCCCGTCAAGCTGGCCGGTGCTCTGAAGAAGACGACCGCCGCGCTGAACGAGGCGATCGACAGCTGGACCAAGGGGGCGCAGGAGCGGCCGCCGCAGGACGTCGTGTTGCTCTCTCTGCATCAGCAGCGCGTCTACCGGGCGATGGCCCGCAGTACGGCGCTGACCCAGGGGGTCGTCAGGCGTCTGCCCAAGGGGCTGGCCGCTGAGGCGCGTGACAACACCACGGCCATCGCGAAGCTGCTGTCCCTGGCCCGTCCGATCAGCGCTGCACAGCGCAAGCGGATGCGCCTGGTGGAGCCGCAGCCCGCCGAGCGCTTGCGTGGCTACATGGTGCGGGCCGAGAAGCGGTTCGGCGTGGAGTGGGAGGTTCTGGCGGCGATCATGCTCGTCGAGACGAAGTTCGGACGGGTCAGGTCGGCGAGCTCCAGCGGGGCGCAGGGGCCCATGCAGTTCATGCCGGGCACCTGGCGGCAGTACGGGCTGGGCGGCAACGTCCAGGACGCGCATGACGCGGTGCTTGCCGCGGCCAACTACCTCAAGGCGTCGGGGGCGCCGCGAGATTACCGGCGTGCGGTGTTCGCCTACAACCACGACGCCCGGTACGTGGACGCCGTCCTCGCGCACGCACGCCAGATCAAGCGCGACGCGCGTAGCTTCTATGCCTACTACAACTGGCAGGTCTTCGTCCTGTCCGCGCAGGGCGACGTCCGCCTCACCGGCCCCCGCTGACCCAGTCTCGTAGACCGAGACCCGAGGCGGACCACGAGCGCATCAGGCCGGTCGTGCCGCCGCTAGCGGTAGCGGGGGCCGGCGGTCCGGGGGTGTCAGCGAGCGGACGGGGCGGTGATCTCGGGTGCGGTCCAGTCACTCAGGAGCTGGAGTGCCTGGGCGGTGTCGGAGCCGGGTTCCACGTTGTAGACGCACAGCGTCTGCTCGGTGTCGCCGGGGACCTGGAACGACTCGTAGGAGAAGTGGAGATCGCCCGCGACCGGGTGGACGTGGTGCTTGGCGCCATGGGTGCGGCGCAGGACCGTGTGGTCGTTCCACCAGGTCGAGAACTCGGGGCAGAGCAGGGTGAGCTCTCCGACGAGGTCGGCGAGCCGGCGGTCGTCGGGGTAGCGGCTGGCCTCCAGCCGAGGGCTTTTCAGGCTCCGTGCGGTGAGTTCGATGAGCGTTGGGTTTCTTGCGGGGGAGCCTCCCAGGTGGCGGTGATGTCGCGGGCGACATCACGTAGGAGGTCGATGAGCATGTCCGCGAGTGGTGTGAGGCTGGCGTCGGTTTTGGTCACGGCGTAGAGCCGGCGGTAGGGCCTGGGGTGGGCCAGTTCGCGATGGGTGGTGCCAGGCGCATGGGTCAGGGCCAGGCGCGAGACCAGGGCCACCGCGATGCCTGTGCCGACGAGGGCCTGGGCGACGTCGTAGGACTCGGTCTCGAACCGCACGGTGGGAGTGAAGCCGGCCTCGCGGGCAGCGTCGTGGAACTGTTCGCGGGCGGCGTGGCCGGCCAGGATGGAAACCCACGATTCGTCGCGCAGTTGTTCCAGGTGAAGCTCGGTGTCCGCGGGCTGCCCGGTGGCCAGGGGGTGGTCATCGGGGAGAACCACGACCATCGGGTCCAACAGGAGCGAGTGGGCCCGTAGGTGTGGAGGCGGCGCGAGCGGTGTGCCCCAGGACGCGACGATGGCGAGGTCCAGGCGCCCCCCGCTGATCTCGTCCGCTCCGCGTCCGGACACCACATCTACGACCGAGACGTCGGCGTCCGGATGGCGGTGCCGCAGGGCCGTCAGGGCGGGTGGCAGTAGGTGCAGGGCAGCCGCCTGAAACGTTCCGATCCGCAGACGGAGCGAGAGGTGGCCGAGCAGGGCGGCCAGTTGTGCCTCGGCCTTGTCCGATGCCTCCTCCACGGTTCGACCGTGGGAGGCGAGCAGCGCGCCGGCCGCGGTGAGCGTTGCCCCGCGAGGACCACGGATGACCAGGGGCACCTGCCAGTCGCGCTCGGCCTTGGCCACCTGCTGGGTGATCGCCGCGGGCGTGAGTTGGAGCGCGTGAGCCGCCGCCGTCAAGGAGCCGTGCCGCTCGATCAACGCGAGAAGCCGCAGCTGTCCCGGATCCACCAGCATTCACTAATCCTAACGCTGCCCCCTTCTCCTTTAACTTCTCTTACGAGTACGGGAGAGGAAGACTCGTGGGACACCCATCGGCCGCAATCCCCGGAAGGGGTTCTTTCCCATGCCCACGCATGTGCCCGTTTTCATCGCCACCACCTTGCTGCTGGCGATGCTGCCAGGCGCGAGTCAAGCCCTGATGATCCGGCAGGTTCTGGAAGGCGGGCAACGCACAGTCCGAGGCACGCTCGCGGGCAACGCCACCGGTTTCCTGCTGTGGTCCACGGCCGCCGCGGCCGGGCTGTCCGCCGTCCTGCTGGCCAGCCCCACCGCGTACGCGGTGCTCCGGATCGCAGGCGGCATCGTGCTGATGATCCTCGGGGTGAACACGCTACGGACCGCGCTCAGCACCGTCTCCACCCCGCCGTCCTACGAGGGCGGGCGCCGCACCGGCTTCGCGGGCGGATATCTCACCGGCCTGATCACCAACCTCGGCAACCCCAAGGCGGGCGTGTTCGCCGTCTCGGTGCTGCCCCAGTTCGTGACCGCGCAAGGCCCGGTTTTCCTGTCAACCGTCGCCCTGGGAGCCCTGTGGGCGCTCGTCAGCGCCTCCTGGTACACGTTGCTCACCTGGGCCGTCAGTCGAGGGCGCGCCCTGGTGTCGCAGCCGACCGTCCTGCGGGGACTCAGCGTGACCACCGGCGTCGTCCTGCTGGGGCTGGGCGCCGCGGTGGCAGCAGGGGTCTGAGGGCCGGGCCGGTACTTCTTCCGGATCCGCCGCCGCCGGCGGAGCGCGTCCGCCAAGTCACACCCAAGTCGTTCTCATGTCCCTCGGGAGACCGGCTTCAGTGCCTCCCAAGTCGTTTTCCTTACTGTCAGGCCTGGCACTGAGAACAGCACCAGGGAAGGACGATCAAATGGACTTCAGTTTCGGTCGCGGTACGGTGGCGCGGACCGGCGTGGCGGCGGCGGCGATGACCGCGGCATTGTTCTGCGTACCCACCACGGCAATGGCCGATCAGCCGTCGATCACGGTGGACGTGACGGCCACCGGCTCCACCCGCTACTACGAATCCTGCACCGACACGGAGACGTGGGGAGTGGCCGCAGGCAAGGACAGCCCCGATTTCACCAAGGGCAATTACCAGGTGTGCAAGTATTCCAGCAGCTCCGTGAACTTCAACCCGTGGGAGCACGGGCTCGGCGCCGAGTACAACGCCACCGCGAGGGACCACGTCATCGAGCAGTCCCATGGGGAGTGGTTTCCCCGCGCCCTGGATTCCCGGTGCACGTACTGGTTGCCCGGCGGTCCGAACCGTTCGGCGCAGATCTCCGAGATCGTGCAGACCTACCAGGTCAAACTGATCTACAAGTACGCCGACGGACACACCCAGGTCGCCGACACCACTCAGGCGACGTATTCCGGCAACAAGAGCGTCTCGTGGAACCCCGGCTGCTGGACGAGATGACGCCGCGACCGGCGCACAGCGCCCTGGCTACCGTGTGCACCTCGGTGGCCGACCTGCTGTGACAGGGGGTTGCCCGGGAGCGCTCGAGGAGCTTGTCGGTGCGTCTGATGGTGAACGCGTCGTACAGGTCCTCGAGTACGACCTTCTTCAGGTGGCGTTCGGCGATCTCGGCGACGGCAGCATCCGCCCCGAGGCGGCAGCCCGATTAAACATGCTACTTACCACTTCCGCAACGCGATGGATCTGTGGCATGTTTGGGGTCGTAGGGCGTCCCTTGACGTGAGGATGAAGCATGACCGCAGCCGGAGCATTGGTGCTCGGAGGAGCAGGTGGCATCGGTGGTGCGGTAAGTCGCAGGCACGCGGTCACCATCGGCTGTCTGAATCGCCCCGACGGAGCGAAAGCGCTCGCCGCGGAGATCCGCACGCGGGGTGGTACAGCCACCACAGTTGAGGCCGATGTCACGACGGAGGGTGAGATCACGCAGGAGTCCATCGATGCCGCACCGGCTTTGAACCTGGGCTCCGCGCTGCTCACCCTTCGCGCAGCCGCCCGTCGCGTCGCGGACGGGGGCCGTGTGGTCATACGGACACCGAGTCGCTTCACGAGACGACTTGTCCCCGCGCCATCGAAGCGATGGCCGGACGGCGGCTCGGGGCCCCTGACGGCATCGCCGGCGCCGTCGAGGAAACGGTCCAGCCGGACGCGGTCATCGCCTCCAACACCAGCGGCATCTCCCTCGACACCCTCGCCGAAGCGCTCGGCGGGCCCGAACGCTTCCTGGGGCTGCACTTCTTCAACCCCGTCCCCGCGAGCAAGCTCGTCGAGGTGGTCGTCGCCACCGCCACCGACCCGGGCCTGCGGGACCGGGCCGTGGCCTGGGTGGAGGCTCTCGGCAAGACGGCCGTGGTGGTGCGCGACGCACCTGGCTTCGCCAGCAGCAGGCTGGGAGTCGTCCTCGGCTTGGAAGCGATCCGCATGGTGGAAGCCGGGGTCGCCTCTGCCGAGGACATCGACGCCGCCATGACCTTGGGGTATGGCCATCCGACAGGGCCGCTGCGCCTGACCGACCTGGTCGGCCTGGACGTGCGGTTGGGCATCGCCCGCTACCTCGAACGCGAATGGGGTGCCCGATTCACCCCGCCCGACCTGCTCGTACGTCTCGTCGAGCAGGGCCACTTGGGACGCAAGACCGGCAGGGGTTTCTATGACTGGAGCACGACATGAGCATCTTGGAGAGCTACCTCGAGGGCATGTGGCGAACCGGTGCCGGCGAGGGAGCCGCTGTCGCCGACGCGGTGACCGGCGAGATCGTCACCCGGGTCAGCAGCGAGGAGCTTGACCTCGCCGCCGCGGTGACGTACGCCCGCCGCACCGGGCTGGCCGCGCTCGGCGAGCTGACCTTCCAGCAGCGCGCCGCCGCGCTCAAGGCCGCGGCCTTGGCGTTGCAGGAGCGCAAGCAGGAGTTGTACGACTTGTCGGCCCGGGCGGGGGCCACGCGGAGTGACGCGGCAGTGGACGTGGACGGGGGAATCGGCACCGTTCTCGTGTACTCGAGCCTGGCGCGCAAGGGCCTGCCCGACCACACCCTCATCGTCGAGGACGACCCGATTCCGCTCGGCAGGGGCGGCACATTCGCGGGCCGGCATGTCCTGACCACGCCTCGCGGGATCTCCGTCCAGATCAACGCGTTCAACTTCCCGGTCTGGGGGATGCTGGAGAAGCTCGCTCCCGCACTGCTCGCGGGGCTACCCACCATCGTCAAGCCGGCGACCCCTACCGCCTACATCGCGGCGCACGCCGTACACATCATCGCCGACGTCTTGCCGCCCGGAGCGATCCAGCTCGTCGCGGGACGCGTTCCGGGGCTGTTCGACCTGCTCGGCGGGCAGGACCACATCGGCTTCACCGGATCGGCGGCCACGGCCGCCCAGTTGCGGTCCGACCCGGCGATCACCCGCCGCTCGGCCCGCTTCAACGCCGAGGCGGATTCGCTGAACTGCTCGGTCCTCGGGCCTGACGCCGTGCCAGGAGAGCCGGAGTTCGAGCTGTTCGCCGATGCCCTGGTCACGGAGATGACGGTCAAGGCCGGGCAGAAGTGCACCGCCATCCGGCGTGCGTTCGTCCCCGTGAACCTCATCGACGACGTCGCGGCGGCGATCGAAGCGCGCCTGTCCCAGGTCCTCGTGGGCGCACCTGGGGTGGACGGCGTGACGATGGGCGCGCTCGTCGGGCTCGCCCAGCGCGAGGACGTCCGTGCGGCCGTCGCCCGGCTCTCGGGGGCCGCGTCCATCGTTTTCGGCGACCCGCGAAAAGTCGAGGTGGCGGGCGCGGACGCCGAGCGCGGCGCGTTCCTGTCGCCGCTGTTGCTGCGGGCCGATGACGTGGACCGCCCAGAGCCTCACGAGGTAGAGGCGTTCGGCCCGGTCAGCACGCTGCTGCCCTACCGCTGCTCGACGGAGCTGATCGACCTGATCGCTCGAGGCGAGGGCTCGCTGACCGGCTCTGTCGTCTCCTACGACCACGATTTCGTCCGGCGGATCGTGCTCGGCGCGGCCGCCCATCACGGTCGCATCCTCGTGCTCGACCGCGACAGCGCCGCCGAGTCCACCGGGCACGGCACACCGATGCCGCAGCTCGTGCACGGCGGCCCCGGACGAGCGGGCGGCGGCGAGGAGGAAGGCGGGCTGCGCGCTGTCCACGCCCACCTGCGACGCACCGCCCTCCAGGGCGGTCCGGCAACGCTCGACACCATTCTCAGCAAGGAGTAGCCATGACCATTGATCCCCGCACCGGTGCCGCCCCCGCGCCTTCCGGTCCGCTCAGCCGGGTGGATTACAGCGAGCGCATCCCCAACAATGTGGATCTGGCCGGTGACCGCCGCCTTCAGCGTGCGCTGGAGGGGTGGCAGCCGAAATTCCTCGACTGGTGGAAGCAGCTCGGTCCGGCCCTGCCGACCAAGGACGTCTACCTGCGTACGGCCGTCGCGGTGGGCCGTGACGGGTGGGCGCACTTCGACCACGTTCCGATGGAGGAGTATCGCTGGGGCATCTTCCTGGCCGAGCGCGACGGCGATCGTCAGGTCAGCTTCGGCAAGCACAAGGGCGAGCCGGCCTGGCAGGAGGTGCCCGGCGAGCACCGCGCCGACCTGATGCGGCTCATCGTCGTGCAGGGGGACACCGAGCCGGCCAGCGTCGAGCAGCAGCGCGTCCTCGGCAACACCGCGCCGAGCATCTACGACCTGCGCAACCTCTTCCAGGTCAACGTGGAAGAGGGCCGTCACCTGTGGGCGATGGTCTACCTGCTGCACGCCTACTTCGGTCGCGAGGGGCGCGAGGAGGCCGAGCAGCTGCTCAAGCGCAACTCCGGCGACCTGGACGCGCCGCGCATCCTGGGCGCCTTCAACGAGGAGACCAGCGACTGGCTGCAGTTCTTCATGTTCACCTACTTCACCGACCGGGACGGCAAGTACCAGCTCGGCACGCTCAAGGAGTCGGCGTTCGACCCGCTGGCGCGTACCTGCGAGTTCATGCTCAAGGAGGAGGCCCACCACATGTTCGTGGGCACCACCGGGGTGCAGCGGGTGCTGGAGCGCACGGCCGAGCTCATGCGGGAGCACGGAACGGCCGACGTCTTCCCGCACGGCGGTATCTCGCTGGAGGTCATCCAGAAGTACCTGAACTTCCAGTTCTCGGTGTCGCTGGACCTGTTCGGCTCCGAGCAGTCGACCAACGCCGGCAACTACTACACCTCGGGTCTGAAGGGCCGCTGGATGGAGAACAGGCGCAAGGATGACCACGTGCTGCTGGCGGATACCCGCGAGCTGCGCTACGTCGAGGACGGCGAGATCAGGACGAGGACCGTGCCGATGCTCAGCGCGCTCAACCTCGACCTGCGCGATGAGTACGTCGCCGACTGCGCCAACGGCGTGCGCCGCTGGAACCAGGCGCTGGAGGACGCCGGCCTGGAAGAGCGGCTGTACCTGCCGCACGAGGGCTTCAACCGCAAGGTCGGCGTGTACGCGGGCCACCACGTCACCCCGCACGGTGAGGTCGTTGACGAAACCGCCTGGCAGGCCCGCGCCGCCGCATGGCTGCCCGGCCCTGAGGACCGCCGGAAGGTGGCCGCCCTGATGATCCCGGAGTACGAGTACGGCAAGTTCGCCGGCTGGATCGCCCCGCCCAAGACCGGCATCAACGACCAGCCGGTCGAGTTCGACTACGTGCACCTGGCCGAGGAGGGGCTCGCCTAGTGCCGGGCGGCGGCCTCCGCGTCCATGCGGTCCCACTCGGCCTGCGCGCGCCGGTGCCACCTGTCGCGCAGGTCGTGGAAGACGGCCGCCGCCCGGGGCCCCGGCCACGCGTGGTCGAGCAGTTCGGCCGGCAGGTCGGGATCGAGGAACGGGAAGTGCCGCCACTCCTGGATCAGCAGAACCTGGTTGACGAAGGCCTCTCGATCCGACGAGACCGTGACGTCCTCGAAGCGCTCGATGAAGCGCAGATAACGCTTCGCCACGTCTTCGAGATCCCATGCGGCCGAGATCAGCTTGGCGGTGTCACCTATGCCGGCCGATGGGCCTGTCCAGGCGTAGGCCCGGTCGTCGAGATCGAGCTCGTGGATGATCTCCCGCACCGCCGTCTCCTTGGAGGCATCCGGGATGACCCACAGCGCGGGGGAAGGCGAGCCGAGCCCGAGCCAGGTGAGCTTGGTGCGTAGCCGGTGGCGGAGCCGGCGCTGCGTCTCCGGCACGCCGGCGGTGAGGAGGAGCCAGCGGCCGTCCCAGGCGTGCGGGCGGCGCATGAGGCCGTAGATGCGCTCGGTGCCCTCACGCAGCAGGCGATCGCCGGCTTCCGTCAGATTCCAGCGCACCTTGCGGCCGTGACGTTCCGACTCCAGCAGGCCCTCCGCCGCGGTGCGGGACAGCGCCTGTCGCGCGGACTTCTCCTCGACGCCGAGGGCGCCGAGCGCGTCGATCAACGTTCCTGTCCAGAGCGCGCCCCTGCGGGGGAGCACGAACTCCCCGAGGACCGTCAGCAACATCGAGCGGGCGCTCGGGGACGCCTTCTCGGGCGGGCGCCGCACAGGTTCGCTCGCCTGGCCGCTGTCCGTACGCGGGGCCACGTCTGTTCTCCTGTCGTTCGGCACGCTCGTATGCGCGCATTCTGCCAGGCTGAGCGCCCTTCGCACGCACCCGTACCTTCAGTAAATGCTACAAACCCTTGACGACGTTGCAGTAAAACGTCGAATATTATGGTTAAGGCCCTTCGTCCTACGGAGCACACGCATTGACAGTCACCGCTGAAACTTCGCCGATGGTCAGCTTCGCGACCGCACCGGATCTCTACCGCCACTGGGCGTTCGTGGTGGACGGGGCGGTGGCCACCGTAACGCTGCGGGTGGACGAGCAGGGCGGCCTGGTCCCGGGCTACGACTTGAAGATGAACTCCTACGACCTCGGTGTGGACATCGAGCTGTACGACATCGTCCAGCGGCTGCGCTTCGAGCACCCCGGGGTCAAGGCGGTCGTGGTGACCGGTGGCCTGGAGCGGATGTTCTGCGCCGGAGCCAACATCCGGATGCTGGCTCAGTCCACACACGCTTGGAAGGTGAACTTCTGCAAGTTCACCAACGAGACCCGCAACGGTATCGAGGACGCCACGGAGAACTCGGGCCAGACCTGGATCGCCGCGCTGAACGGCACCGCCGCGGGCGGAGGATACGAGCTGGCGCTGGCCTGCGATCAAATCGTCCTGGTGGATGACGGCTCCTCGGCCGTGTCGCTGCCCGAGGTGCCGTTGCTCGGTGTGCTGCCGGGCACCGGCGGCCTGACCCGCGTCGTGGACAAACGGCACGTGCGCAGGGACCGCGCCGACCTGTTCGCCACCAAGGCCGAGGGCTTCCGCGGGCGCACCGCCGTCGAATGGGGTCTCATCGACGCCACCGTGCCGCGGGGAGCCTTCAACGAGGAGGTGGCCAGGCGCGCGAGCGCGGCCGTGGCCGAGTCCCACCGCCCATCGGATGCTCACGGCGTCGCGCTGACGCCGCTCGACCGCAAGGACGACGGCGACACCATCGATTACCCTTACCTGTCCGCTCGCATCGACCGGGCGAATCGCCTTGTCGAGATCACCGTCGCCGGACCGCACGATGCTCCGCCGGCCGTCCCCGTCACGCAGGGGGTCGGCTACTGGCCGCTCGCCGTGACCCGCGCGCTCGACGATCTGATCCTGCACCTGCGCACCAACGAGCCGGACCTCGGCATCTGGGTGCTGCGCGCGACAGGCGACGCCGAGCGAGTCCTCGCCTACGACGTTCAGCTGCGCGAGCAGGCCGGCGACTGGTTCGTCAACGAGGTGCGCCACTACTACAAGCGCACGCTCAAGCGCCTGGACGTCACCAGCCGCAGCCTCATCGCCGTCATCGACCCGGGCACCGCCTTCGCGGGCCTGCTGGCCGAGCTCGCCCTGGCCGCCGACCGGCAGTACATGCTGGAAGGCGTCTACGAGGACCGCGACGACCACGCCATCCCTGCGACCCTCGTGATCACGCCTTCCAACGATGGCGCCTTCCCGATGGGCAACGGCCTGTCCCGTCTCCAGTCGCGCTTCTGGGGCAACGAGGCCGACCTGGCAGCCGTCCGGGCCAGGCTGGGCGAGCCGCTGGACGCTGCCGCCGCCGTGGAACTAGGCCTGGTCACCATGGCCCTGGACGACATCGACTTCGAAGAGGAGCTGCGCATCGTCTTCGAAGAGCGCGCCTCGCTCTCGCCCGACGCGCTGACCGGCATGGAGGCCAACCACCGCTTCGTCGGCCCGGAGACGGTGGAGACGAAGGTCTTCGGCCGGCTCACCGCCTGGCAGAACTGGATCTTCATCCGTCCCAACGCCTCCGGTCCCGACGGCGCCCTGCGTCGCTACGGCACCGGTCTCAAGGGCGACTACGACTTCAAGCGGGTCTGACCCGTGGGCATGAACGCACTCGACGTCGACGTGCTGATCGTCGGAGCCGGCCCGGTCGGCCTCTTCGGCGCCTACTACGCCGGGGTACGCGGCCTGCGCACCGCGGTCGTCGATTCGCTGGACCAGGTCGGCGGCCAGGTCAGCGCGATGTATCCAGAGAAGCAGATCTACGACATCGCCGGTTTCCCCGCGGTCTCCGGCCGGCACCTCATCGCCAACCTCAAGGCGCAAGCGGCCGCGTACGACCCCGTCTACCTGCTCGGTCAAGAGGCCCAGCGGCTCGAACGGAGCCCCCGCGACCAGTTCCTGATCAAGACCAGCGCGGGCACCGAGATCACCGCCGGAGCCGTTGTCGTGACCGGCGGCATCGGCACCTTCACGCCTCGCCCGCTCCCGGCCGGCGAGGAGTTCCTCGGCCGGGGGCTGGAGTACTTCGTCCCCGACGGCTCCGGTTACGCCGGCAAGGACGTCGTGGTCGTCGGCGGCGGCGACAGCGCCGTGGACTGGGCCCTGATGTTGCGGCCCATAGCGCGCGGCGTCACGCTGGTGCACCGGCGCGCCGCCTTCCGCGCCCACCCTGGCTCGGTCGAGCAGCTCAAGGCCTCGCCCGTGGAGATCATCACCGATGCCCAGCTCACCGCTACCATCGGCGGTGACCGGCTGGAACAGGTCCAGCTGAGCACGGGCATCACCCTGCCCTGCCAGCGGCTCGTCGCGGCCCTCGGATTCACCGCCGACCTCGGCCCGCTCCGCGAGTGGGGGCTGGACCTGCACGACAACCGCCACCTGGTCGTCGACTCCGCGATGCGCACCAACGTGCCCGGCATCTTCGCCGCCGGTGACATCGCCGACTACGACGGCAAGATCCGCCTGATCGCGGTCGGCTTCGGCGAGGTGGCCACGGCGATCAACAATGCCGCGGTGCGTCTCGACCCCGCGGCCCAGCTCTTCCCGGGGCACTCGACCGACAACCCGGCCCCGGTATAGTCAGGAGATCTTCACCATGCCATACGTCATCGCCGCACCTTGCATCGACGTCATGGATCAGTCCTGCGTCGAGGAGTGCCCGGTCGACTGCATCTACGAGGGGGAGCGCAAGCTCTACATCAACCCCAAGGAGTGCATCGACTGCGGCGCCTGCGAGCCGGCGTGCCCCGTCGAGGCGATCAGTCAGGACCGGCGGGTCGCCGACGAACACATCGACTTCGTCGAGGACAACCGCCGGTTCTTCCTGGACGTGCTCCCAGGCCGGGACGCTCCCCTGGGCGCGCCGGGAGGCTCCCGCAAGACAGGCCGGATCGGCGCGGACACCCCCATGGTCGCGGACCGGCCGTGATCGACGGCATCCCGCTCATCGACGCGCACGTCCACGTGCCGCTGCTCGGCACGCTCAAGCCCGCCTGGATCCAGTGGGCGCGTGAGTTCGGCGAGGACGGTGTCCTGGAAGACATCTGGGACGCTGAGGGGAGGCCTCGGCCGGCTCGCCTGGATGAGATCTTCGCCGCCCAGGGCGTGGACGTGGCGCTGCTGTTGTGCGAGTACAGCCCGAAGGCGACCGGGACGCAGGCGTTCGAGGACCTGCTGGCGATCGTGGAGCACAACCCGGTCAGGTTCCGCCCCGTCGCCAACGTCAACCCGCACCTGCATTTCCCCATCGCCGATGAATTGCGCCGCCAGCTCGATCTGGGCGCCGCCGCCCTGAAGCTGCACCCCGTGCACGGCGGATTCCGCTGCGACGACGCGGCCCTCTACCCGGCCTACCACGTGCTCGAGGAGCGCGGCGTCCCGCTCGTGGTGCACTGCGGCACCAGTTCCTTCCCCGGTGCGGCCAACGAGAACGCCGACCCCGCCTTCCTCATCCCGGTCGTGCGCGACTTCCCGGGCCTGAACGTCGTGCTGGCGCACGGCGGGCGCGGCTGGTGGTACGACGCCGCCGCCTTCCTCGCCCTGTCCAACGACACGGTCTGGCTGGAGCTGTCCGGCCTGCCGCCCAAGCGGCTGCCCGAGTACTACGCCCGCTACGACCTCGCCCGCCTGGCCAGAAAGTGGATCTTCGGCACCGACTGGCCTGGCGTCCCCGGTGTCGCGAGGAATGCCCGTGCCGTGGCGGGGCTGCTGCCCGACGAGGTGGCCGCGGCCGTGCTGGGTGGCAATGCCATGAACGTGTACGCCGGAGTGCGTACGAAGGAGTGATCATGCCCATCTACGCCCTCGGCGACGCGCAGCCCGAGATCCATCCGGACGCCTACGTCCATCCCGACGCGGTCGTCATCGGCAACGTCGTCATCGGCGCCGAATCGTCGGTGTGGCCCATGGCCGTGCTGCGCGCCGACTTCGGCCGCATCGAGATCGGCGAGCGCACCTCCATCCAGGACGGCACGATCCTGCACACCACCGAGCAGTGGCCGACCGTGATCGGCAGCGACTGCGTTGTCGGGCACAACGCGCATCTCGAAGGCTGTGCAGTCGAAGATCGATGCCTCATCGGCTCCGGCTCGGTGGTGCTCAACCGCGCCGTCGTACGTACGGGATCGGTGATCGGCGCCCAGGCGCTCGTACCTGAGGGGCTGGAGGTGCCCTCGGGCCACATGGCGCTCGGCGTGCCCGCCCGTCCTCGGCCGATGGACGGGACCGCCCAGAGCGAGTGGATCGACTTCGGCGTGAACGAGTACCGCGACAACGCCAAGCGCTACCGGCAGGAACTCCGCGAGCTTTGACCCGCGAAGAGACCGTTGACGTTATTCACGCGGAGCGGACGATCGCCCGCTGTCGCCCAGGAGCGCGTCCGCCTGAGCGCGCAGCTCCACACGGCGGATCTTGCCGGTGGCGGTGGTCGGCAGCGAATCGGTGAACACCACGCGCCGGGGTCGCTTGAACGAGGGAAGCCCGACCCGGCAGAACTCGATCAGCTCATCCTCGGAGACGTCGGCGCCGGAGGCGGTGATGACGTAGGCGACCGGCTTCTCCAAGCCGTCGCCGTCGGTGGCTCCCACCACCACGGCCTGAGCCACAGCGGGATGGTCCATCAGCCGTCTCTCCACCTCCGCCGGGGAGACCCAGATGCCGCTCGCCTTGAGCATGTCCCCGGTGCGTCCCAGGCAACTGAAGTAGCCGTCGGCGTCCTGTACGTAGGTGTCGCCGGTCCTCAGCCATTCACCCTGGAACGCCTGCCGGGAGGCGGTATAGCGCGACCAGTAGCCGGTCGCCGCCGACTCGCCGCGGACATAGAGGGTGCCGGGAGTGCCCTGGGCGACCTCGTGCCCGTTCTCGTCCAGGAGGCGCAGGTCGTAACCGGGCACCGGAAGCCCCGTGGTGCCCGGTCTGACCCTGCCCTCCTGGTTGGACAGGAAGATGTGCAGCATCTCGGTCATGCCGATGCCGTCAAGGATGTCGATGCCGAAGTGCTCGCTCCACCGGCGGTAGAGCGCTTCGGGCAGCGGTTCGCCCGCCGAGGCGGCCAGCCGTACCCCCTTCAGCGCCCGCGGGGACAGACCGGCGCGGAGCATGTTGGCGAAGAAGGTCGGCCCGGCGAAGAACAGCGTCGCCCGGTGGGCGGTGACTCGCTCGGCCAGCAGGTCCGGCCGGGACGGCGCCGGCTCCAGGATCGCGGTCGCGCCGGCGGAGAGGGGGAACAGCACCGTGTTGCCCAGGCCGTACGCGAAGAACGCCTTGGCCGCGGACAGGCACCGGTCATCAGGACGGATGCCGAGGACCTGTCTTCCGTAGGTCTCGCACACCACGCGTATGGCGCCGTGCCGGTGCATGGCCGCCTTCGGCGTTCCAGTCGTCCCGGAGGTGTACAGCCAGAAGGCCGGGGAGTCGGCCGTGGTCGGATAGACCTCGCCGGGGCCATCCATGTCCATGAGAGCGGCCAGCGCGTGCACAGGCAGTGTGGTGTCGATCTCTGTGCCCTCATCGACCAGGACCGCGACCGGCGCCGGGGCCACCGCGAGGGCTTCGGCCGTCGTGCCGGCGAATTCCGGGCTGATCGCCAGCAGCGTCGCGCGGGAGTCCCGCAACAGTCCTGCGAGGTCCGAGGCACGAGACATGGTGGAAACGGGTACCGGGATCGCGCCGATCCGCAGCGCGGCCAGGAAGAGCGTGACGAAGCCGGGAGAGTCGGCCATGAACATCACCAACCGCTGCTCCGGCAGCAGCCCGATCGCGCGCAGGCCGGCGGCCGTGTAGACGACGCGTTCATGGAGCTGGGCATAGGTGAGATCACCGGACGGGCCGGTGAGTGCCAGGCGATCCCCGTCGTTGTTCGACAGGTGGCGGTCGAGCAGGTAGACGGAGGCGTTGAAAAGTTCGCTCATGTGTGCTGCCGTCCGAGTCGGGGGCGTTCAGCCGGGATGCCCTGGCGGTGAATGAACTCTACAGATTCGTAGCTGAACGTCAATGGTTTGTAGCATATTTAGGCTGTGGCCAGCCGTTCCCAAGCCGCAACGATGGCCTTCTGGAACGAGGACTCCTCAATGACCGAGGATCCGCCGTGTATGAGGCACTCCCGCTCGCATAGGATGTGTTGTTCATGACCTCCACGCGACCGCGCAAGCCCCGGAAGGACGCGGCGCAGAACACTGAGCGGCTGATCGCCGCGGCTGTGCGTGCGGGACTGGCCGAGGGTAAGTTCGTTCCGCTGGAGCAGATCGCCGCTGAGGCGGGAGTCGGGATCGGGACGCTCTACCGTCGCTACCCGAACCGGGAGGCGCTGCTCGAGGCGATGGCGGTCCGCGCCTATCGGCTGATCCTGGCCGAGGCCGAGGACGCGCTGACGTCCGGCGATACCGGTCATGACTCGATCAGCCGGTTCCTCCATCAGACCTTCGCTCATCGCGACGAACTGGTGCTTCCGCTCCACGGAGCGCCCATGACCGAGGGCACCGAGTCCGCGCAGCTGCGCGCGCGCATGCAGCAGACCATGGGCGCCATCCTCGAGCGCGGCCATCAGGACGGTTCGGTCCGCATGGATGTGAATGCGGGGACTGTGGTGCGTTTCGGGGCGATGCTCGCGCAGCCGATGTCGAACGTGCCCGGCTGGGCCGAGGCGGCCGCCGAGCTGCGCACGGTGTTCCTGCGCGGCATCGCACCCGATCGCGGTTAGTTCGACGCGTCAGTTCCGGCGCGCGGGACCCTGGCCGGATACCCAAGCCGCGAAGTCGCGCGCGTCGCCGGCGAACGTCGTCATGAAGAACAGTGCCGCGACCTCGGTGAGTGCTCGCTGGAGCGATTCGCTGTTCTCCTGGCCGGCGGCGACGACCTCCACGCCGCGGGCTCGGAGAGCCTGCGCGCCCGCGGCTTCGGCGGCGCGAACCAGGGCGCGAACCGCTTGCTTGTGCGCGAGCAGCGCATCCACCACTGCCGCCCTGCTGTCCGGTCGCACCGATCACGGCGACGAGTCATGAGTCATCCAATCTGAGGAGATGACAGTTAAAGCGGAGGAAAACCTCCGTTATTCCCCTAGGATCAGCGCATGCTCGTTGACGCGGACTCAGACGCTTACGCCGCCGCCACCCGGCCCCACAACTCCTCCATCAAGCAGCGGCCCGCACGGGTCACGGTCGTCTCCCGTCCGGAGGGCATCGCGCCCACGCTCGATGAGGTGGCCGCGCTCGCGCGGTCGTCGGGCACGCCACTCGAGATCGTGCCGCAGGCGACCGGCCACGGAGCCGGCGCGCCGGTGGGCGCGGGCGCGGCCAGCGTGCCGGACGCGCTACCGGCCGATGTCCGGAAGCGGTCCGCGGCGATCGCCGACGCTGTAGACCCGGACGCCCGAATCCGCCGCTCGCGCCTGTCCGGATGATCCCGCGGCGCTCGTCGGCCCAGCGATTCGGACGATCCTGCGGCGCCTGTTGACCAGCGATGGGGCCGGGGCGCGATCAGGCTCCGCCGTCAGTGAGGCTCTGGCGGGCGGCGCTCTTCTGGCGCGGCCTCGCCGACCGAGGCGGGATGGAGCGCATGTGATCGCGGACGACGGTGAGGACGCGAGCGAGGCTGTCGATGTCCGCGCGCGCGAGCGGTTCGAGGAAGAGTTGCCGCAGGACGTCGATGTGACCGGGGAACACCCTGGCGAGCACGTCCCGCCCCACCTCGGTGATGGTCACCATCACGCCCCGGTCGTCGTCCGCGGACGGGCCGCGGGCGACGAGTCCGGCCTTCTCCAGCAGGCCCACCTGGTAGGTCAGGCCGCTGCGGCTGTACACCACCCCGTCCGCCAGCTCGGTCATGCGCTGGCTGCCGTCCGCCGTGTCCCCGAGTCTGGCCAAGAGCTGGAACTGGACGTAGCTGAGGTCGCCGGCGTCGCGCAACTGCTGCTCCACCGTGTGGCGCAGCAGGCTGCTCACCTCGATCAGCGCGAAGTACGCGCCGAGTTCGGCGGGATCGAGCGGCGAAGGGGACGCTTCTTCGGTCATCCCGCCATCGTACTTGCTTCGAGTTCGAAGCAGTGCTAGCTTCATTTCACCGAAGTGCTTCGAATTCGAAGCATACTGATTCCCTCAAGGAAAGAAGTTCGTCATGAAGGCTGTGCGATTCCACGAGTACGGCGACGCCGACGTCCTGCGCTACGAGGACGTGGCGCTGCCCGTCCCCAGCGCCGGTGAGGTTCGCATCCGGGTCGCGGCGACGTCGTTCAACCCGGTCGACGCCGGTATCCGCGGCGGTGGTCTCCAGGGCCCGTTCCCGGTGACGCTCCCGCACACGCCTGGCATCGACGTCGCCGGAACGGTCGACGCGCTCGGTGGCGGCGTCGAGGCGGTGGCGGTCGGTGACGAGGTCGTCGGATTCCTCCCGATGATCGGCGACGGCGCGGCCGCTGAGTACGTCATCGCGCCCGCCGAGGTCCTGGCGGCCGCGCCGTCGAGCGTGCCGCTCGCTGACGCGGCGGCCCTGCCACTGGTGGGCCTGACCGCATGGCAGGCACTGTTCGAACTCGGCGAGCTCGCCGCGGGGCAACGCGTGCTCATCTCCGGCGCCGGAGGCGCTGTCGGTGCGTACGCGGTGCAGCTGGCGAAGGACGCCGGCGCGTACGTCATCGCCACGGCGAGCCCGCGCAGCGCGGACCGGGTCCGGGCCGCCGGTGCCGACGAGGTCCTCGACCACACCGCGACCGACGTGGTGGACGCGGTGACCCAGCCGGTCGACCTCTTGCTCAACCTCGCCCCGATCGAGCCCTCGCAGCTCGCCGACCAGGCCGCTCTCGTGCGGTCCGGCGGGGCCGTGGTCAACACCACGGTGTGGATGCAGGCGCCGAGCGACGAGACGCGCCAAGTGCGCGGGCTCAACGTCTTCGTCCGGAGTGACGCCAAGCAGCTCGCCGGCCTCGTGGCGGCGATCGACCGAGGCGACCTTCACATCGACATCAGCCGCCGTATCCAGCTCGAGGACCTCCCGGCCTTCCACGAGGAAGTCGCCGCCGGTGCCGTGTCCGGCAAGGTCGTCGTCCTCGCGCCGACCGCCGCGGATCGCCCGCTTTCAGACGGCTGACGTCGGTGGGTCCGCATGTCTGCTGGACGACAGTGAAAGGTAAGCGCCTCCTGTCACGGTGATCCCCGCTGCAACGCCGCTGGGAGGACCAGGAATGCGTCGTACGCCACGGAGGCCCACGCGTGAACCACACCGAGGATGACCGGAGCGTGAAGCGCCGCCACGTCCTGCGCGCCGCCGGCGTGGGGATCCTGGCGGGGATGGCGCTCGCCCCGCCGGCCACGGCGGCCCCGAAGCGCGGCGCCGAGCTGACCGACCAGGAGATCGCGCTGGTGCTTCAGGTGGCCCGTCTGGGGGCGGTCTATCCCGTGCCGTTCCCCGACTTCGGGGAGGCCGGGCCCGCGGCGTCGCGGGCCGTCGCCGAGCGCCTGCGGGCCCGGCTGCCGGAGCTCGGCGCCGGACGCCTCCAGCTCATCCGCGACGGCGCCCGCGACCTCGTGGCGGCCGGTCTGACCGGCGCGGGAGCTGGTGGCGCTGACGGCGCTGGCCGTGGCGACCGTGTCCAAGAGCTTCAGCCCCAATGACGACACCGCCGTACGTGCGCTCGTCATCGCCTACGGCGGCATGACCGCGGCCCGGGACCTGGCCAGGACCGCCTACTATCGGGCGCTCGCCGCACTCGGCACGCTCGCCGACGGCGCGGGCCGGCGGGCGCTCTTCCACGTCGCCGCCTCGTCCTGGCGGGAGGAGCCATGGTGACACACCGTACGGACGTGCTGGTGGACGGGGTGGAGGTCCGGTTCGGTGACGGCCCGTCGCGCGTGCTCGCCGGCGCGGCCGCCGCCGTGTGCGACCGTGACGAGCTTCGTACGTGGCTGCGCCGGCTCGCCACCGAGCTCGGCGCCGAACTGCTGCGGGGACGGGTGACGGCGTGTGAACCGCACCCCGGGGGACACCACGTGACACCACGTGCTGGTCGGTGACCACAGCGTGCTGGCCCGGCACGTCGTCCTCGCGACCGGCTCACCCGAGCCCGGGGACACGAGCCTGCTTCCCGGAAGGCGGCCGCACGGCGAGGGCGTCGCCGTCGTCCAGCGGTTCACCGGAGTCGACCTGGACCAGCGGATGCTGCTCCACCTGACGCCTCCGTCCGCCACGGATCCGCATGACCGTCCCACCGGGATCTGGGTCCTGCCCGCCGGCCCGCGAACGTGCACCATCGTGTCGTCCGCATCGGAGACCGCGGTCCTGGCCCGCGGCAGCGGCGTGCTGGCGTACGAGACGGTGATCACACCTGCAACGGCTCGGTCGTGCACGGCATCGGCGTCCGTAACGCGGCCATGGTCTACATGGAGACCCTCAATCGCAAGGTGTACGAGTGGAGCCATGAGGAGGCTCGCCGCGCCTCGATGGAGGCGGGGCAGCAGCTGTTCGGCTGTGAGGGCCTTCGCGCCGTACGCGACGCCTGGAACGCCGTCGGCGTCCCGCGCCACCCCGACGAACCCACGTGCTGAGGACGCCCTTGGAGCACGTCCTCGCTGCCGGCGAGCCGTCAGCCGGTCGATGAAGCACCCGGCGGAAAACGCTGAGGTCACGCTGTGGGGGGCTCCCCGGCCCAGGCAGCGTGCAGAAGGCTCGTCAGGCCTTCCGCGGTCACTTCGGTCGGGTTGGCGTACGGGTTGGCGAGCACCTCGTCGACGATCCGGGGGATGTCCGTCTCCGCCATTCCCAGCTGCCGCAGCGACCGCGGGGCGCCGAGCTCACCGGCCAGTTCCCAGAGGTGGCGCGCCGGATCGGGGTTGCCGCCGAGGGCGCGGCGCAGTGCCGCTACGGCCTGTGGCGCGCCGGGCTGGTTGTGGGCGAGGGCGTGGGGGAGGACGACCGTGTGGGTGGGGGAGTGGGGCAGGTCCAGCGTTCCGCCGAGGCTGTGGCACAGCTTGTGATGGAGCGACATCGTGGTGGCGCCGAGGCAGGCGCCGCTCAGCCAGGCTCCGTACAGGGCCCGCGCCCGGGCTTCGAGGTCGCCGTCGTCGCGGACGAGTGCGGGCAGGGCGGTGGTGAGGGCTCGGACGCCCTCCTCGGCCATGAGTGAGATGATCGGGCTGGCGTCGGGCGCGTAGAGGGCTTCCACGGCGTGCGCCATCGCGTTGATGCCGCTGGTCACCGACAGGGCGGCGGGCAGGGTGAGGGTGAGTTCGGGGTCGTAGAGCACGCTGACCGGCAGGACACGCGGGTCGCGGCCGGTGCGCTTGCGTCCGTTCTCGGTCAGTCCCCAGATGGGTGTCATCTCCGAGCCGGCGTAGGTGGTGGGTATGGCGATGACCGGCAGTCCATGGGCGAGGGCGACCGCCTTGCCCAGGCCGATCGCCGAGCCGCCGCCGACGGCGACACAGCAGTCGGCTCCGAGCGCGCGGGCGCGGTCCCGGGCGAGGTCGGCGACCTCCATGGGGACGTGCATGCGGGCCTCGGCCAGGACTCCGGCCGCGAGGCCGCCGAGCGCGTCGGCGATCATCTGGCCGGTGGACTCCTGCTCGGGGCCGCAGAGGACCAGTGCGCGCCGGTAACCCAGGCGCTCGATCTCCTGCGGCAGCGACTTCACGGTCCCGGCGCCGAAGACCACCCGCATCGGGAGGGCTTGGTAGGTGAACGGGGTCACGGCCGGGTCTCCTCAGGTCGGAGCACCACGTCGAAGTGGACGGCGCGGAACGGGTTGGGCAGGCCGGCCTCGGCCGCGCGGGCGGGATCGTCGATGGTGGGGAACTCGCGTACGAGGCTGTCCTTCACGCCGAAGACGGCGTCGGAGTCGATGTACGGCGTGCCGGCGACGAACAGGTGGGTGACCAGGGACCGGAAGCCGGTGGCACGGACGTCGAAGTGCACATGGGCGGGCCGGTTCGGGTGGCGCCCGGTCGCCTCGAGGAGGCGGCCGACGGGCCCGTCAGAGGGGATCGGGTAGTAGCGGGGAACGATCGTCCGGAACCAGAAGTGGCCCTCGTCGTCGGTGGTGAACAGCCCGCGCAGATTGCGCTCGGGCTGCAGTTCCGGCTGCTGCACGTCGTAGAAGCCGTCGGCGTTGGCCTGCCAGACATCTACGGTGGCGCCCGGTACGGGGACGCCGTCGGTGCCCTTGACAGTGCCGGTGACCAGGCACGGCTCGCCCTTGCCGTCCAGGGCGATGTCGGCGCCGAGTTCGCGTGCGGGCGATTCGACCACGTGGAAGGGCCCCTCCACGGTCGACTCCGTGGCCTGGCCCGCACGGTTGTTCATGGTCTCCACCAGCATGGAGACGCCGAGGACGTCGGAGAGCAGGATGAACTCCTGCCGGGTCGGCGTGCAGGTGGCGCCAACCTCGGTGAGGAAGCCGATCGCCGCCGCCCACTCCTCGGTCGTGGGCTCGACGTCCTTGACGAAGTCGTGCAGGTGCCGCACGAGCGAGGTCATGACGGCGCGCAGGCGCGGATCCGCGGTGCCCGCGAAGGTCGCGGCCACGACCTCGGCCGAGCGCTCCTCGCTGAAGCGCGCCGCGGCCTGCACGGAGTCGTCCGCTGTCATGGAGGAACCCCTTCGGCTGAGATAATGTGAACTATTATTCCGATTCAACGCTGGACCATGCCGCCGAGCGTGACGCGCTGGTCGCCGACTGGTTCGCCGACCACCTCACCTCCGGATCCTGAGGGCCGGAAGCCGCACGTGCGGATCGGATGATATTTCGTGACGAGCTGTCGGCTGTTCCGGCGGGCTGTTTCGGCTGGGTGGGGTGGTTGTGGACAGGCCGGCGGTTCGGCTGAGGCGCCGGGTGGTCAAGGTCAAGGCCGCGTACACGAGTCAGCGGTGCTCAGCGTGCGGGATCGTGGACCGCAAGGCGCGTGAGAGCCACGCGCTTTCGCTGCCGGTCCTGCGACTTCGCCTGCAACGCCGACCCCTGCCTTCAGGGGAGGATGTCAAGCGGGTGGTGGCATCATGGCCAGCGCGCGCCGCAAGGCGGCCGTCACCCGCGCCGAGTCGGCGTCGGGAAGGATCGCGGCGATGTGCGCGTCCGGCCGGATCAGCCAGACCTCGCCGGGACGCGTGGCGAACGCCTCCGCGAGCGCGCCCGACGGATCGATGTCGTCGATGCTGAGTACGGTGAGCGGCGCGCGGACGGCATCTGCCGCGCCGGCCAGCGAGCCGCTGTCGCAGCCGTCGGCCATCAGCAGGGTGAGTCCCTCGCGGACGATCTGCCGGAGACGCACGATGTCGGCGCGGCCCGTGATGGACACCGGAGTGTCGGGCGCGATGACGCCCGGCGCGGGAGCCGGTGCGTGTCCTTTGGCCGGACGTCCGCCGAATCGACGGCTGGGCTCGGGCGTCGTCAGCGGCGAGTCCACGTACCAGAAAGGCTCCGCGAACCGGCCCGAATCGATGGTCGCCGCGGCTGTCGCCGGCGAGGCGATGGCGGCGTTCAGGATCGTGCGGCGCTCCGTCCACCCGGCGTCGTCTCGTGGGACCAGAAACCGCATGGTCGCCGTGGTGATCTCGAGGTTCTCCAGGGCGGCGGCATGCCGTTCGGCGTGGTAGGTGTCCAGGAGTTCCGGTGGAGCCCAGCCGTTGACCACGAAAGCGATCTTCCAGGCGGCGTTCTCGGCGTCGAAGACGCCGGAGTTGAGCCCCCGCGCGCCGAACGGCGCTACCAGGTGGGCGCAGTCTCCGGCCAGCAGGACGCGGCCTACCCGCATCCGGTCGACGACGCGCGATTGGAAGCGGTACACTGAACGCCAGACGACCTCGTACGGCCGTTCACCGATGATCTGCCTGATCCGCCGGTCCAGCCCGCCATCGGCCTCCTCGGCCGCCAGGTCGAAGCCGGTCGGCACCTGCCAGTCGATCCGGTACGTCGAGCCCGGACAGGGATGGATGAGTACCTGCCGCCCCGGGTTCCACGGCGGATCGAAGTAGAAGCGCCGTTCGTTCTCCCAACCCGGCAGGCCGGCCCGGATGTCGCAGATCAGGAACGGGTCCTCGAAGCTGAGCCCGGGGAAGTCCAGGCCCAGCACTTCGCGGACGCCGCCGCCGTGTGCTCCGCTGCATGCCACCGCGTACAGGGTGCGCAGCGCGGTGCCGTCGGCGCATTCCAGAGTCACGCCGTCGGCGTCCTGGCGCAGGCCGGTGACTTCGCTGTTCCAGCGCATCTCGATGCGATCCTCACCAGCGATGCGAGTGTCGAGGATCGCCTCGGTGCGGGCTTGGGAGAGGTTCACGAACGGCGGCAGCGGGGAGCGGCCGCGATCGGCGAAACTCCACGAGAACAGTTCCACCTCCCGGTAGTAGGTGCGGGCGGTGGTCCAGGTCACTCCCTCGTGGGCGATCGCCTCCGCGCCCAGGGCGGCCCACACGTCCAGCACGTCCCGTTGCTGGCAGATGGCCTTCGACCCCATCGCATTCCGTTCCGGACGCCGGTCCAGAAGGATCACCCGCAGCCCCCATCGGGCCAGCAGCAGGGCTGTCGTCTGTCCGACCGGGCCCGCACCGATCACCGCCACGTGATGGGTCATCGCCGTGTCCATGGCTTTTCCGGCCGCTCAGCCCTGAAGCTCGGCCCAGACCTGGCGGTCACGCTCGGCGGTCCAGATCCGGGGACGCTCCACACCCGACAGCTCGTCCCAGAGACGGGACACGTCGAAGGGGAGGCAGTGTTCGAAGATCGGCCAGCCGCCGTAGCGCGGCGCCAGCGCCGTGTGGACGATCTCGAACGCCTCCTTGAGCGTTCCCCCGCGCGACTGGACGGCCGCCACTTCAGTGAGCATGACCCGCAGGAAGTCGCGGGTCTGGCTGATCGCCGCGCCGACGTCCGCACCATGGACCACCGCCCCGCGTCCGCCGATCAAGGTCTGGGCATCGAGCGCGGCCACCCTGTCGAGCGTGCCGGTCGCCCACTCACGGTGGAAGGCGTCGCCGGTGTAGAGGGCGGCCTGCGCCTCGACCAGGTCACCGGCGAACAGGATCCGTTGCCGGGGCAGCCAGGCCACGATGTCGCCCTCGGTGTGCCCGCGTCCGCAGTACCGAAGCTCCAGGTCACCCCGGTCGCCGCCCAGGTCGATGGTGAATCGGTCGGAGAACGTCGCGGTCGGGTGGGTCAGGCCGGGGATGGAGGCGGGCTCTTCGAACAGCCGCGGCATCCGGCCGTACTCGGACTCCCAATCCTGCTGGCCGCGCTCGGCCACCAGCGCGCGCGTCATGTCGTGTGCGACGATCACGTCGGCCTCGAAGGCACTCGCCCCCAGTACCCGGACGGCGTGATAGTGCGAGAGGACCAGATAGCGCACCGGCTTGTCCGTGTGCTCGCGCAATCTGGCCAGCCAGGTCCGCGCGGCGGCCGGGGTCGCCATCGCCTCGAAGCAGACCAGAAAGTCCGCACCCTCGATGGCGCCCACGTTCGGGTCGCCCTCGGCGGTCAGAGCGTAAACCCCGTCTGCCAGCACCTCCAGGGTCTGGGACTTCTCCGTCAGATCGGCGGATGACGCGAATGGCTTCATCATGAAGACCTTCGTTCTATAATAGAACTCTATGTTCTACTTAAGAACGAGCGTAATCAGCGTCATGAGGACGGGCAAGGGTTGAGGTACGACCAATGACTGAAGACGCGGAAGGCAGGACGCCGACGCGCCCTCACTCGCAGACCCTTGACCGGGGGCTGCGGATGCTGGAGATCCTCGCCGAGGCGGACCGTCCCCTCACCATCGCCGCGCTGGCCGCGGCCTTGGAGGTGCACCGGTCGATCGCGTACCGCATCCTGCGCACGCTGGAGGACCACCGGCTCGTGCGGCGTACCGTCGACGGGAGTTGCGAACTGGACGTCGGCATGGCGACCCTGGCCAGGTCGGTCTCAGGCGATTTGCAGTCAGCGGCCCTGCCCGAACTGGCCAAGGTCGCCAACGAGGCCGGGATGACGGCCTTCCTGGTCGTCCCCGACGGGTCCGACTGCGTCACCCTCGTCAGCGTCGAGCCCCGGCACTCCGTGGCGGCGGTCGCGCAGCGTCCCGGGACCCGTCATCCCTTGGACCGCGGCGCCCCGGGGCTGGCCCTGCTCGCTGGGAGCCCGGCTCGGCCCGGTGAGCGCCCCGAGGTTCCCGAGGCTCGCCGCAACGGATACAGCCGCAGCCGCGGCGAGGTGATCCCTGGCCTGACCGCCGTGGCCGTTCCGGTGCTCAGCGGGACGCGCGGCACTATCGCGGCGGTCGCCGTGGTCTTCCTCTCCGACGACATCGACGAACCGGCGATCGCCGACCGCCTTCAGAAAGCCGCCCGCACGATCGCCGCCGAAGTTCCTTGACCGCCGTCGCCGGGCCGTCGCCGCCGCCCGGGGCGTCGATGCGGTCCGGCTGCGTGATCAGCTAGCTGGACGCCGTCCGCCAGACCCCGGAAGAGAACTCGAGGTCTCGTATCGCCCAGGGTGCCTCGGTCGACGATCTTGATCTCAGGGTCGAGGGGCCGCAGGACTTTCAGTACGACCGGTTCGGGGCGACATCGGGTACAAAGGCAGTCATGGAGAACGTCGTCGAGCACCGCTACGGCCGCGACGACATGCGGCTGGTGAGAGCGTCCTTCCCTACGCATAACTTCGTTCCGCACGCGCACAGCGAGTACGCCATCGCGGCGATCGAGCGCGGAGTGGAGGCTGTCCGCTACCGCGGCGCCACCGAGCACGCGCACGTGGGAAGCCTGCTCCTTCTCGACGCCGACACCATCCACGCCGGTCGCCCCGGCATCGCCGAGGGCTGGGACTACCGGGTCTTCTACCTCCCGCCGGCGCTGCTGGCGGAACTCGCCGGGCACCGGCCGACCTTTCCCGTACCGACTCCGTACGACCCGCCTCTGGCCGCCCGCCTGATCCGGCTGCACCGCCGCCAGGACCAGGATTCCCTGGCCGCGCAGGAAGAATTCGAAGCGCTGTGCACCGAGATCCTCGCCCGCTACGCACGCCGCGCGATCACTCCGACGCCACCGCTGCCGGTCTGGAAGGTGCAACGGCACCTGGCAGCGGACCTTCAGCGCACCCCGACCCTGGACGAGCTCGCGAGTGTGGCGGGCCTGCCCCGATTCCAGCTGCTGCGCGCCTTCCGCCGCGAAACCGGCGTCACTCCGCACGGCTACCTGCTCCAGCTACGCCTGCGCTGTGCCCAGCAGCTCCTGACCGCCGGACACGCCGTCGGGCGCGCCGCCGCCGATAGCGGCTTCTACGACCAGGCACATCTGCATCGCCACTTCCGCCGCACGTTCGCGGCCACCCCGGGCCGGTTCGCGCGCAACGACGTACAAGACCGGTACGGCTCACCCGCTTAACGTCTCCGGCGTGAACGAATACACCAGCCCCGAGTTCTCCCGCAGCGCTCTGCTCACCATCGACCTGCAACGCGACTTCGTCGCCGACATCGCCGGCACCACCGAGGTGCTGCCCGCGGTCCGGAGCTTGACGCACGCGTTTCGCCAAGCGGGGCGGCCCATTGTGCATATCGTGCGCTTGTACCTGCCCGACGGCAGCAACGCGGACCTGTGCCGGCGCACGCTGCGAGGCAAGGTCAACCCGCACTCGCCGGGTTCCCAGCTCGCCGACGGACTGGCGCCCGAAAGGGAACTCGATCCGGAGCTGCTCCTGGCGGGACACGCCCAGGAGATAGGCACGGACGAGCACATCCTGTACAAATCCCGCTGGAGCGCCTTCTTCCGCACCAGGCTGCTGGAACATCTCGCCGAACGTGCGGTGAGCACGGTGGTCGTCGCCGGCTGCAACTACCCGAACTGCCCGCGTTCCACGCTCGTCGACGCGACCGAACGCGATCTACGCACCGTCGCCGTGCGCGACGCGCTCTCCGGCTGGACCATTGACGCGGACCGCGAGATGACCGGGATGGGCATCGCCTGCCTGGACACGAGCGAGGTCATCGCCGCCATCCGGGCGCGCGTGGCTTCCTCGGTCTGACGAATGGCCGCTCCTGCTCGCCTGAGAGCGTGGTTTGCGCAGGCGGAACTGCTGGTGCTGCGACATCAGATCACGGTCCTACGCCGCCAGGTCCGACGGGTGCGCTACGAACCAGCCGACCGCCTGAGGCCGGCGGTGCTCTCGCACCACATACCCCGCCATCGCCGGCCTGGCACCGCAAACTCGTGGCGAGCGAGTGCGACTACAGCAGCCGCAGTTTGAGTTGGGGGAGAAAACGGGGCCGGCGTCGGACCACTGCGGGGTCCGGCTCAAAGGAGCGAAAAGAAGCTGGTGGCGCCTGGTGCGCCACCGCCTTGGACCCTCCGCATGGTTCAGATTCGGGAACGACGCCCTGGCAGCTGGTGTGCTGCTCAGGTGATCTACATTTGGCCGGCGCGGGGCGCGATGGCGGCATCATCGGGTGGTGCCGGCACCATGGATTTCCGGTGCCGGGAGGAGACTGATCCGTACCTCGTCCTCGACGGATACCCGGCGATATGCTCTATTTCGGCGCGTGGAAGCCGCCGATCTTCTGCTCGAGCAGTTCGGCCAGCCGCAGTGGGGTGCGGTCCTCGAACATCGGACCGATGAGCGCCGCCAGCCCGAGCGTCGGCTTGTGCGCGTAGACACCGCAGAAATGCGCGGGGGTGCGCAGCGAACCGGCGATGTCGGAGCCGATGGACAGCGCGCCGAACCCGGACGCCAGGGCCGCCGCCGACCCGCCGGACACCTGTACCGCGTCCTCGGCCGGCACATAGTTCCGGTGCGGCGGCATGCCCCAGGTCGTGGTCATCCCGGCGATGTTGTAGCACTCTTTGACCGTCACCGGGATGCCGAGCAGCGGCCGGTCCTCACCACGCGCGCGCCCTGGCAGGCTCGCTGCCGAGCTACGGCGCGTGGCTGAGCGAACAAGCCCGCTAGGCCGCCCGCGCGGGCGATGGTCGGGTTTGATCAAGTATCTGTCAGGAAGGCGAGCGCGTCGGGGGCGAAGCGCTTGTCGGTGAATGTTCCGCTATGGCCGCGGCCTGGGTAGACGACGAGTTGAGCGTCGGGGATGCCCTCGACTGTCCGCCGGGCCAGTTCCAGGGGGTAGACGAGGTCCTTGTCTCCCTGAATCAGCAGCGTGGCCGCCTTGATGTCGGGTAACCGGCCGCGCAGGTCGAAGCCGTCCTCGGCGTTGAGCACAATGACGGCGTCCGCGTGGTCTTTCTGGCCGCTGTCTGACAGCCACAGCAGGCCTTTGAGCAGTCTCCGCCCCGTGGCCGATTCGGTGACGATCTCGGCCAGCGCGGGGCTTGGCCGTCTGCCTTGGCGTGCGCGTTCGATGTAGGCGCGCTGGGCTCGCTTGCCGACCGGGCCGAGAGTGCAGGCCGTGCCCGCGAGGACCAGGCGGTCGACCAGGTCGGGATGGTCGGCGGCGAGTTGCAAGGCGATGGAGCCGCCGGTGGAGATGGCCAGCATGTTCACCGGGCCCTCGAAGGTGGTTTTGATCGCTTGCGCATAGACGGCGGCGAGGTCGGGCATCGTCGTGGTCGGAGGCAGCCCTGGTGGGCGGTTGACCACATAGACGGTGAATTCCTTGGCGAACGGTCGTACCATCCGCATCGTGGACCAGCGGGCCAGGCCCGTCGGGTTGGCCGCTTGCGGGGTGTAGAGCAGGACGACCAGGGGCGATCCTTCACCGACCGACAGGTAGGGCAGGCCGTTCAGCATGTGGTGATCCCTTCTGTGACCGCGTCGATCAGGCGGTCCATCACGGCCGGGTAGATCTCGGCGCCCAGGTGTTCGGCGTGCAGCGGGGTGAGCAGGACCGCGCGCAGGACGCCCAGCAGTATCTGAGGGTCGCCTTCAAGATGGGTGTCGAGGAACCGCAGCAGGTCAGCCATCGGGCCGCCCGCCGCGGCGGCCATGCGCTCAGGGGTGAGCTTGGCCGCGACGGCGGCCATTTCCTGGGGGTGGGACATCAAGCGGCGGTAGAGCGGATTGGCGTCGAGTTCGGCGACGGTGGCGTGCAGGAAGCGCCGCAGCGCGTCGCGGGTGTCGCTGCCGCGGTTGAGGCCTTCGTCGATCACGCGCCGCCGTACCTCCTCGCTCTGTCTCAGCATCGCCTCGAAGTACAGGTCTTCCTTCGAGGCGAAGAAGGCGTACAGCGAACTCTTGGCGATGCCCGCCGGAGCGGTCAGCTCCTCCAGGGACGTCTTGCGCAACCCTTGGGTCGAGAAGAGGCGGGTGGCGGTGTCGAGTAGCAGCTCGGTGATCCGCGACCGCTCTTCCGCGGAGAATGCCGATGGCACACTATCTCCATATGAACAGATTGGTTTTTTGTTCACAGTGTAGCGCTCGGCAGGCAGCCCGACGCAAGCCTGTCGCGGCTGCTTCCCAAGCGGACGTCCGGGAGTCCGCGCGATCTGTTCGACGCGGTACTCCTCGGAGGGGAACGGCCACAGCGGTTCGTACCAGCGCTCCCAGCCCCCGAAGAAGTTCGTGTGGGCGTCGATTCCAGACTGCCGCAACCGAGCACGAGGTAGTCGACGCCGCTCAGGTCGGGCTCGTCGGTGGCGAGCCAGGTGAGGAAGCGCCGTGCGTTGTCCGGCGGGGTGGCGTGGGTGGGTGCGCGGTTCATGACCTGTTTGTCGGCGGCCGGGGAAGGTGGTCGCACGCGCGGGGGAGTGTGACGTGGCGTGGCGCGGACGGTCAGGTTCTTGGGTTTGATCGTCAATGACTCCTGGATGGCCAGCTCGTAGCCGGGATCGGTGAGTTCCATGTCGAAGCGCCGCAGCATCATGGCCAGGACCAGGGCGGCTTCCTGGAGTGCGAAGGGCCGGCCGATGCAGGCGCGGGCGCCGTGGCCGAACGGCATCCACGCGTACTCGGGGATGCCGGCCATCCGCTCGGGGCGAAAGCGGGCACGGCCGGGTGCATCCGCAGCGTTTCGCGGAGGATCTGACCCAGGTACCCGAGGCCGGCGAGGTGATCGAAGGTGGATGTGCGCTCGCCCAGGACATCCTCCACGGTCTGTTGGGCCCGGCGCAGCACGTCGGGGCGGGTGTGGGAGGGTTGCGCGGTACGTGCCGCGACGATGCCCTTGATCAAGCGGCCCCGCTGCGCGTCGTCCCAGATCCGATCAAAGATCCAGGGTCCTAGGCGATGCGGGCGAGGTCGCGCATATGGATCGGGTACGCCGGAGGCAGCCCCTTCGCGTACCGCCCGAGTTCGTCTAGGGCGGCCTCGGCGAGGCGATGGACCTCCGTGCCCATGGCTCCGGCGATGTGCGGCGTGCACCGTCACCGGGATGTGCGGTAACGGCCGGCCGTCCTTTTCGAGGCCTGCCGGGGCGTCGCTCCCGCGGCAGTTGAATCTGGGGCGCGGTGAGCGGGACATGGCCGCTGTCGTCCACGCGATCGAGGCGCGCCGGGACGCCTGTCGCCGTCGAGCGCTAGGCCGGATGGCGCCAGGGCATCACGGGCGCGCGGTGGTCAGCGGCGATGTCGTGCAGGGGGCACGGCCGGCGCGGTTCGCGGGGGCACAGCACGAACGCCTGGCTGATCGTCGCGCGATACAGGCGCCACGCCGCCGGTGCGGTGACGTCCTCGAGCGACAGGGTGGTCCCACCCCGGCTGGGGTCTCCGGGGAAGATCTCGATACCGCGCTCCAGGTCGCGGCCGGTCAGCTCGGCGGCGGTGCCGGACAGGTACACCGCCCGGCCGTGGTAGGCCGGCACCGTCGAGTCGAAGATCACCATGCTCAGCCTGGGACGCGCGGCGAGGTTACGGGAGTGCTGCGTGTCGGGGCTGGACACCCAGAAGATCTCGGCGTAGTCCGTGGTCGAGAAGTAGACGGGCGACGTCCATGGGATGCCGTCGGCGTCGGCTGTGCCGAGGACCACGTACAGGTTGGCGTCCATCAGGCCACGCGCGTGTGCGTCCAGATCGGCGTTGGTCATGACGCCGGCCCCCGCTGGACCCGGTAGATAACGGGCATCGTGACCTCCTTGTTCGCCGGTGTACAGCCAGTCTGGCGGGCGGCATGCATCTGGACATCCGTGCTGAGCGCCCGGCCGCTACTGAGCCGCCACGGAACGGTCACTGACGTACGCCACCCTGGTAGGCGTGGATTCGGCGAAGATCTCGACACCGGAGGCCGAGGTGCTCGCCGCCGTGGGCGGGCACCTGTCGAACGCGCGGATCGCCACATCCTGCCCCGATAAGCCGAGGTGGCCCTGCTGCTCTCGGTCGGATTCAGCATGACGCGGAAGTGCGGGGGATGATCCTCCCGCTGCCGATGGGTGCCGGTGATCGCGTGCCGCGAACGGCGCCATCACGGAGCGCAGCTGAGCTTCGCAGACGTCGACGGGACCGCGACATTGCCCGGCAGAATCGACCGGAGGTGTCGAATCCGGGCCAGGTTGTTCGTAGCTAGGGTGAGAGGCCGCCCACGAGGGCGCTGTCACGACCGCAGGAGACACCGATGCCGCACCCACGGGCCAAGGTTCACCGCATGTTCGAGCTCGTCGAGCCGATCGCCACCGTCACCTTCTCCGAAGTGGCGAACGAGGCGTTCCTGGCCCTCGGCATGCGCAACTACTGGGACGGATACTTCGCGGGCCGGGCCGCGCCGCTGGGACTGGCACCGGCCGAGGTGGTGCACGCGGTCTTCTACAACTTCGCCGACGGCGAGGTGGCGCGCCACATCCCCTGGGTGTGGGGGAAGACCAGCCCGCAGGAGGCGATCACCGTGCGTGAACGGGGCAGCGCCACCGCGCTGCGGCAGATGATCGGGAAGCTCGCCGACTCTCCCGATCTGGTGCGGGTCGCTGACCTCGCCACTCGAGCAGCGGTCAGCGCGCCGACGGATGGCCGAGCGCTGTACGCCGGGCTCCGGGCACTCGACGTCCCCGAAGAGCCCGTGGCTAAGCTGTGGCACGCGGCGACGCTGCTGCGGGAGTACCGCGGGGACGGTCACAACGCCGCCCTTCTCGCCCACGGCATCGGCGGCACCGAGGCGCACGTCCTCATGGCTCTTTCCCTCGGAATGAGGGCGGAGGACTTCGGCCGGATCCACCATCTGCCCGAGGCACAGCTGGCCACTGTCGTCGACGGGCTGCGCGGCCGCGGCCTCGTGGACGCCGCCGGCGGGTTCACCGACGCCGGCCGGGAGACCAAGGTGCGGATCGAGGCCCTCACCGACGAGCTGGCGGCGCCGGCGTACGACGTGCTCAACGCGGACGAGTTCGACGAGCTGCTCGCGGGGCTCGAGCCGATCGCCGCCGCGGTATAGGGTCGGCGACGATCGCGCGGGCGGATCAGAGCGTGATGAGCCACGGCCCGGGCCGTGAGACTCCGCGCCGGTCCGCCGACCTTTAGGACGGTAGCGGGCGGCTTCGAGTTCGGCGGGTGGATGTCGTCGCAGGCGAAGGTTCGACATCGTGTGGATCGACGGTTGATCTTCTGCTTGCCGGGGACAAGGGTGGCTATACGGTCGGCCGGATGTTCTGGTTGAGGTGGAAGACGTTGGCCGGGTCGTAGCTGTTCTTCAGCGCGGTCAGCCGGGCCAGCTTGGCCGGCGGGAAGGCGCGGCTGACGCTCTCGCCGTTGAGGGTGTTGACGTAGGCGCCGCCGGCGTACGGGTCGAGGGTGGCGGCGTACGCGCGGATGGTGGCGATCCGTTCGGCGTCGTCGGCGGGGTCCTCCCAGCGG
Source organism: Nonomuraea sp. NPDC049158 (assembly GCF_040648335.1). NCBI lineage: Bacteria > Bacillati > Actinomycetota > Actinomycetes > Streptosporangiales > Streptosporangiaceae > Nonomuraea > Nonomuraea sp. NPDC049158. Next base: position 46,786 of record NZ_JBEZDM010000047.1, read on the forward strand.
GTGGCGGTGACGAACTCGAACTGGGTGTCGCGGTGGCTGAAGGCGGCGTCGTCGTCCGGAACCTCGGCGATCGCGCCGCCGTACGCCTGCAGGCTGGCGCCGATGCCGGGATTGCGGAGCAGGGCGCGGATCGCCTCGTCGGGCAGAGACTTGAAGTAGTGGCCTTTCCAGTAGCGGCGGAACCGATGTCCTTGCACGCTGTCCTCGCGGCTTTGCAGGGTCAGGTAGGACAGCTCCTCGACGCTCTCGGCGACTATCGTGCCGAGCCCGCGGAAGGCCGCGATCAGCTCGGCGCCCTCGTCCGGGTCGCCGACCCAGACGAAGCCGATGGTCAGTTCCTGGCCGCCGATGCTCGCGGTGAAGGTGGCCTGGCGGGGTGCGGTGGCGTTCAGGTCGCGCCAACCTCGCAGTACGGCGAAGGCCTCTTCCCAGGCGTAGGTGAACTCGGCGACGAGGGTACGGGTGCCGACCTGGTGCAAGCGGAACTCGAACGAGGTGACGATGCCGAAGTTGCCGCCGCCACCGCGCAGTCCCCAGAACAGCTCGGGGTTCTCGGTCGCACTCGCTGTCACGATGTCGCCGGCGGCGGTCACGAGTTCGTAGGAGGCCACGTTGTCGCAGGCGAGCCCGAACTGCCGGGCGAGCCAGCCCATCCCGCCGCCGAGGGTGAGGCCGCCGACGCCGGTGTGCGAGACGTTGCCGGCCGTGGTGGCCAGGCCGTACTCCTGCGCGGCGCGATCCAGTTCGCCGAGCAGGGCGCCGCCCTGGATCCAGGCGAGCTGCCGCTCGGGGTCGACGCGGACCGCGTTCATCGGCGTCAGGTCGATCATCAGCCCGCCCTCGGGTACGGCGAGTCCGGCGATGTTGTGGCCGCCGCAGCGGACCGCGATCTCCAGGTCCCTGGCCTGGGCGAAGCGGACCGCCGCCGCGACGTCCGCGGTGTCGTGACAGCGGGCGATCACGGCCGGGTGCCGGTCGATCATCGCGTTCCAGACCGTTCGCGCCTCGTCGTATCCGGCCTCTCCCGGGTGCAGCAGTTCGAGGGTGGGAGTGGTGGTGGTCATCGTCGTACTCCTGTCGCAAGTGGTGGTGCTCACCACCCTGACAGCGAAGCGGTACTTCGATAAGGTCCAGTTCTATGCGTCGATCCAGGACCAATTCGGGCGCCGGTGAGCTGCTCGTCGAGCTCCGGCGCGACTCGTCCGTGCCGCTGCACCAGCAGTTGGAAAGTGGCATCCGGGACCGGATCCGGCAGGGGCTGCTCCGGGCTGACACGGTGATGCCGGCGACTCGCGCCCTCGCGATGGATCTCGGACTGTCCAGGGGAGTGGTCGTCGAGGCCTACCAGCAGTTGGTGGCCGAGGGGTATCTGGTCAGCCGGGCCGGCGGTTACACGCAGGTGGCGCCGGCGGCGGCCGGGATCCAGGTGGAGCAGAAGAGCGCCGCGGCAACCATTGGGCCGCCCCGGATCGATTTCAAGTACAGCAAGCCGGACGTCTCCCAGTTCCCTCGCGCCGCTTGGTTGCGGTCGATCCGCAAGGTGCTCAACGAGACGCCGAACCGGAGGCTGGCCTACCTGGACGGGCGCGGCACCGCCGAACTCCGTGAGGCCCTGGCCGACTACCTGAACCGGGTCCGCGGCACGTCGGCGCGGCCGGAGAACATGCTGGTCTGCAACGGCTTCGCCCAAGGTTCGCGGCTGCTCCTGCAGGTGCTGGCGGCTGCCGGGTATCGCCGGCTGGCGGTCGAGGACCCGTCCGACAATGAGCTTCGCGACGTCGCGAAGAAGGCGGGGCTGGAGACGGTCGGCGTACCGGTGCTGGAGACCGGGCTGGATGTGGAGGCGCTCGAGCGGTCGGGAGCCGACGTCGTCGTGGTGACCGCGGCCCACCAGTTCCCGACCGGTGCGGTGGCTTCGGCGCAGACGCGGACCGGGTTGGTCGCGTGGGCCACGAAGCACGATGTCCTGGTCATCGAGGACGACTACGACGCGGAGTACCGATACGACCGCGAGCCGATCGGCGCCATCCAGGGCCTGGCGCCGGAGTCCGTGGTCTACGCCGGTACGGCGAGCAAGACGCTGGCGCCCGGACTCCGGCTCGGCTGGCTGATCCTGCCGAGCCGTCTGGTCGAGCCGATGTCGACGGCCAAGGTGATCGACGATCGCGGCTCGCCGGTGTTCGACCAGCTGACCTTCGCCGACTTCGTCGCGCGGGGTGAGTTCGATCGGCACCTGCGCCGGATGCGGCCGCGCTACCGGCAGTTGCGGGACACGCTCGTCGGCCGGCTGGCCGAGCAGGTGCCGGACCTCGTGCCGATCGGAGTCTCCGCCGGCCTCCATGTGATGACGTGGCTGCCGCCCGATCTCACCGAGGCCGCTGTGACGAATGCGGCGCTGGAACGCGGCCTCGGAGTCTACGGCCTGGCACCCTACTGGGTGGGGAAGGCGGGACCGGAAGGTCTGGTCTTCGGGTACGGCGGCCTGACCGAACCGGCCGTCGTCGAGGGCATCGACCTGCTCGCCGATGCCATCGGCTCCCTCCGCCGTCAGTAGCCGGCTACGCGAAATCGGTCGGTGACCCGGAGCATGGTCTTCCATGCCAAGGTCACGCCAGCGGTGAAGGGGCCGGCCCCGTGGACTCTCGCCAGATCACCTGGGTGAGCGGCTCGTCGTCATCGACGATCGGCTCGTCGCGGAGTGTGGCCAGCAGCCGCCTCGGCACGCGACGTCCCAGCATTTCGTGCTCCATGGCGACGGTCGTGAGCGACGGTGGGAGGATCGCGCCCAAGGGATTATCGTCCCACCCGGTGACGCTCAAGTCCTGCGGTACTTTCCAGCCGCGGTCCAAGGCGCCCCGGATGGCGCCCGCGGCGACCTTGTCGCTGGCGCCGATGACCGCCGTGACCCCGCAGTCGCCGCCCAGAGGAGAGATCTGTGTCCGACCTGCCCATGAACACCTTCCGCGATTGCCTGCCGGGCATCGTCTACGGAGGCGATTACAACCCCGAGCAGTGGCCACGCGAGGTGTGGCGGGAAGATGTCGAGCTGATGCGTGCCGCCAATGTACGGCTCGTGAATCTGGGCGTCTTCTCGTGGTCGGCACTGGAATCCGCCGACGGTGAGTTCCAGTTCGGCTGGCTTGACGAGATCATGGACCTGCTGGCCGGAGGGGGCATCTCCGTGAATCTCGCGACGCCGAATGCCTCGCCGCCGCCCTGGCTGGCCGAGGACTTTCCCGAGACGCTGATGGTCGAGCGCAGCGGCGTCCGCGTCGGGGTGGGCGGTCGCGGGCACTTCTGCCCCTCCTCGGAGGTGTACCGCGACCGCAGCCGGCGCATCGCCCGCGAGCTCGCCGAGCGCTATCGCGACCATCCGGCGCTGGCGATGTGGCACGTCGGCAACGAGTACCACGCGCTGTGCTTCTGCGATCGGTGCGATGAGCGCTTCCGCGGCTGGCTGCGCGAGAAGTACGGCTCCCTCGACGAGCTCAACCGGCGGTGGGGGACCCTGGTCTGGGGCCAGCGTTACAACGACTGGCCACAGGTGCACCTGCCCAGAAGCTCCCGGGGCATGATGAACCCCGCACGGGAACTGGACTTCGCCCGCTTCAACTCCGCCATCCAGCTCGAGCTTTACACGGCCGAACGCGACCTGCTCAAGGCCGTCACGCCGCAGGTGCCGGTGACCACGAACTTCATGCAGTTCTTCCGCCTGAACGACTACCAGCGGTGGGCTCCGGAGGTGGACGTCGTCGCCTTCGACATCTACCCCGACCCCGCCGATCCCGAAGGGCTGGTCAAGGCCGCGCTCCAGTACGACCTGATGCGGTCCCTGCGCGGCGGCGAGCCGTGGATGGTGATGGAGCAGGCGGCCGGCGCGGTCAGCCAATGGCCGTTCAACCTGGTCAAGCAGCCTGGGCGGATGCGGCTCGGCTCGTACCAGGCGGTGGCGCACGGCGCGGACGCGATCATGTTCTTCCAGTGGCGGCAGTCGCGCTACGGACAGGAGAAGTTCCACTCCGCGATGCTGACGCACGGTGGCCAGAGCACCCGCTCATGGCAGGCGGTGCTGGCGCTCGGCAACGAGCTGGACCGCGTCGCGGGCGTCGCGACCGCCCGCACCTCCGCCGAGGTCGCCATCGTCTGGGACTGGGAGAACTGGTGGGCGGTCGAGGGCTGCGCCCACCCGGTCAACACCTATAGCTACAAAGACACCGTGGTCAGCCACTATCGGGCGCTCTGGGCCGCGAACGTGGCCGTGGATGTGGTGAACCTGTCGCAGGACCTGTCGCAGTACCGGGTGCTCGTCGTGCCCAACCAGTACCTGATGAGCCAGGACCAGCAGGACGCCGTGCGGCGGTTCGTCGAGAACGGCGGGCACGCGGTCGTCTCCTACTTCTCGGGCATCGTGAACGAGGACGACCAGGTGATTCCGGACGGCTACCCCGGCGGGCTGCGTCAGGTCATCGGCGGGCACGTCCGCGAGTTCTCACCGCTGGCCTCCGACACCAAGGTCACCGTCCGGGCGGTCGACGGCCAGGAGCTCGTCGAGAAGACGTTCACCGCGACCGCCACCGGCTGGCAGGACGACCTGGTCGCCGAATCAGGGCAGGTGATCGCCGAACACGCCGACGGTTACCTGGCCGGTCAGCCCGCTGTCCTGGACAATTCCCTCGGCGCGGGGCGTGCCGTCTATCTCGGGACTCGCCTCGACCAGCCCAGCCTCGAGACCTTGGTACGCGCCGTCCTCGGCCGGGCGGGCGTGCGCCCGGTCCATGCGGCACCCGCCGGCGTGGAGGTCACCGAACGCCGTACGGGCGATCGCACGTTCCTGTTCATCCTCAACCACGGAGACGACAAGGCGATCCTGCGCCTCGACCGGCGAGGGACGGATCTCCTGACGGGTCAGGTCCTCGATGCCGGCCACGAGCTCGTCCTCGAACCCGCCGGGGTCGTGATCGTGGAAAGCCCGCTCTCCTGAAGCTCCGGAGTCCTTATGTCGATTCTCTCGCCGCCCCGGCGGATGTTCCTCGCCTGCTGGGCAGCGTGACCATGCTGCTGATCTCCTTCGCCGCGTACCTGCTGGCCGAGGCCGTACACGCTTCGTCGACGAACTCCTTGATCTGCTGTATCCGCAAGGGATGGACTCCTGCGTCCCATCACAGACGTGCGGTGTCGACATCGTGTTGGACGAGTTCAGGCCAGCCGCGAGTACTTCGCGTCGGCTGAGATCTGATGGTCGGGCTGGCACAGCGCTCCACATGGCCATTCGGAGCCACGGCCATCTCGGCCGGCCCGCGGCTGGGTCAGCCCGGCTTGACCGCCAGCGTCGCACAATAGTGCGACATGAAGTGAGCGGATGCGTTGGATTGGTGCGGTGCTTCTGCGAAGCCGGTGAGGACGAACCCCGCGGCGAGTTGCCCGCCGATCTGGTCGGTGAGGGTGTGACTGTATTCAAGAGGGGCATCCGCGCCGAACTTCGTGGCGCGTTCCTCGGCGGAGTACTGCGTGACATCGCTGTAGGGCAGCTTGTGCACGACGACCAGCTCGCCGCGCTCGTCGAGCGCCTCGTGGTCGAACAAGTACACATCAGGTTAAGGAAGCCCACGAGCAGAGTTCCGCCCGGCCGCAGGACGCGGAAGCACTCACGCCACACTGGTGCCAAGTCTGGTACGAACAGGTTCGAGACCGGGTGGAATACGACGTCGAATGTCGCGTCGCCGAAGGCGCTGAGGTCGCGCATGTCGCCTAGGACGGTGCGCAGCTCGAGTCCGTCGCGCGCCGCCACCATTTGGTCCTGGCCGAGCTGGCGGGGCGAGTTGTCGAACACGGTGACCCGCGCCCCTGCGGCAGCGAGGATCGGACCCTGCTGGCCACCGCCGGAGGCCAGGCACAACACGTCCTTGCCGGTCACATCCGCCGGCAGCCAGGAGCGATCGACTGGCTCACGCCCGATGAGAACAATCGACCAGTCGCCCATGCGGGCGCGTTCGACATCCTCGGCACTCACCGGCCGCGACCACTCGTTGCCCTCATGCACATACTTGTCCCACGCTGCCCGATTATGGGCAACGGGGTCGACAACAATGTCCTGCATGTTTAACTCCCTGCTACAGCCAAGCGGACACCAGCGGTACTGACAGTTCGGTGCCGCTACAGTAGCCAACGCGAATCAGGGTGCGGGCTCAACAAAATTAGCGGGCGTCGAGGTGTCCACGGGCTCACCGGGTGGTCGCGCAGCGAGCGCGTAAGCGCTGGTTGACGGGGTTGCGGAAGCCGTAGGCGTCGCGGGCGACGGTCTTGATGACCCGGTTGGTGCCTTCGGAGCCGGCGTTGGTGATGCCCGTGTGCGGGAACACGAGGATTTCTGGCCACCACGTCTCGACGGGTCGTGGCCAGGCCCCGGGACCAGGCAGGATGAACGCCCACTCACATCACTCCGCCGGCGGAGGCGAACGTGGTGGTCGTCGGCTTCATGGTCGCGGGTCCTTCTTGTTGGTGGATTCGTCGGTCAGGGCATAGTCGGTGCGGCAAATCGGAGCGCGTGCCGGTTTGGGCCTCTATCGAGTTAGGATGCCGTCAGCGCGGTTGATCCATCAGACATTCATGCGCATCCCGCGGCGATCGCTTGCGATCACCGATCACCCATCCGAAGCCGCGCGACCGGATCAGCATCACACGCATTCCGGCGCTGATCTCGAACTGCAGGGGCTCGGGTATCCCATCGTCTCCCAACTCGCCCACTGCCGCGAACCCGAGAGCGGTGTAGAAGGCGTGCGATATCGGGCGATTCTTGATGGGCAGGCACACCGTCGCTCGGTCAAGTTTCACGATTCCTCCTTCGGACAGTGGCTCGCGCTGAACGACGACCCTTTTCAGCTCAGGATGTGCTGGTGGTCCAGCAGGATGCGGCCGTCGTCATCGAGTGCCAACACGTCGTAGCCGCTCCCGGCGACGGTCCCGTCAGCGACGGCGACCATCTCCCATGCCAACCCGACGAGACCGGGTGCCAGGAGTATGGCATCACCGCCTGTCGCCTGGAATGTGTATACGCCGGGCTCGACGAACAGGGCGTACGCCTGGGTCACCCGACGTTCGATCTCGTCGTGGCCGCGCACCTCGAGACGAGGTAGCGGGAATGCCAACGCGGTGGCCGCATCCCGCACCTCCTGAGGCGGGTCCACCAGAACCTGCGCACCAGCGGGCGCCCACAGGTCGGCGACCTGCCTGGACCGCGCTTGCGGGTCAGCCTCGGTCCACAGTGCGAACCATCGGCTGGTGAAGTCCACCAGAGCCGGGTGATCGAGTTGCTTTGTCATGGTGCCTCGTCCTTTCTCTCGTGTGGTCTCTTTCGCTACGACTGCACCGAGCCGCCGATCTCATCGGTTGAGCGTGGCTCCGTGCCGCAAGTTCACACTGCCGCCTGCCCGAACACGGGTCCTTCGCCCCAGCGGGGAGGCGTCCGCGGTGGCGATCCAGTCTGATGTGAGCCGCTCCAGGTCCTGGCCGAAGTACGGCACCTGCCAGCCACCCGGTTTGAAGCCGTCGCTCAGCCCGGTTCGGGTTTCCCGTTGCTCTGTATGACCCCGTCAAGCGTCAGGTGGGCGGTCACGGTGAGACGCATTTGCACATGTCCTAGTCAGCGGCCGTCGAAACGCCCGGGTAGGAAGAGCATCCCAGGCGGGCGCAATCTTGACATGCAATAGGCCCCTTAACCAGGACATTGACAGGACATTTCCGGTTCGGAGAAGGCCACGTACGGTGCCGTCCTGGCCGCCGGAGACGGCTATGGCCCGGCCGTCGGCCGGGCCCGCCGCCACCGCTTCTACCGCCCCGCGATGACCGATGAGGGGCGCACCGCGCTCCTTGCGCGTCTTGAGGTCCCACAGCCGCAGCGTGCCGTCGTCGCCGCCGGAGATCGCGGCGGGCACACCGTCGACGTCCGTCACCGCCACCGTGCCGGCGGAGCCGTCGTGCCCGGTCATCGAGTCGCCGATCTGCTCGCCCTTCTTGAGATCCCACACCTGCACCTTGCCGTTCTGGGTGCTGGAGACCGCGATCGGCGTCGCGCCGAGCCGGCCGCTCGCCACTCCGTCGACAAAGCCGCTGAGACCGTTCAGCGGTGTGCCGAGTGAGGCTCTGGTGCTGAGGTTCCAGCTCTCCACCATGCCGCTCTCGCCGCCGACGACGATGGCCGGTGTGCCGTCCACCTGCGCGATCGTCAGTGAGAAGGCCGTGTCGCCGGAATCTCTCAGCGGCGCGTCGAGCTGCTTTCCGGCTCTGAGATCCCATATGCGGATGGAGCCGTCGCGGCTGCCGGAGACGACGATGGGGAGCCCGTTCAGCTCGCCGAGCGTGATCGCGCTGACCGCGCTCGTGTGCCCGGTCAATGGCGCGCCCACAGGCTGGAACGCGTGCAGGTCCCAGATCCGTATCGTGCCGTCCTCCCCGCCGGAGACGGCGATCGGCCGGCCGTCGAGCTGCCCGGCCGCCACCGCGTAGATCGGCCCCCGATGGCCGATGAGTGTGGCCCGTGCCGGGTTGGCCAGCGTGTTCAGGATGCTCTGCCGCGCCTCCGGAGTCGGTGCGTAATCGAAAGCAGTCGCGGCCAGCAGCCGTGACAGGTTCGGCTCGCTACCCGTGAGGGCGTCGCTTTGTGCGGCGAGCTGGCGCGACAGCACTGCGCGGCTCTGCTCGCGCTCCGCCGCCATGGACCTGAGCACGAGCCCTGTGATCACCAGAGACGCCAGCAGCGCGGCGCTGAGCGAGACCGCCAGCACAGTACGCGTGCGACGGGCACGGTGCGCCGCCCGCGCGTCCGCCCGAACGCCGGCGTCGAGGAACTCGGTGGCCAGCGCGGACAGCGGCGGATAGCGGCTCGGATCGCCTTCCCATCGGGTGCGCGCCTGCAGGGCGGTGGACAGACGGGTGCCACGGTAGAGGTAGGCCGCGTCGTGCTCGCTGCGCAGCCAGTCCTGGGCATCGTGGCCGAGCTGCTGGTGCAGCAGCAACACGGCACGGTCGGCCTCGATCCAGGAGCGCAGCGTCGGCCAGGACCGGATCAGCGCCTCATGGGTGATCTGCGCCGTGTCCGTGTCGAGCGTGAGCAATCGGGCCCGGGTGAACCGCTCCAGCACCTGGCGGGCCACCGCGTGGTCCGGAGACGAAGCGGGCGGCAGCAGATCGGCCAGCGGCAGCGCGCGGGCGCTGTCGTGGGCATCCTCACTCAGCCGTACCAGCCGGGGAAGTAGCCGGCGCGCCATCGTCCGGCCCGCCAGATCGAGCTGGTCCAGCGTGGCGGCGGCGCTACGCGCCAGTGACTCGGCGATGCCGCCCGTCGCGTGGTAGCCCGCCAGCGTCAGCGTCCGGTGGTCGAGGTTGTGCCAGGTGCTCAGCAGCGCGTGCGAGAGCAGCGGCAGCAGGCCGCCCGCGCCGGTCGCGCTCTTCTCCGCGCTCGCTCCGAGGTCCTTCAGCACCACCTCGACAAGTCCCTCTTCCAGCGTGAGATCGGCGAGTTCGGCGGGGCGGCTGATGGCGGACCGTAGCTGGTCGGGCGTCATGGGATCGACCACGACGGGTCGGGCCAGTGCGGTCTTCAGCTCCCGGTGCGCCGACGCGTGCCCGAAGAAGTCGGCTCGCATGCCGAGCACCACCACGGCTGGGGCGTCGGCGACCGGCTCGGCGCACAAAGCGTGCAACGCCCGCACGAAGGTCGTTTGCTCATCAAGTGATTTATCGAATACCTGCTCGAACTGGTCGACGATCACGACCAGCCGGCCGCCGCGCTCGGCGCCCCACGCGCGCAGCGTCTCCCGCAGGCTCGGCGGATCTTCGCGGATACGGCCCACAAGCGTGGTGTGGCCCGCACCGGTCAGAGCCGCGAGCCGGCCCGCCAGCGCGTCCACCGGATCCCGGCCGGGGACGAGGGACACGACGGTCGTGCCGAGGCCCGGTGCGGCTCCTGGACCGGCGATGCGGCTCAGCGTGGGGATCAGGCCGGCCTTGAGCAGCGAGGACTTGCCCGCCCCCGACGGCCCGACCACAAGCAGCGCCCCGGGCCGGGTCAGCTGCTCGGCCACCCGGTCCACCAGCGTCGCTGTCATTTCCTCCCGGCCGAAGAAGAACCGCGCGTCCTCCGGTCCGAACGCCGCCAGCCCCCGATACGGGCTGAACTCGCCCACCTCCGTGCCGGGTGACCTGCGCTCGTGGGCGGGGTTGGGGTGCCGGTAAGAACCTTGTCAGGAGCCCCAAACCGGGTTCTCGATGGTCAGTTCCGGCTTCGTTAATGATCGGTGATGAGCGCGCCCAGGGCGGCGGCCTTGTCGGCCTCGGTGGGCAAGGCGTACCGGCGGGTGGTGTCCAGAGAGCCATGGCCGAGGAGCTCGGCGACCAGGACGGGGTCTTTGCCGTCGCGGATGAGCTGGGTGGCGAAGGTGTGGCGCAGGACGTGCGGGCCGAAGGGTTCGGTTGGGTCGTCGTTGATGCCGCATGCTTCGCCGAGGCTGGTGATGATGTCGCGGGCGGCGCGGTCGGTCAGGCGGCCGCCGCGCTGGTTGAGGAACACCGCGGCGGCGCCTGCGCCTTTCCAGCCGGCGCGGGCGTCCAGCCAGTCGGTCAGGGCCTGGCGGAGGTCGGGGTGGACGGGCAGGTGGCGGATCTTGCCGCCGTCGCGGCCCTTGCCACGGACACGCAGTTCGCCCTTGCGGGCCGACAGTCGGATGTCGGCCAGGTCGAGGCCGACGACTTCGGCGATGCGCAGGCCGGCGAAGTAGGGCAGCAGGGCCAGGGCCTTCTCGCGAGGGCTGGCGGTGAGCTGGACGTGGCGGACGTAACGGCGGGTGCGCCGTTCGTCCAGGGCACGGGGTGCGGTGCGGCGGGAGTCGCGTTCCCGGCGGGCTTGGGGCTTGCCGAGGCCGCGGCGGGCGTAGAAGTCGTCGATGGCCGATAGGTAGGTGTCGATGGTGTTGGGGGCGCGGCGGCCGTTCTTCAGGTGGCGGCGGAAGTCGCGCACCGCGCCGGTGGCGGCGATGGGGTCGGTGAGCGGGTCGCCGTCGAGGGCGTCGGCTTGGTCGGCGAGCCAGGCGAGGTAGCCGCGCAGCCGGGAGTGGTACTTGGTCTTGCTGGAGTCGGCCAGTGGGGAGCGCTCGAGCGCGGTGGCGTACTGGTCGAGGATCGCCGCGTACGGGGCGGGCAGCGTCACGGCTCGCGACCGGCTTGTGTTTCCGGAAGCTGTTCCGGGGCCTGCGGGATCTCTGCGGTTGTGTTTCCGGAAGTCGCTCCCGGAGTCTACTTCCGGAATTGAGCGATTCCGGAAGTAGGCAGGATCGGTTGCGCCTGCGTCCAGGGGTTTGACCTCAACTGTGGTTGAGGTTGCAGGATGGCGGCCGGGGCGTTGCCCCCTGTATCCGACCTTGAGGAGTGTGCCTGTTGAGCACGGATTCCGGTTTCTATTCGATCATCGACTACACCGTTGATGGCTTTGACACGCAGCGTGAGCTTGTGGAGGCGTTCGCGGAGATCCAGGAGCGGTGGGTGCGCTTCTATCCCGGCTATCGCTCGGCTCGTTTCCATGTGAGCACCGACGGGACCCGGGTGTACAACATCGTGCACTGGGCGAGCGAGGCGGACTACCGCCACTTCGTGGAGACCTCCGACACCGACGGCCGGATGGCCGCGATCGGCAAGGCGCTGGAGGGCCTGTCCGGTAAGGCCGAACCCCGTATGACCGGGGTGCCCACCTACACCGTCGTGCGCGAGGTCGGTCCTGGGCCGCAGCGCCTCGATGCCTGATCGTCCGATCCCTGCCGGCGGGCGGCGGTGCCCGCCGACAGCACGCCGGGTCGCCGAGCTCGCTCCATCAACCACGATCACTGTGCGGAACATTCATGAAGCTTGAGATATACGCCGATGTGCTGTGCCCCTGGTGCTACATCGGCAAGAGACGCCTGACGGCCGCCTTGGCCCAGCACACCGGCCGCGACAGCATCGAGATCGTCTGGCGCGCCTACGAGCTCGCGCCGGACGAAGGCCGCACACCCGGCCCGACCGCCGCGGCGGCCATGGCCGGCTGGTGGGGCGAGCAGGCGCCCGCCCGCATCGACCGGATCCGGTCCCTGGGCGCGGCCGAAGGCCTGGAGCTGAACCTGCATCTGGCCCGCCCGGTGAACACCTTCGACGCGCACCGGCTGGTCAAGCTCGCCGCCGACCGCGGCCAGGCCGACCAGATGATGGAGCTGCTGCTGCACGCCTACCACACCGAGGGGCACAACGTGGCTGACGCGCAGGTCCTGCAGCGCCTCGGCGGCGAGGCCGGACTGGACGCCGGGGAGGTGCGCACTGTGCTGGACGGCGACGACTACGCCGATGAGGTACGCGCCGACCGGCGCCGCGCCGCCGAGCACGGCGTCACCGGCGTGCCCAGCCTCGTGATCGACGGCCGCCCGCCGGTCTCCGGCGTCCAGCCGGTCGCCGATCTGCAACGGCTCCTGCGAAACGACCTGACCGGCTCACACGGCGTTCTGATCAATCCTGACCGGCCAGGCTGACAGACGACTCCGGTCACGCCATCTCGACATCTCTTTCTGGAAGGAATTCTCACCAGCAATGGACATCGGTATCGGGTTGCCCGGTCATGCTCGGTGGGCCGAAGGCACAACCTTGGTGGAGTGGGCACGCCGTGCCGAAGCGCGCGGCTTTTCCACCCTCAGCGTCAGTGACCGTCTGGCCTGGTCGACGCCAGAGCCTTTGATCACTTTGGCCGCCGCGGCCGGCGCCACCTCACGCATCCGGCTCTTGACCAGCGTGCTTCTCGCACCCTTGCGCGCCAACCATGCCCTGTTCGCCAAGGCCGTCACCACCCTGGACCAGCTCGCCGGGTCCGGCCGCCTGCAATTGGGGCTCGCTCCCGGAGCCCGGGAGGACGACTTCCTGCTCAGCGAGGTCGACTACGGCACCAGGGGCAAGCAGTTCGACCAGCTCCTGGTTCGGCTCGCCGCAATCACGGCAGCCGACGACCCCGTGGGCCCGCGGCCGGCCACACCCGGCGGGCCCGCCCTGCTGTTCGGTGGCAACTCGAAAGCGACCCTGCGCCGCATCGCCTCCCACGGAACGGGATGGATCGCCGGCGACGCGACCGTACTGGACGTGCAGGACTTCGCCCCCCAGATTCGGCAGGCTTGGGAGGCGGCCGGCAGAGCCGGCTCGCCCCGCCTGGTGGCATCGGTGATGTACGCGCTCGGCCCCGACGCCGAGGCCGCGATCTCCGATGCCATCGGCTCCTACTACGCCTTCGCCGGCGACGAGTACGCGCAGTACGGCATCTCCATCGCCTACACCCAGCCAGAACAGATCACCGCCGCGATCGCCGCCTTCGACCAGATCGGCTGTGACGAACTGATCTTCATGGGCAACGATCCCGATCCCGCACAAGTTGACCTCCTGGCCGAGGTCATCGGCCTCTGACCGCGGGCCGGGACGGGCGAGGTGGCCAACTGACAGTTACCTCGCCCATGCGGCATCCCCTGGCCACCGAATACAGCGTCGGACGCTCCACCATCCACCGCATCATCCACGGCCCAGAAACCTCCAGGTAGAACGCGGAACCACACCAAGAAGCTGATCTCGAACTCACAGCACCGAGCTGCCCACAAGTCCCATAGCCTCGATCCCGGTCGTTTGTTGGTCGAGCGTGGCGAAGGGTGGTCGATCGGCTGTGAAGCGCGCACGCGCCATCGAGCTCGCCGAGAGCGTCATCACCAGACTGCACACCCAGCGCGACGAGCCGCCCTTGAACGTGGTCAGCGAGCTGCACGTGTTCGGGTCCTTCGCCCGCGGCGCCACCGAGGTCGGAGACCTCGACCTCGACTTCGAGGTTGACGCTCCCTCGCCGCAGTGGACCGCCCTGGCCCGCAGCCTTCCCTCCAGGTCTTTCCCGAGACTTTGATCACCAGAGAACTGCGGCAGCGACGGCGTTCCATTCAGATCGTCGCCCGCAGGAAAGACGACGACCGATTTCGATGACGCTCCTGTGGCGCCGCGGCGATGACCTGAGCACGGCGCTCGCCCGCCTCCACGCGATCGCCGAGGACCCGAACGCCGGCCGGGCCCAGCGCGATTACATGCTGGCTGAGTTCGAGGGCCTCGAAGGCCGCATCAACCCGGCCCACCGGCAGCTCATCCTGGAAGCGGTCGAGGCCGATGCGCTGGCCATCGAACGGTTCGACCTGGCTGATCGCGAGCCGCTCTCCGAGCTCGCGCGGCTGCATCTGAAGCGGCGCTGGAAGACGACCAGCCCGCTGTTTCGCGCGGGCGCGGCGGTGCTGGCGCGCTTGGAGGAGGAGGGGGTGGACCTTCATGACGTCCACCTGCACGGCCAGGACCTCGTGTACAACGCCGACACGGCCCACTACGCCGGCTTCAACCTGAAGTACCTGCGCATCCTTCCGCTCTGGATCGCCGAGTTCGGCTGCAGGCAGCACCTGGAGGTCGTGCACCCCACCAAGACGAGCCCCTTGACCTGCCTGCGCCTTTCCGTACGCCGACGCGAGTACTTCGACTCGGAGATGCAGACCCGATGGGAGTAGCGGGCATGGGGCAGGCGCTGTTCCTTCGACGGCACTGCAGCCCCATGCGCATCGGGACCACGAGCGAGGCCACGGTCATCCCTCCTTCGGGCACCGTCGCCGACGACGACAGGGAAGGCCAACCCCGGACCTCCACCGAAGCGTCCAGCTAAGTTACTCGCGGGTGCCGCCAACGGCTGTCCGCAGGTTCCTCAACCCCGGACTGGACCGCGTTCGCCCCGGAACGCGACCTTGTCCCGCTGCGCGCCGCGCTCGCCGAGCTGGAGCGACGCCACGGTGTCGTCGACGCGCACCGGTACGCGACCGAACGGATCCGGGAGCACGGCGCGCTGCTGCGCCATCCGGACGTCCACCAGGTCGAGATCACCGCACAGGCGCTCAGCCCGTCAGGCCGGTATCTGGCCGTGGGCGACTTCGGCGGCGACGACTACGACCGCGGAGCCACCCTGCAGATCTGGGAGATGACCACCGGGCGGTGCGTCAACGTCATCGACTGGATCGAGGGCGGGATCGGCTGGCCCGGCTACGGCGAGGTCATCCAGTGGTCGGCGGACGAGTCGCGCCTCGCCCTGGCCTACCGGTCGAGCAACGTGGGCGTCTGGGATCCGTTCGGCGGGGAGACCGAACCCATCGGAACCGCTCGCCTCACCTACTCGGGACGTCCGGATCCATTCGCCCTCGCGCCCGACGGCGTGCGCGCCTACGTGCTCCAGGAGGCCGACGCGCGCGCTCACGGCGCCGTCGTCCCGCTGGACGGCGGGGCGGTCTGGCCGGACGACCGCCACCTGAGCGCGGTGCTCGCCCTGCTCCCCGAGCTGCCGATGCCCTTCTACGGCGGCATCAGCTCGAACGACCGCCCGTGGGTCGCCTTTACGGCCCTGCGAATCGTCACCACCGGTGTCGACGTCGACCCCTGGCGACGGGAAGGGCGTGCCAAGGCTTCCGTTTGAACAAAGCCGCTCCCGCCGGCGTCTAACCCTCCATGATCAGCGTAACGCTCTCCTTCCTGCTGGCCCTCTCCCCGGCGGCCGTGACCGAGATCCCGAAGAACTTCCTGCTCACCGAAAGCGATGCGCGCAAGCCCCAGCCCGCCAATGTGGCGTCCGAACAGGGCTACAAGATCAGCGACAAGCTCACCGACCCATTGGAGCTGAACCCGTGCTGGCACCGGAAGGC
The DNA here is from genome assembly GCF_040648335.1 of Nonomuraea sp. NPDC049158. NCBI lineage: Bacteria > Bacillati > Actinomycetota > Actinomycetes > Streptosporangiales > Streptosporangiaceae > Nonomuraea > Nonomuraea sp. NPDC049158. Next base: position 62,544 of record NZ_JBEZDM010000047.1, read on the forward strand.
CGTCGACCGCGGCAGGGTGGCGGCCCGCACGATCACCCTCTGGACCAGCGCCCCCAGCAGTTCCTCCGAACAGCTCGTCCTCTACAAGACCCCCCGTGCCGCCCATGCCGCGCTCACCCGCGTGCGCACCGAGGTCAAGCGGTGCGCGCGCAAGGGCGACCCGTCGTCGCCCGAGCTCGAGATCAGGTGGCGGACGAGCAAGGTCAAGGTGGGCGATGAGGCCATGGGGATGGGGTTCGAGACCTTGCAGGACGGGAGCGTGAACGACACGATCAGCGGTGTCGTGGCGCGCCGGAACAGCGCCCTGATGATCTACACGACCACCTTGGGAGGCTACGAGCCCGGCGGGCTGGCCAAGGCGACCAAGAAGATGGCCGCCAAGGTGTGCAAGCTGCCTGGCGTCTGCTGACGGCTGCGGGGCCACTCGGCTTCGGCCGGTGAGTCGTTCTCGGCGGGCGCCAGCCGGACAGCGCGGCTCGCGGGCTCGGTGGCCTGCCCGTGACGGCTGAGCTGTAGCCGGCGCCAGGTGAGGTGGGCGCCGATCAGCAGCATCAAGCAGGGCGGTGCGGATGTTGTTCACAGCGGCGGCGTGCTCGACTTCCTCAAGTGACCACGCACCCGTGGCGCCGTTCCAGGGGGCCGGCGCCACCCGCGCCTGGTACTTGATCGCTCCTACTGCTCGCCCTGGGACAGGTGGGCCTTGGCGTCGTCGTAGGAGGCGTCACCGCTCGCCCCGGCGGGCCGATAGACCAGGTACAGCACACCCGTCGTGAACGTCTCGGACTTGATCAGTTCCAGAGGGATGGAGTTCTCCCCCTCGTCGAACAAGCGCTCGCCCTTGCGGACGGCGATCGGGTGCACCAGCAGGTGCAGTTCGTCCAGCAGTCCCGCGGCCAGCAGCTGGCGGACCACCGAGACCGAGCCGCTGACGGCGATGCGGCCGCCCTGCTCGTTCTTCAACGCGGTCACGGCCTCGGCCAGGTCGCCCTGGAGCAGCTCGGAGTTCGGCCAGGTGAACTCCAGGGGCTGGCGCGACACGACGATCTTCCGCGCGTCGCCGAGCGTCTTCGCGAAGCCGGCGTCCTCGCCGCCCTCGGCCTCCCGCTCTGGCCACGCTCCGGCGAAGCTGTCGTAGGTCTTGCGCCCCAGGAGCAGGGCCGATCCCGTCACTAAGGGCACCGCTCCTGACGCCCGGGCGTACTGGAGGCTGATGGCCATGGCCACCCTCGCGGTCACCGGAGCGTTCGCCGGATACACCTACGTCACCCCGTTCCTGACCGACGTGAGCCATTTCCCCGCCGCGGCGATCGGGCCGCTCCTGCTGGTGCGGGGCATCGCCAGCTTGCTGGGCGTCGCCGTCGGCGGGCACCTGGCCGACCGCGACGCCCGGGCGGCGATGGTCGTCCCCCGGGCGGCCCAGAGCGTGGCGCTGCTCGGGCCGTACGTTCTCGGTGACGTGCCGCTGGTGGCGGCCGGGCTGGTCGCGCTGACCGGGCTGGCGTTCTCCGCCATGTGCACCGCCGCCGCCAGCCGGATCCTGCAGGTCGCCCCGGGCAGTGTGGAGCTCGCCTCGGCGGGCGTGAGCACCGCGTTCAACGTCGGGATCACCGCCGGCGCGTTCATCGGCAGTGTCCTGCTGCCCGGCTTCGGCGTCCGGAGCACCGCGCTGGTGGCGGGGTGCTGAGCCTGGCCGCGCTCGCTCTCACGATCACTCGTCCTTGCGCCAGCGCGCGCGCAGGTGGAAGGCGGCGGTCTTGGGACGGCGGTCGCGCGTGAAAACACCCTTCTTGTTGCCGTCGACGCGGAAGACGCCCGGCGTGGTGGCGAAGTCGGCGAAGTTCCAGACCTGCTCGCCCACCACCGCGTCGACCCGGTCGAAGACCCGGTGATACACGTCGAGCAGGTCGGCCTGGTACTCCTCGGTCCACGGGGCGGGCACGACGCTGCGCAGGCCGGGGTAGGTGTCGGCGCCGTATTCGGTGATGACGATCGGCTTGTCATGCGCCTTCGCCCACTGCCGCAGTTCGGCCTCCAGCGCGGTCTGGGCCGCTGCCAGGTCGCCGGGGCCGAAGTACCAGCCGTAGTACCGGTTGAGCAGGACGACGTCGAACAGGTCGGTGACCACGCACTGGTCCGGCGTCGCGAGCAGCGCGTTGGCGTAGGCCACGGGTCGGGTCGGGTCGAGGCGGCGGGCTTCCGCGGCGAGCGGGGCGAAGTAGTCGCGCGCTTCGGGCTGGACGTGGTCGGGTTCGTTGGCCACGGACCACAGCACGACGCTGGGACGGTTCTTGTCGCGGGCCACCAGTTCCCGGATCGCCTGCAGGTGGATGCGCCGGGTGTCTTCGCTGATCGTGTCCGGGGAGAAGGTGGACACCCGTTCGCCGGAGGTGAAGACACCACCGCCGATGTTGAGGTTGAGCCCGACGGCGGCCGTCTCGCCGATGACGACCACGCCGTGCCGGTCGGCGTAGTCGAGGACCTCCTCCGCGTACGGGTAGTGCGAGGTGCGGAAGGAGTTCGCGCCGATCCACTCCATCAGCGCGAAGTCATGCACCATCAGCACGTCGTCGTGCCCCTTGCCGCGCACCGCCGCGGCCGGAAGGAGGGCGTGGCGTACGCCGTGCTGCAGTACGTTCGCCGCAACCTCGAACGGCCCGAGATGCTGAGGCTGCTCGCCCTCATGGCCGCCGAGTCGTCGGCGCCGGACCATCCGGCGCATGAGTGGTTCCGTGACAGGTACGAGAGGACGATCGGCCTGCTCGCGACCGCCGTCCGCCGGGACTAGGACGAGGGCCGCGTCTCCAACGCCAGGGACCCCAAGGGCATCGCCGAGTCCCTCGTGGCCCTGCCTGCATGTGCTGAACGGGTTGTCAGCGGACTCAGCGCGGTCGTTGTGGGAGCTGGCCACGGGTGAGGATGGGTTCCTGCTGGAGTGTAAGTCCGACCCCGGGCGGCTGGGGCTGGAGACGCTGCTGGAGGAGATCGTCAAGCTGCGGCGGGCCAAGGCTCTGGGGCTGGCGGCGGATCTGTTCGGCGGGTATTCGGATCGGCTGGTGGCCTCCTGGCGGGCGCGGGCGATGGCCTCGCATCCGTCGGACTTCGCGGCGAACCAGCAGCCGATCCGGTTGACGTTGGTAGCGGCGTTGGCGTGGTCGCGGACGACGGAGATCACGGACGCGCTGGTCGATCTGTTCATCGGCCTGGTGTCGAAGATCAATACTCGGGCGGAGCGGAATGATGCAAGCGAGGGCGGGCTCAAAGGAACGGTGACAGCTCGCGCAGTAGCGCGGCCTTCGGGCGGGCGCCGGTGATCTGCTTGATCAGCTGTCCGTGCCGGTACAGGTTGAGCGTGGGGACCGACACGATGTCGAGCTGCGCGGCCAGGTGCGGGTTCTCGTCCAGGTTCACCTTGACGATCTTCAGCTTGCCCTCGTACTCGGTGGCGATCTCGTCGAGGATCGGGGCGAGCATGCGGCAGGGGCCACACCACTGCGCCCAGAAGTCGACCAGGACCGGCTGCTGGCCGGCCAGCACCTCGTCGGCGAAGTCCTGCTCGCTCAGGTGTTTGACAGATGTCATGGGAGGCTCCTCGGTTATGGGTTGCCGGCGGACCGGCTCTGGTTGGTGTGGTCAAGTGGCATGCCGCCGGCGATGGAGATCAGGTGCCGTTGCGCCGCCGTCAGCATGTCTCGCATCGCTGCGGAGGCGGTGTCCGGATCACGGTCGCTCACGGCGGTCGCGATGTCCTGGTAGCGGCCCCGCGCATGTTCGTACGCGGCCCGCGGCGGGCTGGTGCTGAGGCTCATCCAGACGCGGTGTGCCTCGAACACCAGGCTGTCGACGATGGGGACGGCTCGCTTGTTGCCGGCGGCGAGGGCGATGTCATGGTGGATCTGTATGGCGAGCTGGACCTGGCGCTGCCAGTCCTGCTCGGCGACGTATCCTGCGACGAGTTCCTCCAGGGCATCCGCCTGGTCATTCGTGGCCCGGTTGGCCGCGTCGGCCGCCAACCCCGGCTCCAGGAACAGGCGCAGCCGGAACACCTCGACCAGGTCATCGAGGCCGACCGGGCGGACGACGTACCCGCGGCGGGGCATGACCTGCAGGAGCCCGTCTCCCACGAGCAGGCGCAGCGCCTCGCGCGCAGGTGTCTTCGAGACTTCGAAACGGCGCGCGACATCGGCTTCGAACACCAGCGCTCCAGGGGCGAGCCTGGCGAGAAGGATGTCGTCCCGCACCTGGTGGTAGACAGCGGCGACGAGGGAGTCGGCGAACTCGGCGACGTCTATGGACGGCATGACGGCTAATATATCACCGGTTTCTACTTGACGTATCTGTGGCATAACACCTATATCCTGAGAGTCCCTTGAACTGCTCATCTGGAGAGATGTGGTGAAGGTCGTCATCGTCACCGGCGCCGCGTCGGGGATCGGCCGCGCGGTGGCCGCAGACCTTGCGAGCGACCACCGCGTCGTCGCTGTGGACTCGGACGCGTCCGCGCTCCGCGCCGTGCCTCCACCCGCCGCCCAGGTCCTCACGACTGCTGATGTGACCGACGAGCAGCAGGTCCAGGACGTCGTGGATATGGCGGTCGCGGAGTTCGGCGGCGTCGACGGCCTCGTCCACTGCGCGGGGATCGAGGAGCCGGTGATGCCCGCGATCGACATGCCCGCCGAGGTGTTCCGGCGCACCGTCGAGGTCAACCTGTACGGCAGCTTTCTCGTCTGCCGCGCGGTCGCCGCCCACCTGCGATCTACCGGGAGACCGGGATCTCTCGTGCTGATCGGAAGCATCCTGTCCCAGGTCGCCTGGGGCGGAAACCTCGCCTATACGGCCAGCAAAGGAGGCGTCCTGCAGTTGGGCCGCGGTTTCGCCGTCGAGTTGGCCGGGTCCGGCATTCGCGTCAACGTGATCGGCCCAGGCATCGTCGCCACTCCGATGAGCCAGGCGACAATCGACGACCCGCAGCGTGCGCCGCGCATTCTCGAGCGGGTCCCGATCGGACGCTTCGCCGAGCCCGCGGAGGTCGCCGCCGTGGCGAGGTTCCTGCTCAGCGACGCCGCCTCGTACATCACTGGAGCGTTCCTGCCGGTCGACGGCGGCTGGCTGTCCCTTTGACCCCGAGGAGACACCATGATCAAGGTCGTCTGGCTGCTCAAACGAGCGCCTCATCTCACGCTCGAAGAATTCCGGCGGTGGTGGATCGAGGAGCACGCCCCTCTGGTCGCCGGCAAGCAACAGCCACAACTCCGCAAATATCGCATCTCCGTGCGCGACGGCGACACCGACACGCTCGCCGGCGCACCGTCCGCTGACTGCGACTGGGACGGATACGCCGAGCAGTGGTTCGACAGCGAAGAAGCGTTCAACGAGGTCTACGGTCGCCATAGCGCGCATGAGACCCGGGATGACACCGACAAGCATGTGTCCAAGCTCGCCCGCATCTTCGTCACCGAGCATGCCTACGTCGAGCCGGGTTCGGTATGAGCGGGCAGGATCAGGCGAGTGCGGTGCTCTATGCCGATTCCGATGACGTGCCGTGGGACGAGACGGTCGATGTGGCCGTGGCCGGTAGCGGGGCCGCGGGCTGGAGCGCGGCGATCGCCGCAGCCTCGGCCGGCGCCTCCGTGGTGGTGTTGGAAAAGGCAGACGTCGTCGGTGGAACCACCGCGAAGGCGGGTGGGGTGTGCGACGGTGAGCGCGCCGGCACGTGGCTGTGGATCTGCGACAACCCCCTCATGGCCGCACGCGGCATCGAAGACCCGCGCGAGGACGCGATCCGCTACCTGGCCCGCCTCGCCCAGCCCTCCCTCTACCGGCCTGAAGCACCCCACCTCGGCCTGGACGCGGCCGACCACGAACTGCTGGAGGCGTTCTACGACCATGGGCGGCAGGTCGTGCGCGCTCTGGCGGACGACGGCGTCCTGGACTTCCTCATCGTCCCGGACGTCCTCGACTACTACAGCGATCTTCCTGAGAACGCGGCATCCCATGGCCGCACGCTCGGCTTTCGCGTCGCAGACGCCAAGGAGGGGATAGGCGCCGAACTCGTCCAGGCCCTGGAGGGCAAGGCGTTGGGGCTGGGAGTGACCTTACGGCTGCGCTGCGCCGTGCGCGCTGTGGTCGTTGATGACAACACCGGAGAAGTCGCCGGTGTGCTCGCCGGCGACCGGGCCGCCACCTCGAGACTGATCCGTACGCGAGGCGGCGTCGTCTTCGCCACCGGTGGTTTCGGCTCCAGCCCGCATCTGCGCCGGGAGTTCCTGCGTGGCCCCGTCGTCGCGAGCCTGTCCTGCGCCGGCAACGTCGGCGACTTCTTGCCGATCGCGTTCCGGTTGGGTGCCGCCATGGGCAACATGAACGAGGGCTGGCTGACTCCGGTCGTGCTCGACCACGCGCACGACCCGGCGAGCGGCGCGTTCCGGCTGCCCGGCGACAGCATGCTCGTCGTGAACAGGCGCGGGCACCGTGTGGTCAACGAGAAAGCCACCTACAACGAGATGACCCGTGCTTTCTTCCACTGGGACGCCACCACGGCCGAATACCCCAACATCCCCCTCATCATGATCTACGACGAATGGGTGGCGCGGCACTGCCGGCAACTGCCCGGTGACGCCCCCGTCACGGAAGGCGGCGGCAACCCGATCCCCGTTCAAGGCCGAGACGACAAGCACGAACTGTCCGCGGCAACCCTCGACGACCTCGCCGATGCTATAGGCCGCCACCTCGACCAGTACTCCGGGTTGCTCGCCGGCGCCCGCCTCGCGCCGGATTTCCGCGCCGCGCTACGCCGTACGATCGACGCCTACAACGCTGACGCCGCGGCAGGCCAGGACCGCGACTTCGGCCGGGGATCGAGCCGGGTACAACGCGCACGCAGCGGGCCCAGCCACCACTCCACCGGCGCCAACCCGACCATGCATCCCCTTGCCACGACGGGTCCGTACCACGCCGTCGTGCTCGTACCGGGCGTCTTCGACACCAAGGGCGGACCCAAGATCGACAAGTACGGCCGGATCCGTACCCACGACGGAGGCGTCATCAACGGCCTGTACGGAGCCGGCAACTGTGTCGCCTCCATCGCTGGACAGGGCTATTGGGGCGGCGGTACCACCCTCGGGTTGGCAGTCACGTTCGGCTACCTGGCCGGGCAGCACGCCGCGGGCCGAGGGTAACGAGCCCGTCAGAGACTTAACACCACTGTCACGACGATAAGGAGACAGCATGCCGCGCATCGGCGACGGACAGCATGGGACCACCGGATTTCAACGGCTGCTCGGGCACAACGCCGCCATCCTTGCCGCCTGGGAGCACTTGGAGGAAACCCTGCTCAGTAAGGGCACGCTCACCCCGCAGTTGAAGGAGCAGGTGCGGCGTGTGCTCGCGTTCGGCAACGGCTGCGAGTACTGCCAGGCGTGGGGGCGCGCCGCCGACTCGCATCCCGATCCCAAGGAATCGCTCGCGGTGGCGTTGGCCGAACTCATGCTGCAGGGGCCGCGCGACATCACCGACGCACAGTTCGACGTTCTGCGCTCCGAGTTCAGCGATGCCGAGATCAGCGAACTCCTCGCCTGGATCACCTTCATCACCGCCAGCCAGACGATCGGAGCCGTCCTCCAACTCAAGCCGGAACCGGGGCAGTCTCAGACGGCCCGTTGACACCTCGCCACGGTGTCCAGTGTCGACGTGAAGCACTACCGCTACTGGCAGCCCGGACAGGTTGGGATGATCGGCAGCCTGTCTCGCCTGGTCGGCGGAGCCGCTCAGCTGGCGAGCGTCGCCCTGACCTGCTCAAACAGCCTCCACCGCCAATGGCTGTCCAGTTGTTCCTCAACCCCGGACTTCCCGCTCCGGGCGACCTTGATCTTGCCGCAGGCTCCTAGCCGGGGCGCGCACAACGCCCACGTCCGGGCCGCGGTGAGCGCGTCCGAGCTCGTCGAAGGCGCCTCGCGACGAGGCGGGGGCTCGGCGCTGATTGCCATGATGCGTGACCGGCAGAGAGGAGTACACCCGTGACAGACGTGACGTCCTTCCTGCTCGAACGCCTGCACGCGGCCGGCCTGACCGACGTCGTCGCGGTGGAGCCGGCCGCTGGAGGCCTCGCCGCGACCGCGGGGCTGGCGCGCCGCGGTGACGGCACGTCGGTGTTCGTCAAGGCGTTCGGCGAGCCGCTGTCGGACGACGCATTCGCCGCGGAGGCCGAGGGGCTCACCGTGCTGCGCGAGGCGGGCGGCGTCGCCACGCCCGAGATCATCCTCGCGGACCGCGACCTGCTCGTGCTGTCCGTGCTGCAGCCCCGGCCGGGCACCGAGGCCTTCTGGGAGCAGCTCGCGCATGCGCTCGCCCACCTGCACACCACCACGCGGTACTCCCGATTCGGGTGGCATCGGGACAACTGGCTGGGCCGTCGTCGGCAGGTCAATACCTGGGATGAGGACGGGTTCGAGTTCTTCGCCCAGCACCGTCTGCTGCGCTGGCTCGGCGAGCGTCGCGTCCAGGAGGCGCTCGACGCCGTGGACCGGGCGGCGCTGGAGCGGCTGTGCGAGCGGCTGCCCGAGCTGCTGCCGGTCAGGCCCGCGTGCCTGACGCACGGCGACCTGTGGGCGCTGAACGTCATGGCCACCCCCGACGGGCGGCCCGCGCTGATCGACCCGGCCGTGTCGTACACGTGGGCCGAGGTCGACCTGGCCCACCTGTGGACGACGGCGCCGCCCCCCGAGGCGCACGTGTTCTTCGAGGTGTACGCCGAGCTGACCGGGCTCGACCGCGACTGGCGCGAACGGATGCCGATCCTCCAGCTACGCCAGCACCTGGCCGTGATCGCCCAGTTCGAGCCCGACTGGGGCGCCGCCGACCTCGTGCGCGCCACGCTCGCCCCGTTCCGGCAGCGGCCCTGAGCTCAGCTCAGAGGATCACTGCCTTCGGACCGCTGTGGAGATGACCCGAACTGTGGCTCAAGGGTTGTCTGCTTCAGCCGCCCGGACATGGCTCAGCTGCGCTCTGGCCTCTGCGAGCGCCTCTGCCTGCCGAGTCCAGTCCCCGCCGTCGAGGCTGAGCCCAACCATGTCGGCACCGGCCTCCGAGTAGGCGTGGAGGCGTTCCGCCACCTGCGCCGGGCTGCCGGTGACTGGCACGGCTTTCGCTTCCTCCGGCGCCATGCCGTGTACGTCCACCAGCACGCGGGTGAAGGATTCGATGGCAGCCGCATTGTCGACGAGGATCGCATGCCCTCCCACGGCGATCGACGGGACCGGTCGTCCGAGCTCATGGGCGATCTCGCGTAGTCGTATCACCTTCTCGCCCAGAGCCGCAGGGCTGATCAAGGAGGGTACCCAGCCGTCACCATGACGGACGGCGCGGCGCATCGCCGCCTCGGAGTTCCCGCCGATGAGGATGGGCGGGACCGGAGCGGCGGGGCCGAGGGTGACCTCCTCCTCGCCCAGCTTGGTTGCCTCACCACGAATAAGGCCAGGCAACGCTTGCAGCGCTTCGTCGGCCCGGCGCCCCCGACCCTGAAGTGGCGCCCCGACCGCACGCCAGAACGGCGAGCCAGGGAAGCCTCCGATCCCGACGCCAAGGGTGACTCGGTTGCCTGACAGGTGCTGAAGTGTCTGTATCTGCGCAGCGATCCAAGCGGTTGGGCGCAGCGGGAGGCTGAGCACGCCGAACTCGAGTCCGATCCTGTCGGTCACGGTTGCGGCGGCTGCCAGAACAAGCATGGCGTCAAAGCTCGGCGTCCCATCTCCGACGATGAAATCGGCCATGCCGATCGAGTCATAGCCAAGGCCTTCAAGGCGTCGCGCCATCGCGATGTCAGGCACGCCGGCCTGTGTCATGGGCAAGGTGGTGCTGATCCGCATCGTGATCCTCCTGGGCGTTGGGATCGGAATTGCAGACCACGCTAGGAGCTCAAGCAGGGTTGAGGTCAATGGCGCTGGTTGCCACACCCAGAGACCTGGAAGAACGCCAGAATCCTCGAATTGACCTCAGCCATAGTTGAGGTTCTACGGTCTTCATCAGCAAGCACCTCTCGAAAGGATCACTGTGATGACATCTGTTCCCGAGCGCTACCGGTACGCCGCTGTTCCGCACCTCATGGTGGACGGCGCCGCAGAGGCCATCCGGTTCTACGCTGAGGCATTCGGCGGCGAGGAGTTGTTCCGCATCGCCGACCCGGAAGGCCGGATCGCGCATGCCGAGGTCAGCATCAAAGGCTCGGTCATCATGGTTGGGGACGCGGATGGCCCTTTCAGCGCTCCCGATGCCGCGGGTGGCTCGACAGTGGGTCTTCACGTCTATGTGGATGACGTGGACACGCTCAGCGCCCAGGCCGTACGCGCCGGCGCCGAGTTGCTCCAGCCTCCCACCGACATGTTTTACGGAGCGCGGTCGGCCATGCTGAGGGACCCATTCGGGCACCTGTGGGTCCTTCTAACCCACACCGAAGACCTCTCGCCGCAGGAGATCGCTCGCCGTGGAACCGAGCTGCTCAGGGGCGGCAGCCTGCTCCCCGGCTGAACTTCCTTGCTGGCAGGGGGCCGCCCATTCCGTTGGGCATGGGGTGACCCTGTCGCTCGAGTCCCATCGTCGGTTTGACGCCTTCCAGCCTGGGAAACGATCACAATTATCGCTGGGAAGCGATCTTCCAACCCATCACTTCATCCCAGGCCGGACACACTCGTGAACACCCCTTCGTAAACCCCTGGCCGGGAGGGACGCGGTCGAGGTCGGCAAGACCGAACTGCACGGATCTCTCGGCGAAGACCCGCTGGCGGCCGAACCCGCGGGCCCCTCGGAAGCGCCTGTCGGCTACGCCCGCGTCTCCACCCGCGGCCAACTCCTGGACCGCCAGATGACCGCCCTCACCGCGGCGGGCTGCACCCGCATCTTCGCCGACAAGAAGTCCGACAAGAACGCTGAGCGCGAGGAACTGTGGAAGGCGCTGGACTACCTCTGGCCCGGCGACACCCTCGTGGTGCCCTCGTTGGATCGACTGGGCCGCTCGCTGCAGGACCTTATCTCGATCGTAGCCGGCCTGCGCAAGCGCGGTGTCGGCTTCCGCTCACTACACGAGGCGGTGGACACCACCACCCCCGGCGGGCGGCTCGTCTTCCACGTCTTCGCCGCGTTGGCGGAGTTCACCCGCGAGCTCATCGTGGAGGGCACGCACGAGGGCCTGGCCGCCGCCCGCGCCCGCGGCCAGCGCCTGGGACGCCCGCCGGCGATGACGCCCGAGCAGATCCGTCACGCTCGCGACCTGCTTACCCGGGCCGGAAAACACCGTCTCCTCGATCGCCCGCCTGCTCGGCGTCAGCCGTTCCACGATCTACAAGTACGTTCCCGACCTCGCGACAGGCCGTCCTGCCGTCGAACCGCCAAGAGTGAGCGTCGAATTGCAACCAGGTAGCTGATATCCCAACTCAGGGCCTATTTGGCGGCTGGTGCCACGTTGGTTAGTTGCTCACCCAAGGTGAGAGGCGCATGGTCGCGAGTGCAAGTTTAATTCTGGACATGTATGATCCAGGATATGCGGATGAGTGAGGGTGTGGAATGGGCGCTGCACACGTGCCTGAACCTGGCATGGGTGGAGGAGGATCGCGCGGTGCCCACCTCGACGCTGGCCGCCTTCTACGAACTGCCGCCCGCCTACCTCAACAAGCAGTTGCAGGCGCTGGTGCGGGCGGGGATCCTCGCCTCCACGTCCGGGCCGCGGGGCGGCTTTCGGCTGGCGCGCGACCCCGGAAAGATCACGGTGCTGGATGTGGTGGCGGCGATCGAGGGCACGCGGGAGGCGTTCGAGTGCGCCGAGATCCTCCGGCGAGGCCCTGGGGGCGTACCCGGGATCGATTACCGGAAGACCTGCGTGATCTCCCAGACCATGCGCCAGGCGGAGCTGAACTGGCGGCGGGAGTTGGCCGGGCGGACCCTCGCCGATCTCAAATCGACGGTGGAGGAACGCTTCCCCGCCGTTCCCGGGCAGACCCGCCACGGGTTGACCAACACGCGCACCTGAAGACCGCCCTCTCCCCGGAGAGGGCTTTTCACAGGAGAAATTCTGGATGTTTCCTAGTCAGGTTAGGCATAAATCGCGGTCGCTCGACCGGATGTGGCCGGCGGTCCTGGCGGTGGCGCTCGGCATCTTCGCGCTGATGACGTCCGAACTGCTGCCCGTCGGCCTGCTCACACCGATCGGTTCGGACCTCTCAGTCTCCGACGGGGTGGCAGGGCTGATGCTGACCGTGCCCGGCCTGGTCGCCGCCGCGTCGGCCCCGGTCGTCACCGTTGTCGCCGCCAGGGTGGATCGGCGGGTCCTGCTGGCGGCACTGGTCGGCCTCATGGCGGCCGCCAACCTGGTCTGCGCCGCGGCACCGCACTTCGCGGTCCTGCTGGCGGCGCGCCTGGCCATCGGCGTGAGCGTCGGCGGCTTCTGGGCCATCGCGGGCGGTCTTGCGGTACGTCTGGTGCCCGCCCAGCACGTCCCCCGGGCCACGGCGATCGTGTTCGGCGGGGTCTCCACCGCCTCCGTCGCCGGTGTCCCGGCCGGAACGCTGATCGGCGACCTCGGCGGGTGGCGCACCGCGTTCGCCGTGGTCGGGATCCTCGGGCTCGTCGCGCTGGCCGCCCTGCTCCTCCTCGTGCCGCCGCTGCCGTCCCAGGGCGCGCTCTCCTTCCGGGAACTGCCGGGGCTGCTGCGGCGCAACACCGGCGTGCGGATCGGCGTGCTCGTCACGTTCCTGCTGATCACCGGGCACTTCGCCGCGTACACCTTCGTCCGTCCGGTGCTGCGCGAGGCGGCCGGGGTGGACGACGCCCTCATCGGCGGCCTGCTGATGGCGTACGGCATCGCGGGCCTCGTGGGCAACTTCGCGGCCGGCTCGCGGGTGGCGGCGCACCTGCGCGGCACCCTCCTGGCGATCTGCGCCGGCCTCGCGGCCGTGACGGCGCTGTTCGCCCTGCTCGGCACCGATCCCGTGACCGCGTCCGCGCTGCTGGTGGCCTGGGGGCTGGTCTACGGCGGGGTGTCGGTGAGTCTGCAGACCTGGATGATGAAGGCGGCCCCTGGCGCGGGTGAGGCCGCCTCGTCCCTGTTCGTCGCCGCTTTCAACCTGTCCATCGCCTTGGGCGCCCTCGTCGGCGGCGCCACGGTCGACGGCCTCGCCGCCACCGGCGTCCTGTGGGTCGCCGGTTCCCTCGCGCTGGTCGCCGCCGCGACCGTCGCCACGTCCCGCAAGTCCCTCTGAGCACCCGAAAAGAGAGGTATCACCATGACGCACAGTATCGTCAACCCCTCCGAACTGCACGACCCGGTCGCCTTCGGCTACAGCCACGTCGTCCGCGCACCGGGAGGCCTGGTGTTCATCGCCGGCCAGTACGCCTCCGACGAGCAGGGGCACCTCACCTCTCCCGACTTCGGCGAGCAGGTCGAACGGTCCCTGACCAACCTGGGCACCGCCCTGGCCGCCATAGACCTCGGTTTCGCCGACGTCGTCCAGATCCGCACCCACATTGTCGATCACGACGCGGACAAACTGGCCGTGCTCCTGGAGCACATCGGCCGCATCTGGGGTTCCCACCCGCCCGCGCAGACCCTCACTGGCGTGGCCGCGCTCGCCCTCCCCGGGATGCTCTTCGAGATCGACGCCATCGCGGTCGCCCCGCCCCTCCAGCCCTGACACGATGAACCCGCCGCGCCGCCCCGGGGATCCCCGGGGCGGCGCGAGCACCCACGGCCTCACATCGGCACCGCGGTGCGTGCGGCAGCACGTCGCAATCGGCAGCACCGTCTGCGCGGAGCCGCCCTAGTTTCCACCCGGCCGAGGGGGTGCTGCTGTTCGAAGATCCCAGCGATCACCTCCAAGATTCCCGCGCTGGAGCGGCCAGCGTTCACCACGGTGGCCGCCGCCCGGCGACACCCTCACGGTGTTGGAGCTGTTCCGGCTCTGCCGCGACGTGGTCGACATCCACGCCGTCCGCGACTGGTTGTCAGGCCGCGGCGTGGTGCTGCGGGTCATGTCCGGTCCCCTGTCCAACTTCCACGACCTCGCAGCCAACGACGCGATGACCGCGCTGCTCATCAACGTCATCACCGCCGTCGGGCAGTTCCAGTGCGATCTGCAGAACGAGCTGACCGCCGAGGGGATCGCTGCGGCGGAAGCTGAAGGCCGCTACCGAGGCCGGCCTCCCGCGCTGACCGGTACCCGGCTCGCGGAGTTCCAGTTCTCCACGACCTGCAGGCCCTCGTGGATCTCCCGACGCAGCCCCTCGGAGGCGACGTATTGGCGTCCTGCTCGCCGGGTAGCCCCGGTGCAGCAATGCACCGGGGCAACCCGGCGAGCAGAGGGCCTAGAGGC
>NZ_JBEZDM010000048.1:0-72834 GCF_040648335.1 Nonomuraea sp. NPDC049158
GGACACCAGCACGCTTGATCAAGAAGTAGTCAACTACGAAGAGGTGGGGACTTCTACATGGCCACCAGCGGCGACACCCACTTGGCCGTTGACACCCCGACAGCCCCGTGGAGGCCTTGCAGGCGAGGTAAGGCCCGCAGGCACACCGGAGGCCACTCACGGGACCGTGGGCCGCTCACCATGCTCTCGAAGTCCGCGCAACGCACACTCACAGGGTCGTGATGCGGATTATCGACAAGACGACGTCCGAGGAGAGCGCGGCATGCGGCGGTGCCCACTCGCTCGGACAAACCCCCACACTTCCACTCCAAGATCCGAATCTCTCCGAACGATCTTTCTTCACGGCCAAACCCAGGGGGTGGAGGGCCCGCGGAGTGCATGCCTGGTCGGATGTGTACGCCTGAGGTTGTGGCGGTGTAAATCCGGAGGAACCGCGTGTGGCGAGCGGGCACCCTGTTGCGTCGACGACGGTAACCTCTCCTGGAGTGACCGGCATCGGCCCGGTGGATGAGGAGAAGCAGTGAGTCAGCATCGGCGGGGACTGGGCAAGGGACTCGGGGCACTCATCCCGACCGGTCCCATCGTTGACAACACCGGGACAGTCGCCCCCACGAATGGCGCAACGGGGGAGACCGCCGGCCCGAGGCCGATTGCCGGAGCGTACTTCAGAGAGATCGCCCTCAGCGCGATCGTCCCCAACCCACGTCAGCCGCGTGATGTCTTCGACGACGAGCGCCTCGTTGAGTTGTCCGCGTCCATCCGCGAGGTCGGTCTACTGCAACCGATCGTCGTGCGCTCGGTGGGTGGCGGCAAGTACGAGCTGATCATGGGAGAGCGCCGTTGGCGCGCCTGCCAACTGGCCGAGCTCGATCCGATCCCCGCGATCGTCCGCAACACCCAGGACGACGAACTCCTCAGAGACGCCCTGATCGAAAACCTCCAGCGCGAGCAACTCAACGCCTTGGAAGAAGCCGCCGCGTACCAGCAGCTCCTCGACGACTTCCGGGCGACACACGACCAGCTCGCCCAGAAGGTCGGCCGATCCCGTTCCCACATCACCAACACCCTTCGCCTGCTCAACCTCCCGCCGGAGGTTCAGCTCCGCGTCGCCGCCGGCACCGTCAGCGCCGGCCATGCCCGCGCCCTCCTCAGCCTCGATAGCCCGGAAGAGCAGATCCAACTGGCCAAGCGGATCGTCGCCGAACTCCTCTCGGTCAGAGCCGTAGAAGAGATCGTCTCTCTCGGCAGCTCAAAGGCGGCCCCCAAGACCACCCGCGACCGCCAGCCCAACAAGCCGACCGCACCAGGCCTGGTCCACCTCGCAGACCGCCTCTCGGACCACTTCGAGACCAAGGTTAAAGTCGACCTCGGCCGCCGTAAGGGACGCATCGTGGTGGAGTTCGCGACGATCGACGACCTTGAGCGCATCATCGGCACCATGGCTCCCGAGGCCGCCCGCGCCATGAAGGACACCGAAGACTGACCCCTGTTTCACGTGAAACCATTAGCCGTTTCACGTGAAACCATGGCCCCTAAGGCGCGGCGTCGCCTGGGGAACGACGGCGAGCGCATGCAGAAAGCCCGGCCGCGACATCAGCGAGGTGCTCGCGATGTCAGTGACCGAGGCCGAGAAGCCCTTCGGCGCCGACGAGGCGCGTACGCCGGGGCCCGCTGAACCCGATCTCCGATCTCTGATCTGTGGATGTCCGCCGGAGTAGCTCGTGTTTCACGTGAAACACCACCAGCTCCAACTCCACCAACCGCCGCCACTCGTAAGGAAAGTCGCCGAGCTTCGAGCGGCAATCTCGATGGACGCCCGGAGCGGCAACCCGAGCAGACGCCCGGAGCGGCCACGCGCAGGCCTTGCCCGGCCGGTCGACGATCTCGCGTCCCCGAGCAGACGCCCGGAGCAGACGCCCGGAGCGGCCACCCGAGCGGCCACCCGGAGCGGACGCCGGAGCGAGGCTCCCGAGTGAACCCCCCGAGTGGACCCCCCGAGTGGACCCCCCGAGTGGACCCCCCGAGTGGACCCCCCGAGTGGACCCCCCGAGTGGACCCCCCGAGTGGACCCTCCGAGTGGACCAGCGGACGCCGGAGCGAGGCTCCCGGTGGCCACCCCGAGCGGGCTCCCGAGTGGCGTGTCGGCGGCACCTGTGCGCGGGCCTCCTTAACCCCGGTTACCTGACCTTGCAGGGCTTCGGCGGTGTGGGCCGAGACGCGATCCACCCTGTCTCAGGCGCCTGCGCGGTGTAGTGAGTCAGGATGTCGCCTCTGGAGCCGCCCGGCACACAACTGGCCCGCGCCAGCGTGGCGCCGGTCTCCATGTCCAAGAAGGTGCGCGTGTACGCGGGGAGCGACTTCGATCCCCACGAGCGCAGAAATCAGGTTGGCCACCAGTGTGACTGCTATGACCATCGCGGTCGTGGCCACAGCCGAGCCCACCGCCCACACCCACACTCGCGTGCGGCAGCGGCCGGTGGCGAGGCGGGAGCGCGCGCCGTCACCGGCGAGGTGGCGTGAGCGGCGAGGAAGGCGCGAGGGGCGAGGTGGCGTGAGCGGCGAGGTGGCGTGAGCGGCGAGGAAGGCGCGAGCGCGAGCGACCACCTCGGGCGAGGGCGGAGGCCCCGTCCGGCAGTGCCCGGGCGAGCAGTTCGAGCTCATCCATCGATGTCCTCCTTCAGCGCGCCGAGCGCCGCGCGAAGATGCTTGCGTGCCCTGTTAAGGCGGGACGCGACGGTTCCGTAGGGAATGTCCAAGGCGGAGGCGACCTCGGCGTGGCTCAGGTCGCCCAACGCGATCAGCAGCACCACGTCGCGATCGCGCTGCTTCAGTGCGGCCAGCGCCCCCGCGAGCGGACCGGTGAAGCGCGCGGCGTCCACCCGATCGAGCACTCGGTTCAGTGCGGGATCCTCGTGGCCGTCCCAGTCACGCTCCGCCGCGCGGCTGAGTGCCTTCCACCGCGTGGTCTCGGTACGGCGGTGCCGTGCGACCAAGTTGGTAGCGATGCCGTACAGCCAGGGCCTGACCTCTCCCACATCTGGGTCGTATTCGCCATGCAACGCCGCGAGGAACACCCCGGCGGCGCTAGGTCATCAGCGTCGTCCGCAGGCAGGCGACGGGCGATGTACCGGTGGATCTCGGCGAAGTAGCGGTCGAAGAGATCGGCCGGAACCGCCGGTTGATCTCTCCCGCTACGCGTGTTGTACACGATCACACCTATTTCTTGTCGCGACGGTGAGAATGCCTTCACGCGCGCTGATCCACATCACCCGGGAAGCCGGCCCGGCCCATCCTCCGGGCGCCTGAACCAACCAAGCTCACCAGTGCTCATGATGATCTACTCCCGGACATCTACTCCCGGACATCTACTCCCGAAGGTTGCGTCCCTTCCCGCCGACAGGAAGAGCACCCCTCCCCGCTGTTAGGAAGATTTGAGCAACCCCTCGTGAAACCGTTCAGGCCAAGGTGTCAGACCGCAGCTCATAACTTGCCCCGGCCCGCCAACTTCATCCGGGAGGGACGCTTCCCGTCGCCCACCGTCTCCCTCGCTCGCGGGACTACGCCAGCTCATAACCTGTCCCGGCCGCCAACTTCATCCGGAAAGGACGCTTCCCGTCGCCCACTGCCTCCCTCGCTCGCGGGGCTACGCCGCCATGGGCGGTGTTCCACCCAATGGAGGATCAACGATCCCGTTGCGCGTTTCCGATGTGGGCGAGCAGGAGCCCGGTGCGGACCTCGCCGAGCTGCCCGGTTTCGACCGCCGGTTTCGACCGCCCGGCTCATCCTGGGCAGCATGGCCGCGCTCTGCGGGATGTCATCCATGGACGTTCCGCCTGCGGAGGGTGCTGTGAATGGGTTGCCGTTGTGCTGGCGGGTGGATGGTTTCACGTGAAACAAGGGCGTCGGTGGTGCGTCCGGCGTCCGGCGTTCGACTGAGTCTGGCGACGCCCTGCTGCGAGGCCGCGGGGCCCCGAGGCCGCGAAGCTGCCTCGGGCCAGAGGTCGAGGCCAGAGGTCGAGGCCAGAGGTCGAGGCCAGAGGTCGTCCTGATGCCAGGTCGTGAGCAACTGCTTGGCGGCCACCGTCGGCTTGGTCACCTGGCGCGACTGCGCGGCCGGGGGAGGGTTGTTTCACGTGAAACCGTGGGCTGCGGGCTTGTGGAGTGCGTGGGCGGGGAGCTCACGCGATTGTCCGGCCCAGGGGATCAGGGGATCACGAGGGACTTGCGGATGTCATCGAGGAAGTCGTCTATGTGGTCCGGGGTGGTGTCGAAGGCGGTCATCCAGCGGACGGTGCCGGCGGTCTCGTCCCAGTAGTGGAACAGGTAGCGGGTGAGGAGGGCGGCCGTGGCTGGTTTGGGGAGGGTGGCGAAGACGGCGTTCGATTGGACGGGGTAGGCGAGGGTGACGCCGGGGAGATCGGCTATGCCGTTGGCGAGGCGGGTGGCCATTTCGTTGGCGTGGGTTGCGTTGTGGCGCCAGAGGTCGTTCGTGAGGAGGGCCGAGAGTTGGGTTGAGACGAAGCGCATCTTGGAGGCCAGCTGGAGGGACTGGCGGCGGAGGAAGGGGATGGCGTGGGCGAGGGAAGAAGAGGAGAGGACTATTACTGCTTCAGCTGCCAACGCGCCGTTCTTGGTGCCGCCGAAGCTGAAGATGTCTACGCCGACTTCCGTGGTGATGGCGCTGAGGGTGGTGTTCAGGTGGGCGGCTGCGTTTGCCAGTCTGGCGCCGTCCACGTGGAGGAGTAGGCCGGCGGCGTGTGCCGTATCGGCGAGGGCGGCGATTTCTTCGGGGGAGTAGCAGGTGCCGAGTTCGGTTACCTGGGAGATGGAGACCACGCGGGGTTGGGAGTTGTGGTGGCTGCCCACGATGTCGAGGCGTGTGGTGATGTCCTGGGGGCGTAGCTTGCCGTCGGCTGTTGGGGTTGTCAGGAGCTTTGCGCCCAGTAGGCGTTCTGTCGCGCCTGTTTCGTGGGTGGCGATGTGGGCGGTGTCGGCGCAGATGATGGCGTCGTAGCGGCCGAGCATGGGTGCGAGGCCGACCATGTTGGCGCCGGCTCCGTTCAGGACGGCGAAGCCTTCCGCCCCAGGGCCGAAGACGTCCTTGATGTGGTCCTCGAAGGTTGATGTCCAGCGATCGCCACCGTAGGCGGGTGCGTCCCCTTGGTTCGCCGCAGCCATGGCTTCGAGGATGGTGGGGTGGACGCCTGCGTGATTGTCGCTGGCGAAGCTCTTGGGATAGGTCGAATCGATCGGCACTTGCCCAGGCTACTTTTGATGTTGGATCGCGAAGGCTAAGGGGGCGTGGTCCCGGGGTGCCGGGCGGGGAACCCGGGAACCCGGGAACCCGGGGGTCCGGGGTCCGGGGGTCCGTGAAAAGACGGGCGGACGAGAGAAGGCGGGCGGACGGGAGAAGACGAACACCGGGCGTGCGAAGGCCAGACAGGTCAGCGGCCAACGCTGCAGACCCGGAGGCATGGGTCGTGCCTCAGGGTTGAAGGCGGCGTGAGGTCAGTGCCAGGGGAGCGCGGGGGACGCGTGGACGTCAAGCGTGTACGCGGGCGGCGGCGTTCTGGAGGAGGATGCGACACAGGTCGCCCAGGTCTTGGCCCGCAGCCTCCGCGGCCATCGGTAGCAGCGACGTCTCCGTCATCCCGGGAGCCACGTTGACCTCCAGGAAGTGGGGCTGGCCTGAGGCGTCGACGATGAGGTCGGTGCGGGAGACGTCGCGGAGGCCCAGGGCGGTGTGAGCCTTCACGGCGGTTTCGGCGCAGGCGGCGGCTGCTTCGGCGGAGAGGCGGGCGGGTGCGAAGAACTCGGTGTGGCCGGCGGTGTAGCGGGCCGCGTAGTCGTAGACGCCCTCGTCCGGGACGATCTCCACGGCGGGCAGAGCGATCGGGCCGTTGCCCAGGTCGACGACCGAGACCGCCACTTCGACACCTTCCACGTAACGCTCGATCAGCGCCGTGTCGCCGTACGCGAAACAGCCGACCATCGCGGCCGGGAGCTCTTCGGCGGTGCGGACGATCGAGGCGCCCAGGGCGGAGCCGCCGCGGGCGGGCTTGACGAACAGGGGGAGGCCGAGATGTTCGACGATGCGGCCCAGGACGACCGTGGCGCCGAGGTCGTGGAAGGTCTCCTTGGGCAGGGTGACCGACTCGGGGGTGCGCAGGCCGACCGAGCGTACGACGCCCTTGGCGGTGGGCTTGTCGAAGGCGACGCGGCAGGCGTCGGGGTCGGCGCCGACATAGGGGACGTTCAGCAGTTCGAGGATGGAACGGATGGCGCCGTCCTCACCCGCGCCGCCGTGCAGCGTGACGAAGACCGCGTCCGGTGGGTCGGCCAGGATGGACGGCACGAGGGACGCGTCGGTGTCGCGGGCCTCCACGTCGATGCCCACCGCCCGCAGCACCTCACTCACCCGGCGACCAGAGCGCAGGGACACCTCCCGTTCGTAGGAGAGGCCCCCGGCCAGCACGAGCACGTGGCCCAGATCGCTCATTTGTTCTCCTCCGCTGATCGCACGCTGTCCAACCGTACCGGGGCTGGGGTGGAATGGTGTACGGCAGGCACTTTCTACCGTGCGGGCCATGACCAACGGAATGCATAGATATGCACTGCGAGGGAGAGCCGGCGTCCCAACCGAGACGCCGGCAGGCGAGAGAGGATCAGGCCAGGTCGGGCCCGGGCGTGTCCACGCCCGCGTGCCCCCGAGCCGACCCCGTCCCGAACGTGTCCCGCAGCTGGATCTCCTGCTCGATCACTCCAGCCAACCTCCGGACCCCTTCCCGGATCCGATCCGGCTCAGGGAAACAGTAGGACAGCCGCATCTGCCGAGCCCCACTCCCATCGGAGAAGAATCCGGTCCCTGGCACGAACGCCACCCGCTCCGCCACCGCCCGCGGCAGGATGGCCTTCGAGTCCAGGCCCTCCGGCAGCGTCGCCCACACGAAGAAGCCCCCGGCCGGTCGTGTCCAGGTGACCTCGGGGGGCATGAGCGCCGAGAGCGCGTCGAGCAGCGTGTCGCGTCGCTCGCGATAGAGCTCCTTGAACGATTTGATCTGCTCTTCCCACGGCTGCGTGGCGAGGTACTGGCCCACGGCCAGCTGGGTGAAGGACGAGTGCGACAGTACGGCCGACTCCATCGCCAGCACGAGCTTGTCGCGGACGGCGTGCGGCGCCAGCGCCCAGCCGACCCGGAACCCCGGGGCGAGCGTCTTGGAGAACGACCCGAGATAGACCACGCCGTCGGGATTGTCGGCCCGCAGCGCGCGCATGGGCTCGCCGTCGAAGCCGAGCAGCCCGTACGGGTTGTCCTCGATGATCAGTACTCCGGCCCGCTGGCAGATGTCGAGCACCTGCTGCCGCCGCGCCAGGTTCAGGGTGACACCGGCGGGGTTGTGGAAGGTCGGGATCGTGTAGAGGAACTTGATCGGGGCGCCCGCGGTCTCCAGCGCGTAGATGGTCTGCGCGAGCGACTCGGGAATGAGGCCCTGATCGTCCATGGCGATATGCACCACTTTGGCCTGGTACGCGGCGAAAGTGCCGAGGGCGCCCACGTACGACGGGCCTTCTGCCAGCACCACGTCACCCGGGTCGATGAAGATCCGGGTGACCAAATCAAGCGCTTGCTGCGAACCTACGGTGACGACCACGTCGTTCGCCCCGGCCTGGATCCCCTCCAGCCGCATCACGTCGCAGATCTGCTCGCGCAGGTGCGGATCGCCCTGGCCGGAGCCGTACTGCAGCGCGACGGGACCGCGCCTGGTGACCAGATCGGACACCAGCTCGCCGACCATGTCGAGGGGGAGGGCCGTGACGTACGGCATGCCGCCGGCGAGCGAGACCACCTCGGGCCTCGACGCGACGGCGAAAAGAGCTCGGATCTCGGAGGCGACCATCCCGGTAGCTCGTGCGGCGTACCGATCGACGTAGGCATCGATGCGCGACCCTTGGGTCGCGGGCGTCTGACCGTGATCCAGCTCTCCTGTCACGGTCCACCTCCTTGGTGTCATTTGTCGCTGAACTACCAGATTACGGTAGTCGGACATGTCGGCTGTGACCGGGCTCGACCGTCGTGCTACCCGATGGCGGGGCGTCACTGGGCTACGATGCCAGCTGGAGACGCGTTTTTCGCGCGCTTTTCCGGGTCAACGATTGGGGCCGTAGTTGTCGCGTCGGCTGGTCAACATCACCCTGGACAATCTGGACGATCTGCCGCGCCGCTGCCGGCGGTGCGTCTTCTGGGAGCTCGACCCGGTCAGCGGGGAGCGCGCGATCGACTCCGGTGGTCCAGAGCTGGAGAAAGAGGCATGGCTCTCCGGCACACTGCTCGAATGGGGCAGCTGCGGCAAGATCGTGTACGTCGACGGGGTGCCCGCCGGATTCGTCGTCTACAGCCCGCCGCTCTACAGCCCCCGCTCG
Organism: Nonomuraea sp. NPDC049158; assembly: GCF_040648335.1. NCBI lineage: Bacteria > Bacillati > Actinomycetota > Actinomycetes > Streptosporangiales > Streptosporangiaceae > Nonomuraea > Nonomuraea sp. NPDC049158. Next base: position 8,422 of record NZ_JBEZDM010000048.1, read on the forward strand.
GTGGCCTTTCCCACCTCACCGGTCAGCGCCGACGCGGTGCTGCTGATGACCGCGCACATCATTCCGGAGTTCTCGGGCGGCGGTCTGGGCCGGATGCTGATCCAGGGCGTGGCCAAGGACCTGACGCGACGCGGAGTGAAGGCCATCGAGGCGTTCGGCGACCTCAAGTGGGAGGAGCCGAGCTGCGTGGTTCCGGCTGACTACCTGCTTTCCGTGGGCTTCAAGACGGTACGCCCGCATCTGCGGTTCCCCCGGCTCCGGCTGGAGCTGAAGACGGCCGTCTCGTGGCGCGAGGACGTCGAGGTGGCCCTGGAACGCCTACTCGGCTCCATGAGCCCGGAACGCGCCCTTCGCCCCGTCTGACGCCTTCTCAAGGACGCTGCGGCCCAAAGGGCCAAACAGACAGAAGCCCCCTGGGCGCACCAGGGGGCTTCCAACTGCAACGCTGCGGGCGTCGTCAGATGATGCCTTCGAGCTCGCGAAGCAGCATGGCCTTCGGCTTGGCACCGATGATCTGCTTCACGACCTCTCCACCCTTGTAGACGTTCAGGGTGGGGATCTGGAGCACACCGTAGTCACGCGGGACATCCGGGTTCTCGTCGATGTTGAGCTTGACGATCTCCAGCTTGTCGCCGTGCTCCTTGGCGATCTCCTCGAGGATGGGCGATACCTGACGGCATGGGCCGCACCACTCGGCCCAGAAGTCAACGAGGACGGGCTTGTCGCTCTTGAGGACCTCGGCCTCGAAGGTGGCGTCGGTTACTGCCTTCACGGTGCGCTCCTTAGTTTTCGTTCGAGGCCAGCCAGCGCTCGGAGTCGAGTGACGCCGAGCAGCCGGTGCCAGCCGCGGTGATGGCCTGCCGGTAGATGTGGTCGACGACGTCGCCCGCGGCGAAGACGCCGTCGACGTTGGTCGCCGTGCTGGGCGCGTCGACCTTGACGTAGCCGTCGTCGTCGAGGTCGATCTGGCCCTTGACCAGCTCGCTGCGCGGATCGTGGCCGATCGCCAGGAACAGCGCGTCGGTGGCCAGCTCGCATTCCTCACCGGTCTTGAGGTTGCGCAGCTTGACGGCCTCGACCTTGTCGGCGCCGAGGACGTCGACGACTTCGGTGTCCCAGATGAAGCGGATCTTGTCGTTCGCGAACGCCCGCTCCTGCATGATCTTGCTTGCCCGCAGTTCGTCACGGCGGTGCACGACGGTGACCATGCGGCCGAAGCGGGTCAGGAACGTGGCCTCCTCCATCGCGGTGTCACCACCGCCGACGACCACGATGTCCTTGTTGCGGAAGAAGAAGCCGTCACAGGTGGCACACCAGGAGACGCCTCGCCCGGACAGGCGCTTCTCGTTGGGCAGGCCCAGCTCGCGGTAGCCGGAGCCCATCGCCAGGATGACCGACTTGGCGTAGTAGGTCTCGCTGTGGGTCTTGATCACCTTGGGGTTGGCCTCAAGGTCCACTTCGAGTACGTCGTCCGCGACCAGCTCGGCGCCGAACCGCTCGGCCTGCTTACGCAGGTTGTCCATCAGATCGGGGCCCATGATGCCGTCGGGGAAACCGGGGAAGTTCTCGACATCGGTGGTGTTCATCAGCGCGCCGCCCGCCGTGACCGAGCCCTCGAAGACCAGCGGCTTGAGCTCGGCGCGCGCGGAGTAGACGGCCGCCGTATATCCAGCGGGGCCGGATCCAATGATGATCACGTTACGCACGTCGCTCAACGCTCTCACGCCTTCCTAGTCTGCTCTTGCCTGTCGCCTCAACAGATCCTAGGCCGCCGTGATTCCCGGCCCCGTCCTCAACGCACGCCGAAACCGAAAGAGCCCGCCGAAGCGGGCTCTGACGTGGACGTCAACACATGCGCATCAAGGGATCAACGAGCTACCAGCGCCCCACCATCGGCTTACGCAGGTTCTTGCAGTTGAACGGGTCGACGATGTCGATGCGGAGCGTCTTGGCCGACTTGTTCTTCCAGGAGGTCATGATGATGGCCTCCGACCCGTTGTACTGGCCCTGGTCGACCGCGAAGACCTTGAGCTTCGTACGGTCCGCCACCCGGCTGACGCACTTGTTCACCACGGCGATGTCCGAGGAGCCGCCACCCACTATGGGCGCGGGCCCGAAGAGGCCTTCGAGCGGCTGGCGCAGCTCCTCGTCGCTGTAGTTGTGCCCGCTGTCGGTCAGCGCGTACGCCCTGGGCCGCACATCCGCCTTGGGCGGCGGCGATGACGCCTGCCCGGTCTGCAATTGCTTCCCACTGGCGATGGTGCCACCACCACCGCCCGCGAGCATGCTGGTGGAGAGCACCACGGTGCCCACCACAGCCGCCGCGGCAGCAGCGGCGACCGCGGGCATCGCCCATCGGCGCCGTCGTGCGGCCGTGCGTTTGGCAGGGACGATGGTGCCGTCGTCGGAGACCACTCCGAGGCGTACCGGCTCCGGCTCCCGCGGTGACTGCTCCCATGGGGAGTCCCGCATGAGCTCATCCCAGTTGGGGGGTTCCGCCAGGCCGACACCTCCCCCGCGCGCGGATCCCGCTTCGGCGGCCAGAGCCTTGTCGATGCGCAGTGCGACTCCCATCGGCATGGCCGGTGTCGGAGTCGCCGCGAGCACCTCGCGAACCGCTGCCAGGTCGGCCAGTAGCTCCCCACAGGGGTCGCATACCGCGAGATGCTCGCGGACCTGGCGGGCCGTGCCAGCGTCTAGGAGACCCTCGGCCAACTCGGCCAGGATTTCCAGATCGTAGTGCGTATCACCCGTCACGAAGTTCTGCTCCCTTCGCGGATGAGACGCGACTGAGGTCCGATCGGTTCCGCAGATGCGAAAGAATTGGGGCAAGTTTCGCGCGCCCCCGCGCGCACCGGCTCTTCACCGTCCCGCTGGGCACTTCAAGCACCTGAGCTGCGTCTTCGACCGAATAGCCCATCATGTCGACGAGAACCAGCGCGGCCCGCTGGTCGGTCGGAAGCAGTTTCAGCGCGGCCGAAACCTCCATCGAAACCTCACGCTCACCCGTCTGGTCGGGCATCGGCGTGTCACGCTCGGCGGCCTCGATGAGCTCGTCATCGGCGACCGGTCTGACGGACTTGCGGCGCATCCGGTCGAGGCAGGCGTTCACCACGATCCGGTGCAGCCAGGTCGTGACCGCGGCCTCGCCGCGGAACGTGCTCGCCTTCCGGTAGGCGGAGACGAAGGCGTCCTGCACCGCGTCGGCCGCTTCGTCGGGATCGCCCAGCGTGCGCAGGGCGACGGCCCACATGCGGTCACGGTGTCTCTTGACGATCTCGCTGAAGGCGTGAGGATCCCCGTTGATGTGCGCGGTCAGCAGCTCGGCGTCGGTGACGGCGGGCCGATCCGCGGAGGAAGGTGGCTCGGGTGGGGAGTTCACAAGAGGGATTCCTGGGTTATGCCGATCCGGGAGAATGCACCACTACTTCATAGATGGTGCCATGAAACTTGCCCGCATCTGCCGGAAGACGGGTAAACCAGATCAAAACGTACTTGCCGCTTGCGGCTTGATCAGGCTTCAAGGTGATCTTTCCGGACCCGTTCTTCTCCTTGGCGACGGTCTTCAGCGAGCCCAGCTCGGGCGAGTCGCCGACCTTCAGCTCGACGCTCGCGCCCGATGTATCGGCCAGCGTAGCCACCACGTCGCCGATCGGCATGCTCTTGCCCATATCGAGCAGCAATCCCACGCCGGCCTTGAGGTTGCCCAGGTCGGCGCTGTTGTAGTTCTCCGTTTTCCAGAGCGTGCTGGGCTTGCCGTCGATGGCGAGCGGCGCCATCTCGTTCTTCTCATCGCGGTCGGCGAGCGGATCGAAGCCGGTCGCCTTCTCCGGCTTCACGACGACCATCGGCTGCGCCGACGCGGAGGCCGAGGTGCTCGGCGAGGTCTCCGCCTGCGGGGCGTTCGGACTGCCCAGACTGCGGCCGATCGTCCAGGCCCCGACGCCGACCGCGGCGATGACGAGCAGCACCACGACGGTCATCAGCACCCGGTTGAGCATGCTGCCGCCGCTGGGCGCGCGGGGCGGCATGGGTCTGGGCTGCGTCGGCAACGGCGGGCGCGGCGGGCGCCGATCGGTCTCGATGCCCTCGGAGTGCGAGGCCGACTGCACCGCCGGCGTCTGGGGATAGGCCATCGGGATCGGCATGGGCCGGGCGACGTTGGCGAGCGCGTCGGCGATCTCGGACGGGCTCGACAGGGCGGCCTGCCCCTTGCGGGACTCGGGCAGGCAGGACCTGATGGTGACCGCGTCGAGGTATCCGGGCACTCCGGCGGTGACCTGGCGGGGCGTGCAGAAGTGCCCGTCGATCATCGGCGCCGTGGGCAGGCCGCCCTCTTCCTCGTCGCCCGGCCAGTGGCCGGACAGCCCCGCGTACAGCAGACGGCCCAGCCCCTCGGCGTCGTCGAGGGCGGGCTGGTCGGTGGTGAGGCCGGACAGGGCGGCGTCGACCGCGACGCCGAGCACCTTGACCGTGTTACCGGTCGTCCACACCAGGTGCGCGGGGCGCAGGCACAGGTGGTAGAGGTCGGCCTCGTGCGCGTGGGTCAGCGCCTCGGCGGCCTCGGCGACCAGGCCGGCGGCCCGCTCCGGCTCCAGCGGGCCGGCCGCGAGCAGGTCGGACAGGGTGTCGCCGGTGACCCACTCGCTGACCACGTACGAATGATCGTCGTGCTCGGCGGCGTCGAACACCTGCGTCAGGCGCGGATCGGTGAGCCTGCTGGCGGCGCGGGCGGCCGTGACCACCTCGTGGACGCGGGGAAAGTCAGGGGAGAAGGTGTGGACCGCGACGGGCCGGGCGAGGATCTCGTCGATGGCCTTCCACAGGGTGGCTCCATCGGACTCGGTGACCCGGTCTTCCAGCCGGAAGCGTTCGGCGAGACGGGTGCCGGGTTCGACCGACGACGTGCTCACTGACTGACTCCGCTCGGCCGCTCGGGGGTGCTCATGACTCGACTCACCTGCGTGGGGGTGTACCACGAAGGCACGCTATGCCGGGTGGATCCGCCCACGCCCCTCCTGCTTCCATTCGCGCCGTGTCGGCACCATGCTAGTGCCGCGCCGGTTCCACCCGCGTTCCTTACCTGCCTACCCGCCCGGCAACCATCCCAACGATCGAGTTGATCTCCGGGATGCGCATGCGATGGGCCACACCCAGATACAACAGCATGCCCAGACCGCCGCCCACAGCCAAGGCGATCACCGAGTTGAGGAAGGTGAGCCCGCCGAACACATCCTGAACCGCCCAGACGGCCACCAGCGCCAGCGCCGCCGCGGGCAGTGCGGACAGGTACATCCTCGTCAGAGCCATCCCGATCTTCCAGCCACCCAGCCCCTGGACCCGGCGGGCGGCGAGGATCCAGGCCCCGCCGGCCCCGATCGTGTAGGCGACGGCATAGGCGAAGGCCAACCCCATCACCGTGTATCGGGCCGGCAGCAGGACGTTGAAGACTACCATCAGCAGCGCGTTGACCGCGGTCGTCGCCGCGCCCACGTAAACGGGCGTCCGGGTGTCGCCGAAGCTGTAGAAGACCCGCAGCAGCAACTGGAAGATCGAGAACGGCACCAGCGCCAGGCCGTAGACCTGCAGCACATTGCCGATGTAGATGGCCGCGTCAGCCGAGGTGACGCCGTGGGCGTACAACGGCACAGTGATCGCCGGGCCGAGCACCATCAGCAGCAGCGAGACCGGGACCATCACCGAGCTGATCAACCGCACGCTCGACCCGAACTCGGTGCGGACCTCGCCGAGCTGCCCGGCCTCGACCGCCCGGCTCATCCTGGGCAGCATGGCCGTGATCACCGAGACGCCGATGACGCCGTAGGGCAGCTGGAAGAGCTGGAAGGCCAGGGTGTACGGGCTGATGCCGTGGCCGGGCACCGCGTCGCCCGCCGCGCTGGACAGGTTGGTCGTCAGCATGAAGCCGAGCTGCGTGACCACCACGTAGCCGATGGTCCAGATCCCGGCCCGGCCCATCTCGCCGAGCCGCGCGTTGCGCACGTCGAAGCGCGGGACGAAGGAGAACCCGATTCGCTTGAGCGCGACGATCAGCACGGCCGCCTGGGCCACGATGCCCGCCGTTGTGCCCAGGCCGAGCAGCGCGATCTGGCCGTTGGTGACCAGGCCGATGTCGCCCCCCGTCTTGCCGGCCACCACCATGTAGAGCACGAGCACACAGATGACCACGAGGTTGTTGATCACCGGCGCCCACATGGGAGCCGCGTAACGGTCACGCGTGTTGAGAATGGCCCCGGCCACCGCGCCGACACCGAAGAAGGCCAGCTGCGGCAGGATGAACCGGGCCAGCAACACCGCGACCTCGAACTTGCGGCTGCCGGGCAGCCAGTCGGTGGTGTAGAGGTCGATGAGCAGCGGGGCCGCCAGCACGGCGAGCACGGCGACGACCAGCAGCGCGGCCGTGGCCAGCGTCATGAGGCGCTGCTCGTAGGCCCGGCCGCCGTCGTAGTCGCGCTGCTGCGCCTTGACGATCATCGGCACCACGACGCTGCTGAGCACGCCGAGCAGCAGCAGGTCGAGAATGCTGTACGGGATCGCGTACGCGGCGTTGTAGGCGTCACCCATGGCGAAGGTGCCGATCGCCGAGGCGAGCACCATCGTCCGCACGAATCCCGTGACCCTGGACACCATCGTGCCCGCCGCCATGATGGCGCTGGCCCGCAACATGCGGCTCATACGGTCTCACTCTCCCGGCTCTTGGCGGCCCGAGCGAGCCGTTGCTGCGATCTGCGCCGAAGCACCCGTGTCACGACCGCGGCGAGCATGACCGCCAGCGCCGCCCCGACGATGACCAGGGCGATCCCCGTGTAGCCGGTGGTGCGGATCGTCAGCTTGACGGGCTTGCCGTACGGCAGACCGTCCCTGGTCGTCAGCTGGACGCTCACCGTGGCGTCACCGCTGGTCGTCGCGTTCATCGGCACCTGGACGCCGCCGTTCTGATCGTTGGGGATCGTCAGCAGCTTCTTGACCGGCGTGGTGTCGATCTGGAGGACTCCGGGGTTGTTGCTCTTCACGTCGATGTAGAGAGCGATCGTCTCACCGATCGAATTCTTCACGCTGATGGGCACCTGGCCGTTGCTTCCGGCCAGCTGGCGCAGCTGGTCGGGGGCGGCCCCGGTGATCGAGATCTTGTTCATCTGGGTCTGGACGGCCCCGTCGACCAGCTTGGTGGCCGCGCGGCCCGCGCGCGTGTTGTTGCGCCAGGACGAGGAGAGCATCCTGAGCACCGCGGCGTCGAAATCGGAGTGCGGCTTGGGCTCCGCGGCGATCAGGGCGGTGAGCTGCGCCTTCTCGGTGACGTTCTTGAGCGGGGCGAGGTATTTGGCGCTGAGCTCGTCCTTGCGGTCCTGGTCGGTGTAGGTGAGCCCGGCCCTGGGCACGGACGCCTTGCTCGGCTTGAGCGAGTCGAGCGAGGTCAACCTCAGCCACGGCAGCCGGTTCGCGGTATTGAGCAGGCTGTTGACCAGCTTCGGGTTGGGGTCCCAGCGGCGCGAGGGTGCGATGACCAGCGACCGGGGACTGATCTGACCAGGCTCGGCGGCGACCATCGCGGTCTCGGCGATGAAGCGCTGCTTGCTCAGGAAGACCGACTCCGGCGTGGTGGAGTCGGGCTCGAAGGTGCGCGTGAGCTCCGCGTCGGCGACCAGCGCGGTGACCGGCCCCTGGACGCTGTCGAGCGTGGTGACGGCGTCGGGCGTGAACGCGACCGGCGGCTGCGGCGGCAGGTTCGTGGAGTTGAGCAGGACCCGGTCGACCTTGGCGACGGAGAGCAGGTCGAGCGCGTCGGGATCGAGCACGCCCGCGACCGGCCAGTTCGTCGTCAGCGACACGTCGCCGCGCTTGAGCAGCTCCGTGGCGACCTGGCCGCCCATCGTGATCGCCGTGGCGGTCTGGCCGTCCAGCCCCTGGTGGGCGAGCGCGGCGACGTCGGGATCGGCGTACGGCGTGGCCACGACCGGGGAGGAGGCCAGCGCGGTGCGCAGCGAGTTGAGCCACTGCGCGGCGTTGGGGTCGGCGGCCTGGTCCTTGCCCTTGAGCCGGTGCTTGCGGGACAGAGCCTGCGCGTCGTCGAGGAGCGCGGGGTCCACGAACCAGGTGACGCTCTTGGGCGCCGTGGCGGCGATGCCGGCCAGCTCGGCGAGCCGGCCCTTGCCGGTCAGCTGCGTGCCCAGCTTGTCGTCGACGAAGTTGTCGTTCTCGGCGCGATGCGTCTGGTCGATGATGGGCAGCGCGATGGCCAGCCGGTTGCGCGGCGGTTTCTGCGGGGTCGGCGGCGCGTACGTCAGGTAGGTGCGCTGCGGCGTGGTGATCGGCGCACCGAACCGGGCCACTTCGACGGAGATCGGATAGACACCGAACGACCGCAGCCCGAGCTGCACGGGCGTCGCCAGGAGCTCGAAGGTCTTGGAGGCACCCGCCTCCAGCGCCGGGATGTCCATGAAGGAGACCTGCGTAGAGAGCCTGCGAGGCAGGGTCGCCGGGTTCTGGTCGGCCTGGTAGGCGGACATGATGGCCCGGTCGGTGAACCTCTGCTCCCAGTAACGCAGCTGAACCCGCAGGCTGGTCATCGCTTCGGCCGTGTCGTTGCGGACCACTCCGGCGATCTTGATCTGCGTGGTCTGGCTCGTAGGAACGTCGGGTGTGATGGACGTGATCGACACGTCCATCGACTGCCTGCTCGCCTTCCCGGCGGCTATGCCCGGCGTCTTCGTGGCAGCAGTACTCGGCGTCGTCGCGGCCATGGGCGCGAGCAACGCGGCGGACAGTACGGCGAGGAGCGTGACCTTACGGATCACGCGTCCGCCCGAGCTGGAGTACGACGCACGCCCGCAATGGTACGGGCTCAGTGCCGTATCGCGACCGCCTGGCGGGATCCTCTGGGCCTTGGGATGCGCAGGTTCACCGTCTTGCCGGGCAGGAGTGTCAGCAGGTCAAGGGCGCGCATGGTGAGGGCCGTGTGGCGTTCCCCGGTGGCTGTGAAGATCGCGTCGGCATCGGGGCGCAGGCGGTCGTCAACCGCCACGGCCACGCCCTCGGGCAGCAGCAACGGGCTGACGAGCCCGGCCGCGTAGTCGGTGACGGAATTGACCAGAAAGTCGGGGGCGGGGCGTACCTCCCGTACGCCGAGCGCGCCGCAGACGGCCCCGGCCTGCGGTGGGTCCGAGACGGCGGAGACCACGGCGACGACGACCTCGCGGCCGATTCTCGTGGCGACCTCGAACACCGTGACCGCCACGCACCGCTCGGGCGCGGCGGAGACCGCGTCGGGCAACTCGTCCACGCAAGTCATGGGGCGCGGAAGGCGTACGATCTCATGATGGACCTGGTGTGCGAGGAGCCAGCGGTGGATCGCGAGGGCGTCCTTCATAGAAGACCTCCTGGCCTGGTTCCATGGCCCCCGACGGTCCCCTGACCGACGGTAACCCCGACTCGATATTGCTCGGGGGATATGTTCCGGAATCAAAGGACCTACCCAGCTTGTCCGACTCAAATCTGACCGAAAGCCAGCAGCGGGCCATGACCGACCTGTTCCGCAAGATCGCTCCGGTGGCCGACGAGCTCGGCCGGTTGTTCGCCGCGCATGGGCACGAGCTGGCCCTCGTCGGCGGCCCGGTGCGCGACATCCTGCTCGGCCGCGTGGGCAACGATCTCGACCTGACCACCGATGCCCGGCCCGAACGGGTCCTGGAAATGGTCCGTGATTGGGCTGATTCGGTATGGACGATCGGCATCGACTTCGGCACGGTCGGCGTGCGGAAGGGCGGCTCGCTGCTGGAGATCACCACCTACCGCAGCGAGTCGTACGACCCGAAGTCCCGCAAGCCGGAGGTCATGTACGGCGAGACGCTGGAGGCCGACCTGGAGCGGCGCGACTTCGCGGTCAACGCGATGGCCGTGCGGTTGCCGGGGCACGAGTTCATCGACCCCTACGGCGGCCTGACCGACCTGTCGGCCAAGCTGCTACGCACGCCGGGCACGCCCGAGCAGTCCTTCGACGACGACCCGCTGCGCATGCTGCGCGCCGCCAGGTTCGCCTCGCAGCTCGGCTTCACGGTCGACGCCAAGGCCCTCGCGGCGATGACCGACATGGCGGAGCGCATCGAGATCGTCTCGGCCGAGCGCATCCGTGACGAGCTCGACAAGCTGACCTGCGGCACCTACCCGCGCGAGGGCCTGCGCCTGCTGGTCGAGACCGGGCTGGCCGCGCACGTGCTGCCCGAGCTGCCCAAGCTGCGCCTGGAGATCGACGAGCACCACCGGCACAAGGACGTCTACGAGCACACGCTGACGGTCCTCGACCAGGCCATCGCCCAGGAGGACGACGGCAAGCCCGACCGGATCCTGCGCTGGGCCGCGCTGCTGCACGACATCGGCAAGCCCAAGACGCGGCGGCACGAGGCGGGCGGGCGGGTCTCCTTCCATCACCACGAGGTGGTGGGGGCGCAGATGGCCAAGAAGCGCATGTCCGAGCTCAAGTTCCCCAAGGACGTGGTGGCCGACGTGTCGCAGCTGGTGGAGCTGCACCTGCGCTTCCACGGCTACGGCACGGGCGAGTGGACCGACAGCGCGGTGCGCCGCTACGTGCGCGACGCCGGTCACCTGCTCGACCGGCTCCACAAGCTGACCAGGGCCGACTGCACGACGCGCAACAAGCGCAAGGCGACCGCGCTGTCGCGTACGTACGACCAGCTTGAGGAGCGCATCGCCCGGCTGGCCGACGAGGAGGAGCTGGCCAAGATCCGTCCGGAGCTCGACGGCAACGAGATCCAGCGGATCCTCGGCGTCGGTCCCGGTCCGATCGTCGGGCGGGCGTACAAATTCCTGCTGGAGCTCCGCCTGGACAAGGGGATGGTCGGCAAGGAGACCGCCACCGAGGCGCTGCTGGAGTGGGCGCGGGAGAGCGGTGCGTCACCCGCCGACGACACGGCGCCGGCCTGATCTCAGCAGGAGGCCGTGGCGCGGCGCCCCGGATGATCAGCGGGAGGCCGTGGCGCGCGGCGTCGGGATGATCATCCGGTAGATCAGGGCGCCCGCCAGGTAGCCGGCCGTCACGATCACCACGGCCGTGTAGGACTTGCCGTTGGCGGGCAGGATCGCCGCGGACAGGGCGGCCGCCAGCACGTACATGCCGTTGAAGAGCATGTCGTAGATCGAGAAGGCGCGGCCCAGGTAGGCGTCCTCCACGTCGCGCTGGACCGTGACGTCGGCGCAGATCTTGACGCTCTGCCCGGCGATGCCGAGCACGAACCCGGCGATCGGCAGGCTCCACGGCTGGAACGGCACGACCAGCACCGCGGTGAGCACGCCGGCGATGACCAGCGCGATCGGCACCCACCGCTCGATCGTGAACCGCGCGGTGGCCCACGGAGTGACGATCACCGCGAGGAAGAAGCCGACGCCCGAGGTGGCCACGACCAGGCTGAGCCCACGCAGCGCCACCTCGGAATCGCCGCCGGAGAAGTAGTAGCGGTAGAGAATGATGCCGAGCGCGGTCGCCATGCCGTACATGAACCGGTGTGTCGCCATCGCGCCCATCGTGGCGGCGGCCGTGCGGTGGCCCACCAGGTGCTTGGCGCCGTCGGCGAGGCCGATGAGCACGTTGCGTACGGCCTCGCGGGCCTGCGGCCGCTCGGGGTCGAAGGAGGGGCCGAGCAGCGAGCGCTCCATCGTGCGGGCGATCAGCGCGCTCATCCCGGCGACCACGCCCGAGACGGCCAGCAGCAGCGCCACGCCGAAGTCGCCGCTGCCGAACAGCTCCCGCAGCAGGAACCCCACGCCGGCGCCGAGGAAGGTGAAAACCGTGCCCGAGGTGGGCGTGACCGCGTTGGCGGCCATCAGCCGGTCCTCAGGCACCACGTGCGGCAGCGACGCGCCGAGGGCGGCCAGGAAGAACCGGTTGGCCGCGAGCACGCCGAGCGCGGCCGCGTAGAAGACCGTGTCGGGCACGTCGGCGGCGACCAGCGCCGCCGCCACGACCAGCAGCGCGCCGCGCACGAGCGGCGCGACGACGAGGATCTGCCGCCGCGACCAGCGGTCGATGAAGACGCCGACGAACGGGCCCAGGATGCTGTACGGCAGCAGTAGCACGGCCAGCCCCGCGGCCACCTGCAGGGCCGTGGTCTGCGTCTCCGGACTGAAGAAGGCGAAGCCGACCACGGCGAACTGGAAGACCCCGTCGGAGAACTGGGAGACCAGCCGGGTGGCGAACAGCCGTCGGAAGTCCCTGCCCTTCAGGACCACGCGAAGATCGGCGACGAATGACACGCAGTCAGCCTACTTCCGCCCGATTCACAGGTTGGTACAGCAGGCAGTCATTCGTCGCCAGTGGCCAACATGATCACGTACGCTTCGTAGCGTGACGAAGGAAGAACACGTGGTGTTGGTCGACGGCGACGGCAACGCGATCGGCACCGCTCCCAAGACCACGGTGCACGGCCAGGAAACCCCGCTCCACCTGGCGTTCTCCAGTTACGTCTTCGACGAGGACAGCCGCGTCCTGCTCACCAGGCGCGCCGCGCGCAAACTGACCTGGCCGGGCGTGTGGACCAACAGCTGCTGCGGTCACCCGCTCCCCGGCGAGCCGCTGGACCAGGCGGTCATCCGCAGGCTGTCCTACGAGCTCGGCCTGACGGTCGAGCGGGCGGACCTCATGCTGCCGGCGTTCACCTACCGCGCGGTCATGCCCAACGGCATCGTCGAACACGAGCTCTGCCCCGTCTATCGCGTGACGGTCGACACTTCCGCCATCCCGAATCCGGAAGAGGTTGACGAAATCCGGTGGATGCCCTGGAAGGAGTTCGCGGACGGCGTCTTGAGCACCTTGCTGGCGATCAGCCCGTGGTGCCGCGAACAGGTCCCCATGCTGAACGAGTTGGGCACCAACCCCCTGGACTGGCGCCCGGCTCCGACGGAGGAGCTGCCTCCGGCCGCCCGAAGCGCTGCCCATGACGCTCTGTGAGGCGCCGCGCGGAGCGCACGGCGCCGCACCACGGACCTATCTGTCGACCTCGCCGCGGATGAACTTCTCGACGTAGTCGCGCGCGTCGTCGTCGGAGTACTGGACCGGCGGCGACTTCATGAAGTAGGAGGACGCGCTCAGGATCGGCCCCGCGATCCCCCGGTCGAGGGCGATCTTGGCGGCCCGCACCGCGTCGATGATGATCCCCGCCGAGTTGGGCGAGTCCCATACCTCCAGCTTGTACTCCAGGGTGAGCGGCGTGTCGCCGAACGAGCGCCCCTCCAGCCGCACGAAGGCCAGCTTCCGGTCGTCGAGCCACGGCACGTGGTCCGACGGGCCGATGTGCACGTCGGCCTTGGCCATCTCGTGCGGGATCTGCGAGGTGACCGACTGCGTCTTGGAGATCTTCTTCGACTGGAGGCGCTTGCGCTCCAGCATGTTCATGAAGTCCATGTTGCCGCCGACGTTGAGCTGGTACGTGCGCAGCAGCTCGACCCCGCGGTCCTCGAACAGCTTGGCCAGCACGCGGTGCGTGATGGTGGCGCCGACCTGCGACTTGATGTCGTCGCCGACGATCGGCACACCGGCCTGGGTGAACTTCTCCGCCCATTCCGGGTCGGAGGCGATGAACACCGGCAGCGCGTTGACGAACGCCACCTTGGCGTCCAGCGCGCACTGGGCGTAGAATCGGTCGGCCGCCTCGGAGCCCACCGGGAGGTAGGACACCAGGACGTCCACCTGGCTCTCGCGGAGCACCTGGACGACGTCGACCGGCGACTCGTCGGACTCCTCGATGATCTCGCGGTAGTACTCGCCAAGTCCGTCGTAGGTATGACCACGCTGGACGATCACCCCGGTGGGCGGCACGTCCGTGAACTTGATCGTGTTGTTCTCGCTGGCGCCGATCGCCTCGGACAGGTCGTGGCCGACCTTCTTGGCGTCGACGTCGAACGCGGCGACGAACTCGACGTCGCCCACGTGATAGTCGCCGAACTTCACGTGCATCAGGCCCGGCACCCGTGTGGCCGGGTCGGCGTCCTTGTAATAGTGAACGCCCTGAACCAGTGACGCCGCGCAGTTGCCAACACCGACAATGGCCACGCGAACCGAACCCATCGCACTCGCTCCCTTACTCATCAGTTGATCTCTCGGGGTTCTCCTCAGAGGAGCCCCGTCTCTCTGTCGCGATCAGCTCGTTCAGCCACCGCACCTCGCGTTCGACCGATTCGAGCCCGTGACGTTGCAGTTCGAGCGTGTAGCTGTCGAGGCGCTCCCTGGTGCGGGCCAGGGCGGTGCGCACGCTGTCGAGGCGTTCCTCCAGGCGGCTGCGGCGGCCTTCGAGGATCCGCAGTCTCACCTCCGCCTCCGTGTGCCTGAAGAACGCGAAGTGGACGCCGAAACTCTCGTCCTCCCACGCGGACGGCCCTGCCTGCGTCAGCAGGTCCTGGAGCCGTTCCTTGCCCTCCGCGGTCAGCTTGTAGACGATCTTCGAGCGGCCTCCGACGATCGCGGCGGGCGCCGGCTGCTCCTCCACGATGAGGCCCTGTTCCAGCAGTGAGCGCAGACAGGGGTAGAGCGACCCGTAGGAGAAGGCGCGGAACATGCCCAGCAAGGCATTGAGCCGTTTGCGCAGCTCATAGCCGTGTAGCGGCGTCTCGTGCAGCGACCCGAGCACGGCCAGCTCCAGCACTCTGCCCTGTCCGCTGGCCACTGGAACCGCCCCCTCTCACGTCGATGTATCGAGCCGATACATCCCGATGATACGTCGCGCCGCTATATCGCCGCAATTAACGACTTTGCCAAGGCGTTGGGAGGATTCAGCAAAACGCCGTAGTCTGGCGCTCATGTGGTCACTGGGAAAGGTGGTGGACTACGGCCTTGCCAAGCGGGCGGTGGTCGGCTCCCTGCACCCCAGGCGTACGTCGCCTGGGGATATTCGTGACGCACAGCCGCACCTCCTTCGCGCGGCGCGCCACTTCGGCGAACCGACCGAACACCTCTGCCCGGTGTGCGAGAGGGAGAACGTCACCAACGTGACCCACGTCTCCGGGGAGTCCCCGGAACGCCATGCCGGTGAGGCAAAGGTCGCGTCGGAACTCGCCGATATGGCCCATGATTACGATGAGTTCCGGGTGTACGTCGCCGAGGTCTGTCAAGGTTGTTCCTGGAACCACCTGACGGTGTCGTTCGTCCTCGGCAACGGACCGCCGGACCGCGTCGGGCGACCGTAGAAGACCGAGGACGGCGAAGGAGCCCCACGCCCATCCGCCGTGCTATCCGACGACGTTGTGAGGACGTGTGAGTAACAGCAGCAATGAGGGGACGGCTCGGCCTGGAAGGCGCCGTCGCTCCAACTCATCCCGTTCTGTGCCCCAAGACAACTCGCCGCAAACTGGCGAAGCGGGCTGGGGGGCGGCACAGCCTCAGCGTCGGCCGGAAGCCGCGTACGAGCAGACCGGCGCGATGGCCGCCCAGCCATACGCGGGCCCGCAGCAGCCGGGCCCCCAGCAAGTGGGCTCCCAGCAGCCGGGCATGCCGCAACCAGGCCCCCAGCAGCCGGGTCCGGGCGGTCCCGGCCCCCGCCAGCCGGGACGGCGCGAGGCCGCGCCCCGCGAGCCGGGGCGGCGCCAGGGCAGCCGCGAACGGTCGCGCGGCGAAGGCGAATACGACACCCGCGCCCGCAGCAACCAGGAGACCATGATCAGCGACGCCCCCAGGCGGGCGCGCGGGCGAGGCTCCGGCGGACCTCAAGGGCCTGGTGGCCCCGGCGGTCCCGAAGGTCCTGAGCGGCCCGAGGACGAGCGGCCGAAGTGGCGCCGCTTCATCCCCAGCTGGAAGATCGTCATGGCCTCGACGACGGTCCTCGCGGCCGGCATCTTCGGCATGATCGCGGTGGCCTACGCCAATACTCCGGTGCCCGACGAGAACGACACGCAGGCCGGGGCGACCGCCCAGGGCAGCACCGTCTACTACTCAGATGGCAAGACGGTCATCGCCAAGCTCGGCACGCCCCGGAAGATCATCGATATCAGCCAGATGTCCGAGAAACTCCAGCACGCCACGGTGGCCATCGAGAACGACACGTTCTACGAGGACTCCGGCATCTCCATCTCCGGCATGGCCCGCTCGCTGTGGATGACCGCGACGGGCCAGCAGTTGCAGGGCGCCTCGACGATCACCCAGCAGATGGCCCGCGGTTACTACGGCGGCCTCAGCTCGGAGGTCTCGATCAAGCGCAAGGTCAGCGAGATCTTCATCGCGGTCAAGATCAACCAGACGAAGTCCAAAGAGAAAATCCTTCAGACCTACCTCAACACCGTCAACTTCGGCCGGGCCTACGGCGTCGAGGCGGCAGCCCAGGCGTATTTCGGCACGAAGAAGCACGCCTCGAACCTCACCCTGTCGGAGGCGGCCTACCTGGCCGCGCACATCCAGACGCCGAGCTGGGGCTCTGAGGACCCCGCGCTCAAATACCGCTGGAAGACCGTCCTGGACTACATGGCCAAGCAGTGGCCGGACAAATACGCCGCGGAAGCGAAGACGGCGGAGTGGCCCAAGATCAAGAAGTCCAACACGGACAGCGCCTACGCGGGTCTCAACGGCTACATGCTCGAGGCGGTCACCCGGGAACTCGAGGCGCGCGGCATCACCATGGACGCCATCAAGAGCAGCGGCTACGAGATCGTCACCACCTTCGACAAGAGGCTCATGCAGGCCGCCAAGACCGCGGTGCTGGAGTCGACGCGGGGCAAGTCGAGGGAGTACCACACCAGTCTCGCCGCCGTCGACCCCAGGAACGGCCGTGTGGTGGCCTTCTACGGAGGCACTGACTACCTCAAGGACCCGTGGAACGAGCCCTTCGACTCGGCCAAGCAGGCCGCCTCCGCGTTCAAGCCCTACGTCCTGGCCGCGTGGCTGAAGGCCGGGAAATCGATCAACAGTTACGTGCCGGGCAGCGTTACGGTGCCGAAGGAACTGCCTGGGCAGCAGCCCGGCGGATTCAAGAACAGTCACAACGTGGGCGCCTCGATCGACGTGGTCAAGGCGACCGCGCAGTCCGTCAACACCGCCTACGTGTCGATGGCGTACGCGCTGCCCGAGAAGCTCGACGATGTCAGGAACCTCGTTGAGGCGGCCGGGTTCAGCAAGGCGCGCATGGATGAGGACGTCCGGAAGCACGGCTTCGGGTTCGCCATCGGCAGCGCACCGGTGACCGCCGTGGAGCAGGCGGCCGGCTACTCGATCTTCGCCAACGGTGGCAAGTACACCAAGTATCACGTGGTGGAGAAGATCAAGCTGAACAAGCAGATCGCCTACCCCGAGCAGAGGGCCGTCAAGAACGTGATCAGCCCTGAGGCCGCCGCCGACGCGACGGTCGCCATGCAGGAGGTGCTGCGGAGCGGCACCGCGGCGGGCAAGGGCCTGGGCAACCGCCCGGCGGCGGGCAAGACCGGCACGAACAACGACGAGAAGGAAGCCTGGTTCGTCGGTTACACCCCGCAGCTTTCTACCGCAGTGGGTATGTACCGCGAGGTGTGCAAGACGAAGAAGGGCACCGTCGTCCAGCCCATCAACTCGAACTGCCCCAGCACCCCGAGGGGCAAGCCTTCCAAGAAATACAGCGCCGAGAAGCCCTACACCACGGCGTTTGAGACGACTCTGGGCTTCGAGGGTGCGGACACGCCCACGACGATCTGGCGCGCGTTCATGACTGCCGCCCTCCAGAACAAGCCGGTCGAGCAGTTCCCCGACAGGTCCGACATCGGGCAGCCGGAGAACATCGTGCCGAGTCCCACACCCACGCCGACGCCCACCGAGGACGACCCGTCCCTCGACGACCCCAACGCCAACTGTGGCGTCGTCCCGCCGTGCACCGGCGACGACCCCGACCAGATCATCACGGTCGACCCCAACGAGAACGGCGAGCCGCAGGACGACGGCGGCGGTTTCGACGGGCGGGGCAGCCAGGGTCAGGGGGTCAACCCGGTCATCGTTCCCGGTCCGATGCCGAGCAGACGCGAGGACTGGTGAAGTCGAGCACCGAGGTCCGCCCACCGCTCATGAACCGGGCCGTGCCGTACCTTCCCCTGGGGCTGTTCGCGGCCCTGGGGGCCACGCTCGCCTACATCGTGCGGCTGCCCTGCCGCACGGGCGGGTGGAACGACCAGGTCTCGACGTACACGAACTTCTGCTACACCGACATCTACCCGCTCTACTTCGACCGGCAGCTGGCGACGCAGAACCCCTACTTCGCCGACGTGCCGTTCGACAAGCACGTCGAATACCCGGTGGTCCTCGGCGAGGTCATGCAGGTGATCAGCTGGATCGCCCGCTGGCTGGAGCGCGACGTGGTCGCCCAGGCGGTCAGGTTCTACGACATCACCGTCATCCTGCTCGGCGTCTGCCTGGTGGCCGGCGTGCTGCTGATGGCGGCGGTGGCGGGGCCGACCAGGCGGTGGGACGCGCTCTGGTACGCGCTCGCCCCGTCGATCGTCCTGGCCGCCTACATCAACTGGGACCTGGTCGCGGGCGCGCTGTCGATGGGCATGCTGCTGGCCTGGGCCCGGAAGCGGCAGGTGCTGGCGGGCGTGCTGCTCGGCCTGGCGATCGCGACGAAGTTCTACCCGATCATGTTCGTCGGCGCGCTCTTTCTGCTCACCATGCGCACCGCGCGCTGGCGGCCGTTCCTCGTCACGATGGGCGCGACCGCCGGGTCGTGGCTGGTGGTCAACGTGCCGTTCATGGTGCTGGCCTGGGACGGCTGGCGCCGGTTCTACGTCTTCTCCGAGGAACGCGGCGTCGACTGGGGCTCGCCCTGGCTGTTCTTCCAGAGCAAGGGCTGGCCGA
Organism: Nonomuraea sp. NPDC049158; assembly: GCF_040648335.1. Taxonomy (NCBI): domain Bacteria; kingdom Bacillati; phylum Actinomycetota; class Actinomycetes; order Streptosporangiales; family Streptosporangiaceae; genus Nonomuraea; species Nonomuraea sp. NPDC049158. Next base: position 27,245 of record NZ_JBEZDM010000048.1, read on the forward strand.
TCCTGGGCGACACCGACGTCAGCCGCCTGGGCATGGTCTCGCTGGGCCTGCTGTGCCTGGGCATCGCGGCCCTCACGCTGATGGCGCCGCGCCGGCCGAGACTGGCGCAGATCTGCTTCCTCGCGCTGGCCGCGTTCATGATGACGAACAAGGTGTGGTCGCCGCAGTTCGTCCTGTGGCTGGTGCCCTTCGCGGTGCTGGCCAGGCCCAACTGGAAGCCGATCGCGCTCTGGCAGGTCGCCGAGATCTGGTACTTCTGCGCGATCTGGCTCTATCTGCTCTCCCAGTCTCCGGTCAGCCGTCCCGACCTGGGCATCGGTGACAACACCTACTTCACCGCCGTATGGGGACGGGTCCTCACGATCGCCATCATGATGGCCTTCGTGGTACGTGACATCCTGCGTCCCGACAAGGACGTCATCCGGCAGACCGGCATCGACGACCAGGTCGGCGGGGTCTTCGACGGCGCCCCGGACCGGTTCACCCTGCGCCCGGCCTAGCCATGATCACCCGCTCGGCCGACCGCGACGCGACGCTCCTCTGGTTCGCCTCGCGTGGCGGGCTGCTGGTGGCGACGCTGCTCGGCGTCGCGCTGCACGACTACGTGGGCACGTGGCGGAAGTGGGACGCCGGGCTGTTCATCACGATCGCCGAGCACGGCTATGACGGCGACCCCGGCAGGCCGCCGGACGCCGGGCTGCCCGCGTTCTTCCCCGGCCTGCCGCTGGCGATGCGGGTGGTCCACCTCGTGGTGCCGGACTGGACGGCCTGCGGGCTGATCGTCTCGCTGGTCGCCGGGCTGGTGGCGGTGGTGGCGCTGGCCAGGCTGACCGAGTGGGAGGGCGGCTCGGGATGGGCCGCGGTGGCCGGGCTGCTGCTGTTCCCGATGGCCGTCTTCCTGGTCGCCGGTTACAGCGAGGCGCTGTTCCTGGCCTTCGCGATCCCCGCCTGGCTGGCCGCCCGCCAGGGCCGATGGCCGCTCGCCGCCGCCCTGGCCGCGGGCGCCTCCTGCGTACGCATCACCGGGCTGTTCCTGGCTGTCGCGCTGATCGTGGAGTTCCTCACCAGCAGGCAGCCCGTACGGCGGGCGCCGTGGCTGCTGGTCCCCTTCCTGCCGCTGGTGGCGTACTCCTTCTTCCACTACAGCCGCTCGGGAGACTGGCTCGCCTGGAAGCACGCCCAGGAGGCCGGGTGGGGACGGCAGATGGTGTGGCCGTGGCAGGCGTGGAGCACCACGTGGCAGTCGGCCCTGGGCGCCGGTGACTTCGCGGTCGCCTTCCGGATGGAGCTGGCCGGTGCGGTGGTGACCGTGGCCGCGCTCATCTGGCTGCTGGTCATGCGCCGGTGGAGCGAGCTGGTCTACACGGGGTTACAGGCAGGCGCGCTGATGACCTCGGCGTACTATCTGTCGATCCCGCGCTCGCTGCTGCTGTGGTTCCCGCTGTGGGTGGCGTTCGGCCGGCTGGTGGCCCGGCATCCATGGGTGATGGTGGTGTACGCCCTGGTGTCGGGGCCGCTCATGCTGCTCGACGTGGTCCGCTTCCTGAGCGGCGCCTGGGCAGGATGATCTCCATACCCACTTCCGGGACTCGGTAATCCAGATAAGTTATCCACAGGCTGTGTGTAATCGTTAGAGGTTCTTCCTCAGGAACGCGATGTCGTCGGCCTGGCCCTCGCCGGGCGTCTCCACCACGATGGGCGCGGCGGCCGCGCGGCAGACCGCCAGGATGAGCTCGGGGTCGATCTTCCCGTTGCCCAGGTTGGCGTGCCGGTCGGCGCCGGAGTCGAACTCGTCGCGCGAGTCGTTGCAGTGCACCAGGTCGATGCGGCCGGTGATCGCCTTGACCCGGTCGACCAGGTCGAGGAGCTCCTCGCCGCCCGCGTGCGCGTGGCAGGTGTCGAGGCAGAAGCCCACGTCGAAGCCGTCGAGCGCGTCCCAGAGCCGGGCGATGCGGTCGAGCCTGCGGGCAATCGCGTTGTCGCCACCCGCGGTGTTCTCGATCAGCACCGGGATCGGGCACTCCATGCGCTCGAACACCTTGCGCCAGTTGTCGAACCCGATCTGCGGGTCCTCGTTCTTGTTCAGGTGGCCGCCGTGCACGATCAGGCCCTTGGCGCCGAGCCCGGCCGCCGCCTCCAGGTGCTGGGCGAGCAGCTTGCGGCTGGGAATCCTGATGCGGTTGTTGGTGGTGGCCACGTTGATCAGGTAGGGCGCGTGGATGTAGATGTCGACGCCCTCGACCGGCTCGGCCGGCAGCACGGGCTTCTTGTAGCCCTGTGGATCGCCCAGGAAGAACTGCACCACCTCGGCCCCGATCGCGGCCGCGTGAGCGGCTGGGTCGTCCTGGCCTACGTGAGCTCCGATGCGCACCATGTCACGAGCTTATCCGTTTGGAGCAGAGGGCTCAGGGAAGTCGCCAGGCGCCCCCTACGCGAGGAGAACGATATGACGCGCTGGCGCTGGCGCTCACTGATCTTCTTATTCTGGGTTCTTATCGGCATATATGTGGCCTGGGTCTACCACTACATCACGCCGGGGATCCTCCGGAACATCGCCGAGGCGCTCCTCGCGGTCTTCCTCTGGTTCCTGGTGCTGCTCGGCGTGGATCTGCATATCGGCAAGTGAGCTGAAACGAACGGTCCCGGCCCGGCCGGGACCGTTTCGTGTGCCACGAGCGGCTTACGGCAGGAATCCGCCGTGCGCGATGCCGAGCGCGACGCCGACGAATGACGCCACCAGGCCGATGATGTTCAGCGTGCGCTGGGGCGTGGTCACCGAGACGTACTGGGAGTAGAGCCCCATCCCAAATCCCAGCGTGCCGAACCACGCGGAGATCGGGTGGGCGGCGACGAAGAACGTCGAGATGAAGGCCACCAGCCCGCACACGAGCGTGGCGACGGCCAGGATGTTCTCGATCGGATGCGGCGCCCCGTCGCTGTTGAGCGTGAGTCTGAACCGCTGGGTCTCCGGTGGTTGAAGGATGTGCGGCACTAATGTCACCCCCATGGGTTTCCTACAGGTCCTTCCCATCCGCGAGCGGCTGGTAACCTGGTCAAGCTGCGTTGTGATGGGTGATCCATCAGCCTGAGACGCCGAAAGGGGTGTCCGGGTCCTGACGTCAGCGTCCTCCTGTCACGGCAGAGTGTCGTGACCGCAAAAGTCCAGAGGAGGTTGGAGTCCCGCATGCGTCGTTACGAAGTAATGGTCATTCTGGACCCTTCGCTCGATGAGCGCACTGTGGCGCCGTCCCTCGACCAGTTCCTCACCGTCGTCCGCAACGACGGCGGCACTGTGGAGAAGGTCGACGTCTGGGGCCGTCGCCGTCTTGCCTACGACATCGACAAGAAGTCTGAAGGCATCTACGCCGTCATCGACCTGTCCGCGGAGCCCGCGACGGTCAAGGAGCTCGACCGGCAGATGAACCTCAACGAGGGCATCCTGCGCACCAAGGTTCTCCGCCCCGACGTGCACTAAGCAGCCGTTGCCCGGCTTTTTGTCGGGCGGCAGCCGTACTCTGAGCCGTAACCAAAGCGAAGGCGTGCAGGAAGGCGAGCGCAAGCCATGGCAGCAGGCGACACCGTAATCACCATCGTCGGCAATCTTGTCGACGATCCGGAGCTGCGCTTCACCCCCACGGGTCAAGCCGTGGCTCGATTCCGCATCGCGTCCACTCCGCGGTTCATGGACCGCCAGACCAACGAGTGGAAAGACGGCGAAAGCCTCTTTCTGACCTGCAACGTGTGGCGGCAGGCGGCGGAGAACGCCGCCGAGAGCCTCCAGCGCGGCATGCGGGTCATCGTGCAGGGGCGGCTCAAGCAGCGGTCTTACGAGACCAAGGAAGGCGAGAAGCGCACGGTCTACGAGGTCGAGGTCGACGAGGTCGGCCCGTCTCTGCGTAACGCCACGGCCAAGGTCAACCGCACCACCCGTCAGGGTGGCGGCGGTGGCGGCGGCTTCGGCGGCGGCCCGGCCGACGACCCGTGGGCCTCCGCGTCGCCCGCTCCGCCCCAGGGCGGCGGCGGTTTCGGCGGCGGCGGCGGCGGTGGCGGCTTCCAGGGCGGCGGTCAGCAGGGCGGCTCCGGCGGCGGCGGCTTCGGCGGCGGCGGCAACGACTTCAGCGACGAACCGCCTTTCTAATTCCAGTTCACCAGCCCGAGTCCATTCCCGCTTGACGGCGGGGCTCTGAAAGGAGCACCACGATGGCAAAGCCGGCACTGCGCAAGCCCAAGAAGAAGGTTTGCCTGTTCTGCCACGACAAGATCTCCTACGTCGACTACAAGGACACGGCTCTGCTGCGGAAGTTCATCTCCGACCGCGGCAAGATCCGGGCCCGCCGGGTGACGGGCAACTGCACCCAGCACCAGCGTGACGTGGCGACCGCGATCAAGAACGCCCGTGAGGTGGCTCTGCTGCCTTACACGAGCACCGCGCGCTAAGGGAGGACTGTCGATATGAAGCTCATCCTCACCAACGAGGTCTCCGGCCTCGGCACCCCTGGCGACATCGTCGAGGTCAAGGACGGCTACGGCCGTAACTTCCTCATCCCGCGCGGCTACGCCATGCGCTGGACGCGTGGCGCCGAGAAGCAGATCGAGTCGATCAAGAAGGCTCGTGACGCTCGCGAGATCCGCGACCTGGGCACGGCCAAGGAGGTCGCCGGCCAGCTCGGCGCCCTGCGCGTCCGCCTGGTCACCCGCGCGGGCGACTCCGGCCGCCTGTTCGGGTCGATCACCACGGGTGACGTCGCCGAGGCCGTCAAGGCCGCCGGCGGTCCCATCCTCGACCGCCGCCGCATCGAGATCGTCAACCCGATCAAGAGCGTCGGCTCGCACAAGGTCAGCGTCAAGCTGCACCCCGAGGTCTCGGCGTCGGTCGACGTCGAGGTCGTCGCCGGCTGACGACTCTCAGCCTCGTCGCTGCCCCCTCTCGCCTGCGAGAGGGGGCAGTGCTGTCTCTATGGCCGGTATGGGTGCAGGTGGGGGACATGGTTAACCGTCCCGCAGCGTAGGATTTGCTCGTTCTTCCCGCGCCCCTTCCCTGGAGGCCCCCAGCCATGGCCCGACCCTCGACGCTGCTGGCCCTTGGCGTGCTCGCGGCGGCGGCCGTCGCCTGCGCCCCCGCCGACACTCCGCCCAGCGGCGCCACGCTCAGTCCCACGGCGTCCACTGCGTGCACCAAGGACCAGCTCAAACTGGTCAACGCGGGCAAACTGACGATCGCCACCGACAAGCCCGCCTTCGAGCCGTGGTTCAAGGACGACGACCCGAGCAACGGCCAGGGCTTCGAGAGCGCGGTCGCGTTCGCCGTCGCGGGCGAGCTCGGCTTCGACCGCTCCGAGGTGCAGTGGAGCACGGTCAAGTTCGACTCCGCCTTCGCGCCGGGCGCCAAGCAGTTCGACTTCGACATCAACGAGGTCTCGATCACCCCGGACCGGGCCAAGGCGGTCGACTTCAGCCACGGCTACTACACGGTCAAGCAGGCCGTCGTGGCCATGGGGGACGGCAAGTTCGCCGCCGCGAAGAGCCTGGCCGAGCTCAAGGACGCCAAGATAGGCGTACAGGTCGGCACGACCTCCCTCAACGCGGTCAAGGAGGTCATCAAGCCCGGCGCCGAGCCCAACGTCTACACCGATCAGATCGACGCCATCAACGCGCTGAAGAACAAGCAGGTAGACGCGATCGTCGTGGACCTGCCCACGGCCTTCTACGTGACGGCCGCGCAGGTCGAGAAGTCGAAGATCGTCGGCCAGTTCGGCTCGACCGGCGGGACGCCCGAGGAGTTCGGCCTGGTCATGGAGAAGGGCAGCGCGCTCAAGCCGTGCGTCGACAAGGCCGTCGACGCGCTGAAGTCCAAGGGCGAGCTGACCAAGATCGAGCAGCAGTGGCTCAGCGCGGCCGCGGGCGCGCCCGAGCTGAAGTGAGCGAGCCTTCTGTGAGCGAGCCTTCAGCGAGTGAGAGCGCTGGGGGCTGGGTCAAGAGCGAGCGGCAGCTCGAACGCGAGCGGGTCCGCAGGTCGCGGGCCCGGCGCTCGACGTCCATCGCCAGCGCCTCGACGATCATCTTCCTCGTCCTGGTCGTGGTGGTGGTCACCCACTCGCCCGGCTGGCCGCGGGTGCGGGAGGCGTTCTTCAACCCGGAGTGGTTCGTCAAGGCGCTGCCGGAGGTCCTGACCGGGTTCCTGCTCAACATCAAGATCTTCCTGATCGCGGAGCCGCTGATCCTGCTCGTCGGGGTGCTGGTGGCCCTGGCCCGCACCGTCACGGCGCCCGCCTTCTTCCCGATCCGGGCGCTGGCCACGCTCTACACCGACATCTTCCGCGGCGTGCCGACGATTCTGGTCATCTACCTGGTCGGCTTCGGGTTGCCGGCGCTCAGGCTGCAGGGCATTCCGACGGATCTGGCCACGCTCGGCATCATCGGCCTGACGCTCTCGTACGGCGCGTACGTGGCCGAGGTGTTCCGCGCGGGCATCGAGTCGGTCCATCCCAGCCAGGTGGCGGCGGCCCGCTCGCTGGGCCTGAGCCACGCCAAGGCGATGCGCTTCGTCGTGCTCCCGCAGGCCACCCGCCGGGTCGTCCCGCCGCTGCTCAACGACTTCATCTCCCTGCAGAAGGACACAGCGCTGGTGGCCACCATCGGGCCGCTGGAGGCGCTGAGGCAGGCGCAGATCATCGCGGCCAGCAAGTTCAACTACACGCCTTACCTGGTGGCGTCGCTGCTGTTCATCCTGCTCACGATCCCGATGGCACGCTTCACCGACCACCTGGCCGCCCGTACGCGAAGGAGGCGCGGATGAGCCTGCTGACCATCGACGGGGTGTGGAAGAACTTCCGCGGCCACAGCGTCCTGCGCGGCATCGACCTGGAGGTACGCCCGCACGAGGTCGTCAGCCTGATCGGCGCGTCGGGGTCGGGCAAGTCCACGCTGCTGCGCTGCGTCAACCTGCTGGAGACCGTCGACGACGGCGCGATCCACCTCGATGGGCAGGAGATCACCGACCCTCGGGCGGACGTCGACGACGTACGCAGGCGGCTGGGCATCGTGTTCCAGGCGTTCAACCTGTTCCCGCACATGACGGTGCTCGACAACATCACGCTCGCGCCCCGGCGGGTGCACGGGGTGGCCAAGGCCGAGGCGGAGGAGCAGGCGGGCGAGCTGCTGGCCAGGTTCGGGCTGGCGGACAAGGCCCGCTCCTATCCCGACCAGCTCTCCGGCGGCCAGCAGCAGCGGGTGGCCATCGTCCGCGCGCTGGCCACCAAGCCACGGCTGATGCTGCTCGACGAGGTCACCTCGGCGCTCGACCCGGTGCTGGTGGTGGAGGTGCTCCAGGTCATCAGGGAGCTCAAGGACTCGGGGATGACGATGATCCTGGCGACCCACGAGATGGGCTTCTGTCGCGACATCTCCGACACGGTGTGCTTCCTGGACGGCGGGGTCATGCTGGAGAAGGGCCCACCGGAGCTGATCTTCACCGACCCGGAGCACGCCCGTACGAGGGACTTCCTACGGGCGGTGCTGGACTCCGGGCGGCTCTAGGGCGGTATCCCAGCCACCACGGAGCGGTCGCGACGAACCACCCGGGCAGGGTTCTCAACGCCGGTGGCGGCCTCTGGAGTGGTTCAGCGGAGGCAGCTCCGGCTCCGCCAGCAGGCTGTGGCGCCGGCCGTACCCGAGGTAGACGAGCAGCCCGAAAGCCATCCACAGGGCGAACCACACCCAGGTGAGCACCTGCAGGTTCACCATCAGCCAGAGCGTCGCCACCAGGGACAGCGCGGGCAGGAGCGGCGAGAGCGGGACCCGGAAGCCGCGGTCGAGGTGCGGCATCCGGCGCCGCATGACGATCACCCCCGCCGCGACGAACAGGAACGCGAACAGCGTCCCGATCACCACCAGCTGCTGCAGCGTGAACACCGGTACAAGCTCGGCCAGCAGGATCGCGACCACTCCGATGAGCAGCGTCACCCGCGTGGGGGTGTGATACCTGCGGCTGATCGTGGCCAGACGGCGCGGCATCAGACCGTCGCGGGCGATGGAGAACAGTACACGCGTCTGCCCCACGATCAGCACCAGGATGACCGTGGTCAGCCCGAGCACCGCGCCGATGTCGATGACGTGCGCCATCCAGTCGACGCCCACCACACGGAACGCGCTGGACAGCGGCGCGTCGGGGGAGATGCCGGTGTAGGGGATCATGCCGATCATGACCACGGCCACCGCGAGGTAGATGATCGTGGCGATCACCAGGCTGCGGATCATGCCCTTGGGGATGGCCCTGGAGGCGTTCACGGTCTCCTCGGCGGCGGTGGCGACGACGTCGAAGCCGATGTACGCGAACGCGATGGCCGAGGCCGCCGCGAACACACCGAACCAGCCGAACGCGTGACTCTGCCCCACGATCATGTCGAGCACGGTCGCCGCCGGGGTGGCCGGAGGCTTCGGCTCGGTGTAGAGGTCGCCGAAGTTGGCCACTTTGACGTACCGCGCCCCGACGACGATGACCGCCCCGATGGCCAGCAGCTTGGCCGCCACCATCACCCACAGCGCCCGCAGCCCGACCCGCGCGTTGAGCGCGACGACGCCCGTCAGCACCACCAGGATGAACAGGACGAACACGTCCTCGACCACGTTCTGGTACGGCAGGCGCACCCCGAACCCGGTGATCGCCCGGACCGTGATCAGCGCCCAGGCCCTGGCCACCACGGCGGCGGCCAGCTCCAGCTCCAGGATCAGCGCCCAGCCGATGATCCACGCCCATACCTCGCCGAAGATGACGTAGGTGAAGGTGTAGGCGCTGCCCGACGTCGGCATCGTGGACGACAGCTCGGCGTAACACAGGCAGGCCAGCAGGCAGGCGATCCCGGCGATCATGAACGACAGGATCACTCCGGGGCCGGCCATGGTCGCGGCCTGCTGCCCGGCGATGCTGAAGATGCCCGCGCCGATCATCACGCCGAGTCCGAGCACGACCAGATCGGCGGGCCGGTAGAGCTCGGCGAGGCTGTGGCGCGCGCCTGTGCGTAACCCGGTCGCCGCTTCGGGCGGCAGCCGCCGGAGGATCGTGGACAAAGGCACACCCCGCTCAGGGAACCCGCCCACAGTGCCGCACCACACGCGTAACAGCAAGCACGGGACGATTACGCCCCGGTCACCAGCCATGCCGTGCCGAGCGCCCGCTGTCCCAGCGTGATCAAACGTGCGATCATCCACGCCCCGAGCGCGCACCAAAGTGCGACGATGCCGAACTCCGAGGCGAGAAAGGCACAGGGCAGATACGCGAGCGTCGTCCACAGGGCCGCCCACGCGAGGTAGCGCTGGTCACCCGCGCCGATCAGCACCCCGTCGAGCACGAACACCACGCCGCAGACCGGCTGGAACAGCGCTACCGGCCAGAGCACGGCCAGCAACTGCTCGGTCACCTGTGGATCGGCGTCGAACAGGCCGGGCAGCAGCGGCCGGGCGGCGACGACGAGCACACCGAGCACGAACCCCGACCAGAGGCCCCACTGCACCATGCGCCGGGTCGCGGCCCTGGTGGCGGCCACGTCGCCGGCGCCGAGCGTACGGCCGGTGATGGCCTGGCCGGCGATGGCGATGGCGTCCAGGGCGAAGGCCAGCAGCGTCCAGACCTGGGTGGCGATGGCGTACGCGGCCAGCTGGGCCTGGCCCATCCTGGTGGCCACCACGGTCGCCACGACCAGCACGACGCGCAGGCAGAGGGTCCTGATGAGCAGCGCGAAGCCGGCCGTACCCGCCTGCTTGACGCCCGCCAGGTGGGGCGTGAGCGGTATGCCGAGCCGCAGCGCGCCCCTGGCCACCACGACGAGGTAGACGGCCGCCCCCAGCGTCTGGGCCAGCACGGTGCCCCAGGCCGAGCCCGCGATGCCCCAGTGCAGTCCGAGCACGAACCACGCGTTCAGTCCCGCGTTGAGCGCGAACGAGCCCACCGCGACGGTCAGCGGGGTGACCGTGTCCTGCAGGCCGCGCAGCACGCCCGTCCCGGCCAGCACGACCAGCATGCCGGGCGCGCCGAGCAGCGAGATGCGCAGGTACGTCGTGGCCTGCCCGGCCTGCTCCGGGACCGCCCCGAACAGTCCGACGATCGGCGGGGCGAGCGGCCAGCAGACCGCGATGAGGGCGGCGCCGATGGCCAGCGCGAGCCAGATGCCGTCCACGCCGCTGCGCATCGCCGTGGCGTGATGGCCCGCGCCGGTCTGGCGGGCCACGGACGCCGTCGTGCCGTACGCGAGGAAGACGCAGAGGTTCACCACCGTGGCCAGGATCGTGCCCGCGACGCCCAAGGCGCCCAGGGCGGTGGTGCCCAGCCCGTGCCCCACGATGGCATAGTCGGCGAGCAGGAAGAGCGGCTCGGCGACCAGCGCGCCGAACGCGGGCACGGCCAGGCGCAGAATCTCCCTGTCCTGCGGCGTAATGGGCATTTACCCATTATGGCCATTACACGGCGTGTCGGGCCAACTTTCTTTCCTCCACAGCCGGTGGGCAAAGTTTGTGCAGGTCATCGCGGGTGCTGTGGATTGTGAACAGAGTTATCCACAGCTCCGTCCACAGTTGTTTCACACCCTGAGCCGAATAGTGCACAGCTTGACCACAGGGTTGTCCACAGGCCGCGTTGCCGTCTCACCGCGAACCCGCGAAACTGTCAGACCGGTCGACTACAAGTGGGGGTGGTGCGACCGCCTGCAAGGTGTTGAGGGGGCGCGGTGAGCATTGACGAAGAGGGCGGCGGAGGCCCGGGTTTCGAGCGCACGCCGCCCAGCAACATCGAGGCGGAGCAGTCGGTGCTGGGCGGCATGTTGCTGTCCAAGGACGCGATCGCCGACGTGGTGGAGCTCATCCGCTCCGACGACTTCTACCGGCCCGCCCACCAGATGATCTATGACGTCATCACCGACCTCTACGGCCGCGGCGAGCCCGCCGACGCCGTCACGGTCTTCGACGATCTGCAGAAGCGCGGCGAGATGGCCCGCGTCGGGGGTGCCGCCTACCTCCACACGCTGACGGCCGTCGTCCCCACCGCGGCCAACGCCGGCTACTACGCGAAGATCGTCCGCGAGCAGGCCATTCTCCGCCGCCTCATCGAGGCCGGCACGCGCATCGTCTCCTTCGGCTACGGCGGCCAGAACGAAGAGGTCGACGACCTGGTCGACCGCGCGCAGGCGGAGATCTACAAGGTCACCGAGCGGCGCACGTCCGAGGACTACGCGCCGCTGGCCGACATCATGCCGGGCGCCCTCGACGAACTGGAGGCCATCGGCAGCCGCAGCGGCCAGATGGTCGGCGTGCCGACCGGCTTCCAGGACCTCGACCAGCTCACCAACGGCCTGCACCCGGGCCAGATGATCGTTGTCGCCGCCCGCCCGGCCATCGGCAAGGCACTGGCGCTCGACACGCCGCTGCCGACCCCGACGGGCTGGACGACCATGGGCGAGGTCGCGGTCGGCGAGCGGCTCCTCGGGGGCGACGGCAGGCCGACGCGGGTGGTCGCGGCCACCGAGGTCATGCGTGACAGGCCGTGTTACGAGGTGGAGTTCAGCGACGGCACGGTGATCGTCGCGGACGCCGGGCACCAGTGGCGGACGGCGCACGGGGTGCTGACCACGGAGGAGATCTTCAAGGCTGACGGAGGGGCGGCCCACGCGGTCGCGGTGTCGGCGCCGTTCGCGCTCGACGAGCAGGAGCTTCCCGTGCCGCCGTACGAGCTCGGAGTCCGGCTTGGCGACCGCACCAGCGCCGATGCGGACCAGCACATCCCCTCGCCCTACCTGCGCGCCTCAGAGGGACAGCGACGCGACCTGCTGGCCGGCCTGCTCGCTTCGGACGGTTTCGCCGGGGAAGAGGGGCGGATCCTGTTCGGGGGAGCCGTGGCGAGCCGGCGGCTCGCTCATGACGTGCGCGAGCTCGTCCTGAGTCTTGGCTACAACGTCACCACCACGCAGGCCGACCAGCGCTACTCACTCGACTTCAGCACAGAGGCCCGCTCCATCGTGGACGTGCGCCCGGTCCCCTCTCAGCCGGTCCGCTGCGTCGAGGTGGACAACGCCGACCACCTCTACCTGGCGGGCAGGACGTGCGTCCCCACCCACAACAGCACCTTGGGGCTGGACTTCGCCCGTTCCGCGGCGATCAAGCATGGGATGACCACCGTCATCTTCTCGCTGGAAATGTCGCGCAATGAGATCACGATGCGTCTGTTGTCGGCCGAGGCGCGGGTGGCGCTGCACTCCATGCGCTCGGGCACGATGGGCGATGACGACTGGACCAGGCTGGCCCGGCGGATGAGCGAGGTGGCCGAGGCGCCGCTGTTCATCGACGACTCGCCCAACATGTCGATGATGGAGATCCGGGCCAAGTGCCGGCGCCTGAAGCAGCGCAACGACCTGCGCTTCGTGGTCATCGACTACCTCCAGCTGATGAGCTCGCCGAAGAAGACCGAGAGCCGCCAGAACGAGGTCTCGGAGATCTCCCGTGCGATCAAGCTGCTGGCCAAGGAGCTGGAGGTGCCGGTCATCGCGATCTCCCAGCTCAACCGAGGCCCCGAGCAGCGCACCGACAAGCGGCCCGCGGTCAGCGACCTGCGCGAGTCCGGCTGCCTGACGGCAGACACCCGCGTCCTTCGGGCCGACACGGGCGCGGAGGTGTCGCTGGGGGAGCTTCTGGAGTCTGGCGCACGCGACATCCCCGTGTGGTCGCTGGATGAGAAGTTGCGGCTCGTGCCGCGGACCATGACGCATGTCTTTCCCAGCGGAACCAAGGAAGTCTTCAGGCTGCGGCTGACGTCGGGCCGCGAGATCGAGGCGACGGCCAATCACCCCTTCATGACCTACGACGGCTGGCGACCTCTGGGGGAGATCGGACCGGGCACTCGCCTTGCCGTTCCGCGCCACGTTCCCGCCCCTCAAGATCTTCAGGAGTGGCCCGAGGAGGAGGTCATCCTCCTCGGGCACATGATCGGAGATGGTTCGTTCGTCAGGAACCAGCCGATTCGGTACGCAAGCACGGACGAGACTTGCCTGGAAGCTGTGACGATGGCCGCCACGCATTTCGGAGTGGGTGCGGTCCGGGACGACTATGCCGCCGGGCCGGTCACCACACTGCGGCTACCTGCCCCCTATCGGCTCACGCACGGCAAGCGCGACCCCATCGCCGCCTGGCTCGACGGCCTGGGTCTGTTCGGCCTTCGCAGTCACGACAAGTTCGTTCCCCAGGAAGTCTTCTCTCTGCCGAAGAAGCAGATCGCCCTGTTCCTGCGTCACCTGTGGGCGGCAGACGGATGCGTCTGGTGGGACGAAAAGCTCGGCCAGTCGCGGATCTCCTATGCCTCGACGAGCCGGCGGCTGATCGATGACGTCGCGCGGCTGCTGCTCCGGTTCAACGTGATGACTCGCATCAAGACAACCCGGAAGGGCGACTACCGGCCGGGGTATCAACTGCACATCTACGGCGCGGAGAACCAGCTCCGGTTCCTGGAGGAGGTGGGCGTGGTCGGCGAACGAGCAAAGCATGCCGCTCGCTGCCTTCCAGCGCTGCGGGCAGCCAAGAGCAACACCAACCTCGACACGGTTCCCCGTGAGATCTGGGACCGTGTTCGGGACGTGCTGACACAGAAGAGCATGACCCATCGGGCGTTCTCGAACGCGCCGGGGACCCAACTCTGCGGCAGCGCCTTGGGGAAGCACGCACCCAGCCGGGAGCGTCTGGGTCGGGTGGCGGCGATTCTGGATGACGCCCAGATGGAGATGCTGGCGACGAACGACGTCTTCTGGGACGAGGTGGTTTCGATCGAGAGCCTAGGAGAGCAGCCGGTCTATGACGCCACGGTGCTGGGAACCCACAACTTCGTCGCCAACGGGATCTCCGTCCACAACAGCATCGAGCAGGACGCCGACATGGTCATCCTGCTGCACCGCGAAGACGCCTACGAACGGGAGTCGCCGCGGGCGGGCGAGGCGGACCTGATCGTAGCCAAGCACCGAAACGGCCCCACGGCGACCGTCACGGTGGCCTTCCAGGGCCACTACAGCCGCTTCGTCGACATGGCCCAGCATTAGCGCGGCGTCTGTTGTCGCGCCGGCCGTCGATCTGACGAAGCTCGTGCGGTCTCACATCCGGGCTGTCAGGACGTCGACCTCGCAGCCTGGCAAGAACGGGTCGAAGCCGTGCTCGACCAGCCAGCGGATCGCCAGCAGGCTTCGCGACGACCACCATCCGCGGATCACGTCGAGGTCGACGTCCGTGCCGTAGCCGGCGACGACGTCGCCAAGGCGCTCCTCGTGCCCGAGCGTCAAGCTGGCGAGGTCGTACAGGGCATCGCCCTGGGCCGCCTCGGACCAGTCGATCACGCCGGTGATCTCGTCACCGTCGACGAACATGTGGGTGATCTGCAGGTCGCCGTGCGTGAACACCGGTGTCCACGGCCGCAGCGCGGCCTCGGCGACCCGGCGGTTGCGCGTGACCAGGTCGGCGGGAAGGACGCCGTTCGTGACGAGCCACTCGCATTCGCCGTCGAGGTGCGATGCGATCTCGTCGAGGCTTCGACCGGGCCAGGGCGGCAGCGGCGCGTCGTGCAGCGTCCGGACAGCGGCACCCGCCGCGGCCCACGCCGCCGACGACGCGGTCGACGGCTCGCCGAGGCGGCCGAGTGCCGTCCCCGGGAGGGCGGCGAGCGCGAGCACGGGCGGCTTGCGCCACAGGACCTCCGGGGTCGGGATCGGCGCCATGGCCATCGCCTCGACCTCGACGTCGGTGCGTGTCTGATCAGCGTCGATCTTCAGGAACACGTCGCCGACGCGCAGGGTCGCGCGCTCGGAATGGGCGACGACGACCTCGACCTCCTCCACGTCGGCCATTATCGCGGGACGATCATCGACGTCGCCACGGGTTTATCGCGTGCGACCGCGCGGGGTCGTGTGACGCCCCCCGGGGACCATGGTGGCCGTCGCGCCCACTGATCATCGGGCGAGAAAGAAGGCTCCCAGCAGGTTCAGTAGCCGATGGTGAAGCGCCGCTGGACGAAACGCGGCAGTTCCGCCTCGTCGACGAGGGCGACGGCGGCGTCCTCCGAGGAGATGCGACTGCGTCCGTCGGCGTCGAGGACCGGTTGGTCGCCACCGATCCGGAAGCGGCCGGTGCGCCGGCCGGGAGCGATGTCCTCGGCCGGGCTGAAGTAGGTCCAGAGCCGGTTGGACGTGCGCAGGACGTTCAGGGCGTCCCGATGCCCGCGTACGGCGGCGGCGTACTCCCTCGGCAGCCCAATCTGATCGAGGGTCTCGTGCAGGAGTTCGTCGGAGTCGGCTCGTACGAGGCCAGGCTCGATCTCCAGGCTCCCGGCGCCGCCGATCACGATCAGCCGAGTACGGGGATGACTCTCCAGCGCCTTGAGCAGCGCCCGGGCGGCGGTGGCGTAGGCCGTGGGGTCGGCGATCGAACGCGACACAGTGTCGGCGAAGTCGTCGGCGGCGTTGCCGGGCTGGTATCCGCTGATCAGTACGTCCAGCCCCGGCAGGACCGCGGCGATGCTCGCGGCATCGAGGACGTCAACGCTCTTCCAGACGACGTTCTCGCGCTCTTCGCTGATCCGGGTGGCGTCGCGGCTGAACGCTGTGACGTGATGCCCCCGGTGGAGGGCTTCGGTGACGACGCGGCTTCCGATGCCGCCCGTGGCGCCGATGATGCCGATGTGCATGGGTTCTCCCTATGTGGCGCTGTCAGATGGGAGGAGACTATACGGCGTGAAGTTTTTATACGGCAAGCAGTCTGGGGACGCTGTAGAGTGGCCGCTGTGGGAAGCACGGGAGGACGCCGCGAACGGCTGCGGGCCGAGACGACAGCGGAGATCCAGCAGGTCGCGCTCAAACTGATGGCCTCGGGCGGACCCGACGCCATCACGCTGCGGGCCATCGCCCGCGAGATGGGCATGACCGCCAACGCGATCTACGGCTACTTCGCCACCCGCGACGATCTGGTCACGACGCTGATCAACGAGGTCTACACCGCGCTGGCCGACGCCGTGGACGCCGCATGGGCCAAGGCCCCGGCGGCGCGTCCGGCCAGTCGGATCCAGACGTGGGCGCGCGCCTTCCGGGACTGGGCTCTGGCCAATCCCGAGGGATTTCGCCTCATCTACGGCGACCCCGTGCCCGGCTATCAAGCTCCCGAGGGCGGCGCCGCTCCGGACGCCGCGCACCGAGTCTGTACGGGCATCGCCGCCCTCGCGGACGCCGCCTGGCCACACGCCGAACACCTTTACGCGCACAGCGACTTCCAATGGTCCGACTTCGACGCCGGGCTTCTCGGCAAGGTCCGCCCGGCGTTCCCCACCCTGCCGCCGGCCGGCGTGGCGCTCGCGCTGCGTATCTGGGGCCACCTGCACGGCCTGGTGTCACTGGAGATCTACGGGCATCTGCGTACCCAGACGATCAGTCCCGACAAGCTTTTCCAGGAAGAACTGGCCCAGCTCGTCCGGTCACTGGGCATCGAATCCGTGGCATGACGGCCCTGCGCCGCGACGCCCCTTGACCATGCTTCCGGTCAGAGCGGCCTGAGTCGTTCGGCGACGTCGAGCCAGACGGTGACCTCGGTGGCGGTGAAGTGCCGGATCGCCCAGTCGACCATGCGCAGGCTCATGTGCGCCCAGCAGGCCCGCTCCGCCTCCTCGGACACCATGCCGTCGAGCAGCCGAGCGAGCTCCGGAGCCCGGTGCGTGAGGTCGAAGCGCAGCGTGAAGAGGTCGAAGTCCGCGTCACCCCGCGTGGCGCCGTCCCAGTCGATCACTCCGGTGACCGTGCCCGAGGCGTCGACCAGCACGTTCTCGGGATGGAAGTCGGTGTGGACGAGGTCGTCGCCGTCCAGCCGCTCCGGTAGGGCGGCGCCGATCTCCTCGACCTGGTCGAGCAGTCGCCGCGTGCGGCTGTCGTAGGTCCGCAGCGGCTCGTGCAGGCAGAAGCCCGGCCCGTCGGTACGCAGGAAGAGCGCGAACCCGGGCAGGTCCTTACGGCCGGCCAGCAGGCCGCGGCAGCGCCGGTTGACGTTGAGCATCGACTCGATCGTGACCCGGGAGGGCTCGCGCGGGGGAGAGCCCGGCAGCAACTCCTGCACCACGACCGGCGGGCGCACCAGCTCGTACCGGGGCGCCGGGACCCCGGCCGCGCGGGCCACCTCCAGCAGCGCGCCGACATCGGGTCCGCGGGTGAGCACCGACCGGTGGCCGTCGGGCCAGCGTACGTACGCGGCGCCGACCTGGCCGCCGGGGCACGGGCCTTCATAGATGAGGGGGACGTCGAGCTCGCGCAGGACGCCGTCGATGTCGAGGCGTGGCACGCGGGGGAGAGTCACGAAGACCGATCCTCGCCGGTTCTTCAGCTGCGACACAACAGCTTTGTGACACAACAGACAGCGGCTCCCGGAATCCCGGCTGATCGTCCCAGTGCTGCAACGAGAGAGTGAGCTTCAACTGAAGGGGAGCACGCCATGACCATCCTCGTCGCCTACGACGGCTCAGCCGACTCGCGCGCCGCCATCGAGTTCGCGGCCAAGCACCTGGCCGCCGAGCCCACGCTCATCGTGACCGTGTGGGAGCCGCTGCTCGTGCAGCTCAAGAGGTATCCGCTGGCCGGTGCCGCCGTGGTCGCCGACTCCAGTGAGGAGTGGCGGGTCCAGGCCGAGCAGTACGCCAAGGAGGGGGCCGAGCTGGCGATCGCCGCCGGGCTCGCGGATGTGACGTATCGGGCGGTGGCCGACAGAGAGTCGATCTGGCGGACGATCGTGGACGTGGCGGACGAGGTCGACGCGTCGCTGGTCGTCACGGGGTCGCGAGGACTGGCCGGCGTGCGCTCCGTGCTCCTGGGCAGCGTCTCCAACCACGTGCTGCACCACGCCCACCGGCCGACCCTGATCGTCCCGCCGGCCAAGCACTGATCGGTGCGCTAGCAGGCGGCCTGTGGGGCCGAGCAGCTCTCCTTGGCCGAGGTGAGCCGGGTGTCGATGCGCCTCGCGCCCGGTCCCTCGTTGCCCAGCCGGTCGTGCGGGTTGGCCAGCGCGCACCGGTCGAGCGACAGGCACCCGCACCCGATGCACTCGGTGAGGTCGTCGCGGAGCCGCTGCAGCTGCTCGATCCGGTCGTCGAGCTCGCTGCGCCAGGCCGCCGACAGCCGCGCCCAGTCATCACGGGTGGGCGTGCGCTCCTCGGGCAGCTCGCCCAGGGCGTCCTTGATGGTCCGCAGCGGGATGCCCAGCCGCTGCGACAGCCGGACGAACGCGACCCGGCGCAGCGTGTCACGGGTGTAGCGCCGCTGGTTGCCCGCGGTTCGGCGGCTCCCGATGAGCCCCTTGGCCTCGTAGAAGTGCAGCGCGGACACGGCCACGCCGCTGCGCTCGGCGAGCTGGCCGACCGTCAGCTCCTTGGAGTTCCACGCCACCTTGGTCATAACCTCAATATTACTTGAGGATTACCGGCCGGAAGTGGGTGACCAGCTGCCGGCCGTCGAAGATGTGCAGCGCGTACGCGGGCGGCAGGTCGTACGAGACGGGGATCTCGGCCTCGGTCTCCGCGCCGGTCAGGCAGGTGGAGATGACGCCGGGCGCGACGACGAGCGGCAGTCCGGCGAACCGGGCCGACACGGCGGTGTGCGCGTGGCCGGTCAGCACCCCGGCCACGTTCGGGTGCCGTGATAGCAGGTCCGCCAGCCGTTCCGGCTCGCGCAGCCGGATCTGGTCGACGTACGGGATGCCCAGCTCGATCGGCGGATGGTGCATCCCCACGAACGCCGGGACGCCGGGCCGCTCCGACAGCACCTCGTCGAGCCAGGCCAGCGTCTCGTCGGCCAGGTAGCCGTGGTGGTGACCGGGCACGCTCGAATCGGCCAGGGCGATGGTCAGGTCGCCGAGCCTGAGCGCCTGGTTGGCCGGGCCGAGCAGCTTCTCGAACTCCGGCACCGCGTCATGGTTGCCCGGACAGACGGCCAGCGGCCGCTCGTCGCGGAGCAGCTCCTCCGCGATCGCGTATTCCGCCGGCAACGCGTGGTCGGCGATGTCACCCGTGACCAGGACGGCGTCGAGGCGCAACGTCCGCAGGTGCTCCATGACCTGCCGCGTACGCTCGACGCTCTCGTCGGAGCCACCGATGTGGGTATCACTGATCTGCGCAAAAATCGCCACCTGAGCACCCTATTCCACGTGTACGGGCCGCTCGAAGAACGTCTCCAGCACGACGACCGTCTGGGTCCCGGTCACGCCGTCCACCTCGAACACCTGCCGCAGCACCTGCTGTAACTCCCTCGTGTCGGCCGTGCGGACCTTGAGCAGCACCGAGGCCGGACCGGCGATGACGTGCGCCTCCTCGACCGGCGCGATCGCGGCCAGCCGCGCGGCGGCGTCCCCCATCCAGGCGCCGCCGTCGACCAGCACGTACGCCACCACCTCGCGCCCGAGCGCGGCCGGGTCCACCTCGATCGTGGTGCGCTTGATCACCCCACGCTCGCGCAGCTTGCGCACCCGCTCGTGCGCCGCCCCGCCCGACAGGCCGACCGCCTTGCCGAGCACCGCGTACGACCGCGTGGCGTCTTCCTGAAGCAGGCCGATCAGCATCTTGTCGATCTCGTCCATGACAGTATGCTATTCGACCATGCAGCCATTTCACCAAACACCATATGGACACATCCCCACGGAGCTAGAGGTGCTGGACGAGCGCTTCGCCACGGTCGGCGGTGACGACCTGGTCGAGCGCCTCTACTTCGGCACCCGCTGGGCCGAGGGGCCCGTCTATTTCCCGGCGGGCCGCTTCCTGGTCTGGAGCGACATCCCCAACGACCGGATGCTGCGCTGGGACGAGATGACCGGCGCCGTGGGCCCGTTCCGGCAGCCCGCCGGCTACGTCAACGGCAACACGCTCGACCGCCAGGGCCGTCTGATCTCGTGCGAGCAGGGTCTGCGCCGGGTCACCCGTACCGAGGCCGACGGCTCCATCACCGTGATCGCCGACCGGTGGCAGGGCAAGCGGCTCAACAGCCCGAACGACGCGGTGGTCCGCTCCGACGGCTCCATCTGGTTCACCGACCCCGCCTATGGCATCGACAGCGACTACGAGGGCTTTCGGGCCGAGCCGGAGATCGACGGCTGTCACGTCTACCGCGTCGATCCGGTGACGGGCGAGGTGAGCCGGGTGGCCGACGACTTCGACCGGCCCAACGGCCTGGCCTTCTCGCTGGAGGAGTCCCGTCTCTTCATTGCCGACACCCGCCGCAGGCACATACGGGTGCTCGACGTGCACGACAACGGCACGCTCTCGGGCGGCGAGGTTTTCGCGCAGGGAGGCGACGACGACCGCTTCGACGGCATGCGCCTGGACGACACGGGCCGGGTGTGGGCGGCGGCGGGCAAGGCGGTGCTCTGCCACGACCCCGACGGGACGCTGATCGGCCGGCTCCGCCTGCCTGACGATGTCGCCAACCTGGTGTTCGGCGGACTCAAGCGCAACAGGCTCTTCATCGCGTCCTCGTCCTCGCTCTACTCGGTGATGCTGAACGTCACGGGCGCCCGCCCCATCTGGTCCTAGCGCTACACCCAGCGTCATTCCCAGCGGAACAACCGGATCGCGATCCCGCCGAAGACCAGCAGGCCGACCGCCATGACGACGAGGTGCAGCGGCTGCGGCGCGTGGCCCGCCCAGGTGTCGCGCAACGCCTGGGCGAACGGCCCCGCCACCGAATAGTCGCTCACCGCCCGCAGCGCGTCCGGCATGAACTCACGCGGGATCCACATGCCCGACACGAACATCAGCGGAAACATCACCACCGACCCGATCCCCGGCGCCGCCTTCCCCGACGGCGCGACCGAGGCGATCACCAGCCCTAGAGCCAGCAGCGCGGCCGAGCCGAGCAGGAAGACCAGCGCGAAACCGGGGAGCTGCTTGGGTATCGCGACGCCGCGCACCAGGTTCCCGACCACCACCAGGAGGACGACCGACACGGTGCCGATGGCCAGGTTGATGATGAGCTGGGCGGCCAGCAGCCGCCCCGGCGCAACGGGCGTCGTCGACATCCGCCTGAGCACCCCCTGCTCGCGATAGGTGACCAGGACGGCCGGCAGCACCGTGCAGGCGAGCGTCAGCACCGAGAGCAAGGTCATCTGGGCCGGCAGCTGGGTGTCGATCATCCGCTGGCCGTCCAGCGCCGGATCGGCCTTGGACAGGTCGGGGATGCCGCCGAGCACCAGCAGCAGGGCGAGCGGCAGGCCGAGGGTGAAGACGATCGTGGACCACTGCCGCAGATGCAGCTTGGTCTCGACGAAGAGGATCTTCCTCATGACAGCTTCCTTCCGGTCAGAGCGAGGAACGCGTCGTCGAGCGTGGCCTGCTCGATGCGCAGGTCGGCGGGTACGACCTCATGCCGGGCGAGCGTCAGCATGACGGAGGTGGCCAGGTCGCCGGTGCCCGTCACCACGACCTGCTCGCCGGTCCTGGCGACCTCGCTCACCTCGGGCAGGGCCAGCAGGAGGTCGTCGGAGAAGGGCGCGGTCGGCCGGAACCGCAGCCGCTGCGCCCCGCCCACCTGGGCGATCAGCCCTGCGGGCGTGTCAGTGGCGACGACCCGGCCCGCGTCGATGAGCGCGACGCGGTCGCAGAGCCGCTCGGCCTCCTCCATGAAGTGGGTGACGAGCACGATCGTCACGCCGGAGTCGCGTACCTGCTCGACCAGCTGCCAGGTGTCCCTGCGGGCCTGCGGGTCGAGGCCGGTGGTGAGCTCGTCGAGCACCGCGACACGCGGCCGGCCCACCAACGCCAGCGCGATGGACAGGCGCTGCCGCTGACCGCCGGAGAGCTTGGCGAAGCGCTCCTCCCGATTGCCGCCGAGCCCGACGCGCTCGATCAGCTCGGACCAGTCGGCCGGATCCGGATAGAAGGAGGCGTAGAGATCCAGCGCCTCCCACACCTTGATCTTGTCGGGCAGCGCGGCACTCTGCAGCTGCGCGCCGAGCACCCGCCGTAACGCGTCCCTGTCCTGATGGGGGTCGATCCCGGTCACGCGTACGGTGCCTCGATCGGGAGTGCGCAACCCCGCGACGCACTCGACGGTCGTGGTCTTGCCGGCGCCGTTCGGGCCGAGGATGCCGAAGATCTCGCCCTCCGACACCTCGAACGACACGTCGTCCACCGCCACATGGTTCGGGTACCGCTTGTGGAGGTTCCTGACCTCGATGACTTTCATGCCTTAGACGCTAGGAATTCCGGCTCTCGCCGAGAATCGGGCTGGGTACCCGGCGAAGGTGTATCTAGGTGCAATATGCGCGATGCCGCGGATCGCGCACACTGGGAGCATGCTGAGAAGGTACGGCCAGGTCGCGGCCCTGCTGGCGCTGATCCTCGTCGAGGTGCCCACTGCCGTCGTCTCCTTCGGCCTGCTCGTCCTGACCTTCGGCCTCGGCGTGGTCCCCCTCTTCCCGCTGCAGGTGCGGCTGGCCAGGCAGGTGGCGGAGCACAGGAGACGACTGGCCGGGGAGTGGTTAGGAGTCCGGATCGACTCGCCGTACCTGCCCAAGCCGCCGCCCCCGCAGCGGCAGGCCGACGGGATGTACCGCTCGCACCGCACGCTGTACAAGTCGCCGCGGGTGCCGGCCTGGAACGACCGGTGGAAGTGGCTGGTCTCCGACCCGGCGACCTGGCGCGACTGCGTCTGGCTGGTCCTGGACCCGGTGGTCAAACTGGGCCTGCTGCCCCTGCTCCTGCTGCTGCCCGACCGCGGGCTGCGCGTCTACGGCATGTGGTGCGAGCTGGTGCTGTCCGCGACCGCGGCGAGCCGCCTGGCGGGGCAGGTCAGCCACCTTCAGCGGGTACGCAACCTGGCGGCCGACACCCAGTCCGCGGAGATGCGCAGGATCGAGCGAGACCTGCATGACGGCACGCAGGCGCGGCTGGTGGCGATCGGCATGACGCTCGGCGCCGTCGAACAGCTCGTCGACACCGACCCGGCCGCGGCCAAGGCGCTGCTGTCCAAGGCCAAGGAGGCGTCCTCGGAGACGCTCACCGAGCTGCGTACGGTCATCCGCGGCATCCACCCGCCGGTGCTGGCCGAGCGCGGGCTCGCCGACGCGGTGCGCGCCCTGGCCATCGACAGCCCGCTCCGGGTGAACGTGGACGTCGACCTGCCGCACCGCCCGGAGCCGCCGGTGGAGGCCGCCGCCTACTTCGCGGTCAGTGAGCTGCTGTCCAACGCCGCCAGGCACGGCGGTGCCGCCACGGCCACCGTCGACCTCAGCGGCAACGGCCCCGACCTGCGGATCTCCGTGACCGACGACGGCATGGGCGGCGCCGACCCCGGCAAGGGCAGCGGCCTCATGGGCATAGAGCGGCGGCTGGCCGCCTTCGACGGGGTGCTCGCGGTGAACAGCCCGCCCGGCGGGCCGACCACGGTGACCATGAGCATGCCCAAGGTCCTGCCGAACCACTGGGCGGGCAGCCTGCCCAAGCTGCCGCGCTGGAAGGCCGCCGTGGTGGTCACGCTCTGGCTGACCTCCTGGTGCCCGCTGTTCCCGCAGGGCATCGTGGCGGGCATCTTCAAGGTCTTCGGCATCCCGGAGAAGGCCTGGTTCCTCGCGTTGTACATGCCCGAGCCGTGGCAGTGGCCGGTCATCCTGTTCATGATCGCGCTCGGTTGCGCCATGTACCTGACCGCCACCGTGATCCCGGCCTGCCACAACAGGGATCGCTGGTGGGCGGAGGCGACACCTCGCCGTCTATGGTTCAGCAGATGAACCGCGTTCTCGTCGCCGAAGACCTCTACCTGCTCAGAGACGGCCTGGTCCACCTGCTCCAGGCGCACGGCTTCACGGTCGTGGCCGCCGTGGAGAGCGGTCCCGAGCTGCTCAAGGGGCTGATCGAGCTGCGCCCGGACGTCTCGATCGTGGACGTACGGCTGCCGCCCACCTTCACCGACGAGGGCCTGCAGGCCGCGCTGGCAGCCCGCCAGCAGGTGCCCGGACTGCCCATCCTGGTGCTGTCGCAGCACGTCGAGCAGCTGTACGCGCGTGAGCTGCTCGCCGATGGGTCCGGCGCGATCGGCTACCTGCTCAAGGACCGGGTGTTCAACGCCGAGCAGTTCATCGACGCCGTACGCCGGGTCGCCCAGGGCGGCACCGCGATGGACCCCGACGTGATCGCCAAGCTGTTGGCCAGCAATGCCAGGAACGAGCCGCTGGCCGCCCTCACGCCACGCGAGCGGGAGGTGCTGGAGGCGATGGCCGAAGGGCGCTCCAACGCCGCCATCTCCCAGCGGCTCTACCTCAGCGAGAGCGCGGTGGCCAAGCACACGGCCGGCATCTTCGCCAAGCTGGGTCTGGCGCCTTCTGACGACGACAATCGCCGGGTCCTGGCGGTGCTCGCCTACCTCAACAGCAGATAGCCGCATTGTCGGTGGCACCGGCTACCTTTCATAGGAGGCAGCAACGCGAAAGGGTGGGTCAGGTGAAAATCCGGGTAAACCGCGATGTTCTGGCAGACGCGGTGGCATGGGCCGCCAGGGTGCTGCCAAGCCGCCCTGTGGTGCCCGTGCTCTCGGGCCTGCTGCTGGGGGCCGATGAGGAGCTGAGCCTGTCCGCGTACGACTACGACGTCTCGGCCCAGGCCAGGATCGAGGCCGACGTGGCCGAGCAGGGCCAGGTGCTCATCCCGGGCCGGCTGCTCGCGGAGATCAGCCGCAGCCTGCCCGCCGAGGACGTCGAGATCGTCACCGAGGGGCAGGAGGCGGTCCTGACCTGTGGCAGCGCCGAGTTCGGCCTGATCACGATGCCCGTCGAAGACTTCCCGACCATGCCCACGATGCCGCCGAGCATCGGCGCCATCGGCGGCGGCGTCTTCGCCTCGGCCGTGGGCCAGGTCGCGCCCGCCTCCAGCCGCGACGACACGCTGCCGATGCTCACCGGCATCAGGGTCGACATCGAGGGCGAGTCGATCACGATGGCGGCCACCGACCGCTACCGCATCGCGGCCCGCGACCTCACCTGGCGCCCGGCCACGCCTGACGTCGCGGTGTCCGCCATGGTGCCCGCCCGCGTGCTGGTCGACGTGGCCAAGACGCTGCGCGGCGGCGAGGTGGCGGTGGCGCTGGGCGACGGCGTGGCGGGCTTCGAGAGCGTCGGCCGCAGCACCACGGTCCGCCTGCTCGACGAGCAGTTCATCGACTATCGCACCAGGCTGACCGCCGACTGGTCGATCAGGGCCGACGTCCCGGTGACGGCGTTCGTCAACGCCATCAAGCGGGTGGCGCTGGTGGCCGAGCGCAACACCGCGATCCGGCTGTCGTTCAGCCAGGGGCACGTACGCATCCAGGCCGGCGGCGGCGACATCGGCCGCGGCTCCGAGGTGGTCGAGTGCGAGCTGCGCGGCGACGACATCCAGATCGCCTTCCAGTCGCAGTTCCTCCTCGACGGCCTGACCGGCATAGAGACCGACCTGGCCCGCCTCAACATGGAGTCACCGACGAGGGCCGCCCTGATCCAGGACGTTCCTGGTGACGGGCAGCCCAGCTTCCGCTACTTGGTGATGTCGCTGCGCCTCGGGTGAGGGTTATTCGCCTT
Source organism: Nonomuraea sp. NPDC049158 (assembly GCF_040648335.1). Taxonomy (NCBI): domain Bacteria; kingdom Bacillati; phylum Actinomycetota; class Actinomycetes; order Streptosporangiales; family Streptosporangiaceae; genus Nonomuraea; species Nonomuraea sp. NPDC049158. Next base: position 52,826 of record NZ_JBEZDM010000048.1, read on the forward strand.
CGGTGAGCGCGATGAGAATGTGCTCCATGCAGGCGTGCCCGGCGCGCTCGGCGGCCGTGGCGTCGCCCGAGGAGATGGCGCGCGCGATGGCGTCGTGGGGGATGTAGCTCTTGTTCAGCGACGTGCCCGCGGCCGTGATGCTGGCCCGCAGTGCCGCCGAGAAGTCCTCATAGAGGTCGATCAGCACGAGGTTGTGCGTGGCGTGCGCCACGGACATGTGGAAGGCCAGGTCGGCCTCGACGAAGGCTTCCGGGTCGTCCAGCTCCCAGGCGCGGTCGCGCTCGGCCAGAGCGGCCTCGATGCGCAGGATGTCCTCGTCGGTGCGCCTGGTGGCGGCCAGGCGAGCAGATTCGACCTCCAGTGCGCGGCGCACCTCGAGAATCTCCAACTGCTCGGCCTGGCGCAGGCGCCTCAGCATGGCGCCGGAGAGCTCGCTGGTGGCGCGGACATAGGTCCCGTCACCCTGGCGGCACTCCAGCAGCCCGGCGTGTGTAAGCGCGCGTACGGCCTCGCGAACGGTGTTGCGTCCCACTCCGAGCTGCTCAGCGAGCACCGTCTCAGTTGGGATCTTGCCGTTCATCTGCCACAACCCTGAGGTGATCTGCTCCTTGAGCTGATCGATCACCTGGTCGACGAGCGAAGCTCGCTGAGCCGTACGCAGACTCACAGTCCGCCTCCTCCGGGGGTGCCAGTCATCCCATGAGTCAATGACTGGTAGACCCTAATTATTCCAGACTCAAAAACCAAATCTGGAGCTCCCGGAGGGCTAGCGGTTCACTGAAACGTCGATCTTCACCCCTGCCAGTGCGGAATGGACTCCGGCGGCCTCCAACGCCCTGCGATAGGCGCTGGTCTGCTGGGCCTTGTCCCCGGAGCTGCCGTAAAGGTCGCCCAGTTCTCGCCAGCAGCGTGCGGCCTGCCTGTCAGAGCCGAACACCGGACGGTTGAGCGTCTCGAGCAGCTGCCGAGCCTCGCCGAGCGGTCTCGACATGTCGGCGTCCAGGGCGAGCGCCACGGTGGCGAGCACGAGGTGGGCCTCGGCCGGTGCCGTGCCCGGGGCGTCGTGCACCAGGTCGAGCGCCGAGGTGGCCAGCTCGCCCGCCCGCACGGCGTCTCGCGCCCGCAGCTTGACCCTGGCGTGCGCGATGAGGCTCTCGCCATGCTCCTGCGTGCTGCCCGCGGTGCTCGCGAACACGCGAGTCGCCGCTTCGGCCCACTGGTCGGCCTCGGCGATCGGCGCGGAGTCGATCCTGGCCCAGTGCATGGCCACGCGGGCCAGCTGCAGCGTGAGCCTGGCCGGTCGGCCGGCCATGATCGCGTCGTCGGCCAGGCGGACGGCCAGCGCGGAGTCCTCGCCACCGGCCGCGGCCACACTGGCCTGCCAGAGGGCGTGGATCTCAGCGGAACGGTCCACAATCTCAGGCACGCCGCTGGCGTCGAGCACCCGCCGGACGAAGCCGAGCTCGGGAGAGTCGCCCTCGCGTCCGCTGCGCACCTCTACCAGCGCGGCGGCCAGATCGATGGCGATCTCGCCTTGCGTGACCGCCAGCCGCTCCGCCTGCTCCAGCGCGTGCGCGGCCAGGTCGCGAGCCCGCAGACGGTCGCCCGCCCGCTGGTAGCAGCGGCTCAGCGCGACGGTGAGCGGCAGGTCGGCCAGCCGCTCAGGATGGGCCGCCGCCTCCCTGCGCAGCCGCTCGAACGCCTCGACCGCCTGGCCGAGCCGTCCCTGCGCTTCGAGGGCGCGGGCCCTGCCGAGGCGAGCGTGCGCGGTCAGCAGCGCGTTCTCCTCGTCGGCCGCTTTCACGATCTCCGTGAAGCGGTCGGCCGCGACGGCCGGGTCACCATGCTGTAGTTCCAGCTCAGCGTGGCGCAGGCCGAGCTCGGTATCGATGCGCTGCCGAGGTTCGATCCCATGCAGGAGGAACTCGGTGGTGCACCCCAGGCGCTCGGCCAGGAGTCTTGCTACAACCGGAGTCGGAGTCCGCTTGCCCGACTCGATGAGCGAGACATAACTGTCAGACAGGTCGGGTCCGGCCAGTTGGGCCTGTGACATCCGCCTGTTTAGCCGCAGTCCTCGGACGCGGTCACCGATGGTTCCCTGACTCGGCATCTCATCTCTCAAGGCGGGGAAGGGTCAACACTCCGCAATGATTGCATGAAGTGGCGCAATCGGGTATCCCCACGTGAAGAATTCCCCACGGCAGGATTAATCGTCGCTGTCGTCCTTGCTGGGGAAAAGCATCTGGCACACTTCGAGGTACAGAGTCTCCGGATACGGAATGTACTCGACCGTTGACAGTGCCTGATCCTGACCAGCGGATTCAAGGATGAACTCACCGTAACCGAGCATGCGCCCAAGGAGAGATCTTTGGAAGCTCATGTCGGTGACCTTGCCCAACGGCATCATCGCGACTTTGCGGGTGATGAGGCCCGTGGTGAGCAACATCCGTTTTGAGGTGACCACAAAGTAGTCGACCGACCACTCCGCGACTTTCCATACAAAGCGGATCAAGAGCAGAAGCCAGAGCCACCAGACGACGACGAGAGCCGTGCTGCTCCCCTCGCCGCCGAAAATCTTGCTGAGCAGCCCGGCGATGATCAGGCCGCCGAAGACCTCGGCGACCGGGCGAAGCAGCACGGCTGGGTGACGCCGCACCATGATGACCTGTTGTTCGTGGGGGAGTAGGTAGCGGTTGACCGACGCCGGAGCAGAGTCCCCGTGGGTCACAAGTCTCATGCGAGGTTGTTCACAAATTGGGCCAGTGAGTCGGCCGCGTTGATCACGTTGTCGAACACCCCTCTGACCGCGTCAGCGGCATCGGTTGGTCGCGCGAACAGGTAGTACGCCACAAAAGCCATACCACCGTATGTGAGGACCTTTTTGACCTGCACTGTCGCCTCCGTACCACTTACCTACTCCACCCGCTCTCTACATTACCCACCCCAATGCCGGGGTAAAGGTAACTTGACGGGATAGTTTTGATCTTGCTTAGCCACGCTCGCTGGCCACGAGAGCCAGGACGTGAAGGTGCTTGCGCGCGATCCGCTCGACGAGACTCGGATGGGCGTAGCCCGTGACCTCCAGCGCGCCGTAGTGCGCCGCTTCGACGCAGCGCGTTACGGTGATCGCGGAGTGGATGCCGGCGAACTCCTCGCGGAGTGCCGTCTCCACGTCCGCGTACGGACTTGGCTCCGCCTCGGTGTGGTCGCTCACGACAACACCTCGGTAGCCGGAAAAACGCTCATCGTTGCTCCCCACCACGCGCGTGCGGAAGTTGCCTTCCTCTCACCTCATACCCACGTGACAACAGTATGTAACGAAGTGAGTGCGCAGCGTGACGAGTCAGACCACCCCGTACAAACGATCTCCGGCGTCACCCAGTCCTGGAACGATGTAACCGTTCTCGTTCAGCCGCTCGTCGAGGGCGGCGGTCACGACGCGGATCGGCTTGCCGGAGTTGGCGAACACCTTGTCCATGTACGCCAGCCCCTCGGGCGCCGCGAGCAGGCAGATCGCCGTGACGTCCACCGCCCCCCGGTCGAACAGGAACCGCACGGCCGCGGCCAGCGTGCCGCCGGTGGCCAGCATGGGGTCGACCACGTAGCACTGGCGCCCGGACAGGTCATCGGGCAGCCGGGTGGCGTAGGTCTCGGCCTGCAGCGTCGACTCGTTGCGGATCATGCCCAGGAAACCGACCTCGGCCGTGGGCAGCAGCCTGGTCATGCCGTCGAGCATGCCGAGACCGGCCCGCAGGATCGGCACGACCAGCGGATAGGGCTTGGCCATCCGTACCCCGTGAGCCTCGGCGACCGGGGTCCGCACGCTCACGTCCGCGACCCGTACATCGCGCGTCGCCTCATACGCCAGCAGGGTCACCAGCTCGTCCGCGAGCCGGCGGAACGTCGGCGAGTCCGTCCGGACATCGCGCAGCGTGGTGAGCTTGTGCGCTACGAGAGGATGGTCGACGACGAGGGTTTCCATAAGGGACAACGCTATCTTGTGTGCAACGAACCGGCACGTCGCGTCATGGGTTTTGATCACAATTTGGTCGGAGCAGCCCACGGGGGGTGGCCGGGTCTGGAACGATTGGATCCCGTAGTGACCACGTCGTGGGGTGGACGATGACAGAAGAAGATGCGCTCGACTTCGCCATCGTGGTCTATCGCGAGGACGAGTGCTGGGACGCCGGCCTGCTGCCGGTCGCGCTGACGTCCGATCTGCATGGGCTGATCAAGGCGCTGCGCCAGCAGCCGAGCGAGAGCGGCACGATCGGCCTGGTCGCCGTGGGCGACGAGTTCTTCGTGGCGCTGCGCGTCCTGGGTGACCGCGTCGATGTGTTCCTGTCCGACATCGCGGCGTCCTGGGACTTCCCGCTGGCCGAGCAGGTCCTCGACTACCTCGACGTGCCGATCCCCGACGAGGAGGAGCTCGACGAGATCCTCCAGGACGAGGACACGGTGCTTCCGGCAGGCGATCTGTCCATCTTCGCGGACCTGGGACTCGATGAGATGGAGCTGGGCATACTCTCCGGCGACATCGAACTCCTCCCGGAAGACGTACTCTCCAGCATCGCCGCGCGACTCGGCTTCTCCGAGCCGTTCGAGCGGGCCATCGAATCGGTCTTCGGCTGACCCCTGGAGCACGGACATGGCGTCCAACACCTTCTCTGCGGCCTTCGTCAAGATCTCCGGCGGTTGGAGCGGCGCCGAGGTCGATCTCGGCGCGGCCGAGATCGTCGACGACTTCGGCGACGCGGTGACCGAGGCCCTCGGCCTGTCCGGTGACGAGCTCGCCCTGCTCTGCGTCGAGGTGGAGGACGAGTGGTTCGCCATCGTCCGCTACCGAGGTGACGACGAGCCCCGGGTGTTCCTCTCCGACGCGCACGCCATCATGTCGGACACGCTCGGCGAGCTGTTCGCGGAATTCGCCGGGGTGGCGCCCGACAAGGACGGCAACGGGCTGGGCGTCAAGCCCTCCGGCGACTTCGAACTGCTCAGCGACCTGGGCGTGAGCTCGGAGGAGCTGCTGGAGCTGAGCATGGAAGAGGGCGTGCTGCCGGCCGACATCCTCTCGGTGATCGCCGAGCGGCTGTCCTTCGCCGACGAGCTCGACCGGTTGCGGTGAACCACGCCGACGCGATGCGCCTGGCCCTGTCCGAGGCCGCCGCGGCCGGCGCCCGGGGCGAGGTCCCCGTCGGCGCGGTCGTGCTCGGTCCGCGAGGCGAGGTGCTCGCGTCCGCCGGCAACTCCCGCGAGTCGTCCGCCGATCCGACCGCGCACGCGGAGGTTCTGGCACTCCAGCAGGCCGCCCGGTCGCTCGGGGGCTGGCGGCTGAGCGGCTGCACGCTCGTGGTCACGCTGGAGCCGTGCACGATGTGCGCGGGGGCCGCGGTGCTGGCCCGGGTCGACCGCATCGTGTACGGGGCCGTCGACGAGAAGGCCGGGGCCGTGGGATCACTGTGGGACGTGGTCCGTGACCGCAGGCTCAACCACCGCCCGGAGGTCGTCATGGGTGTGCTGGATGAGGAGTGCGCTGCGGTACTAAAGGAGTTCTTCGGCACTCGGCGGATCCGGTAAGCTCGTCGACGGTGGTGTCGCCTAGTGGCCGAGGGCGCACGCCTCGAAAGCGTGTGATGGGGCAACTCATCCGTGGGTTCAAATCCCACCACCACCGCCACTAAATGGGGCCTCCGACCTGCACTAACAGGTCGGAGGCCCTTTGTCTGCCAAGATCATGGGGGCATCGGCCCCCAGTCAAGATCACGCAGAACCGCAGCGGAATGACCATCCGGCCGCCCGCAGCCGCTCCACCTGAGCGGGCCACTGGCCGGTGGTGACCCGGATACGCGGCCGATCGAGCCACGATGGAAGCTAGGTCAGGCGGGTGCTTGGTTTGCTCGTTCGAGGTCGATCGTCACCGCTGCGATGATTTGCCGTGCCCTGATCATGGCCGCGATGTCGCCCAGTTGTTCGGCTGCTTTCAGAGCGGACTCATGGATGTCGGCTTTCGCGCGCCAGTCGCTCTGGTGATCGCACCAGGGCGTCACCGCCGCCGCCAACTGGATGACATGGGAGGGGAAGTCGTTCGTCAGCGCCTGGCGCAGAACGGTGAACAGGACCGCGTGCTCGGCCCGGAACCAATCCAGCGCCTGCCGGCGGTGTGCGAGGCGCTCCGGCCGCACGCCCGGCGCCGGAGGGCTGGGAACGATCACGAGCGCCTCCGGCGCCAGGAGCCACGCGGCTCGGTATGCGGTGTGCAGGTAGTGCTCGATCACTCGTCGTGCCGCCTGCCGATGGAGCTGGACGTCGGCGACGCGGGCCAGATCGTGCGCGTACGTGCGAAGCAGGTTGTGCAGCGTGAACCTGCCGGGAACGGCCTCGGTCACCAGATGCGCTTCCAGGAGAACGTCCAGCAGCCGGTCGGCCTGCAACCTGTTGACGGCCGCCAGACTGGCCACGGCCGCTCGGGCGATGTCGGGCCCCGGATGGATCGCCAGCAACGAGAACAGGCGGGCCGCTTTGGAGGGCAGGAGGTCGTAGGAGCGCGAGAACACGGTGCGCATGTCGGTGCGGGCATCCCGGGTGGCGAGCACGCTGACGTCGGTACGGACGCGACGCAGATCGGCCGAGAGCGCCGCGAGCGGGGTGGCCGGCGTCGCGGTCGCGAGGCCGGCCGCGATGGCCAGGGGAAGGGGCAGCCGCCCGCACAGATCGATGATCTCATCGGTGGCGCGCGCGTCGGCCTCGATGCACTCGCGGCCCAACCGGCGGGCAAGTAACTGCCGGGACTCGCGATAGGTGAGGACGTCCAGCGTGAGCAACACGGCCGCGTGCTGGCTGACCAGGCTGTTCAGCCCCTGCCGGCTGGTGATCACCACCACGCATTCGGTGCCCCCCGGCAGCAGCCACCGTACCTGCTCGGCATCGCGGGCGTTGTCGAGCAGCACCAGCGCGCGCCGGCCCGCCAGCAGCGTCCGATACAGCGCGATCATGGCCCGCGAATCCGCCGGAATCCGGTGTTTGGACACACCCAAGGTCTGCAGGAAGCTGGACAGAACCTCATGTGGGTCCAGTTCGCTCTCGCCCGGCCCGAACCCCTGGAGATCGACGTACAGCTGACCGTCCGGGAAGCGCTCGGCGGCCAGGTGTGCCCAGTGCACGGCCAGGCTGGTCTTGCCGACGCCGGCGGTGCCGGTGACGACGCAGACCCTGCTGCTCCCGCTGAGCAGCCCATCCAGCCGCTTCAGCTCCTCGTCCCGGCCGGTGAACTCGGCCACGTCCGCGGGGAGTTGGCGTGGCGTGATCGGCATCACCCATGCCGCCCGATCCTCCAGCAGGCCGGCGTGAATGTGCTGCAGCTCCGCGGACGGGGCGGTGCCCAGCTCCTCGTTCAGCCTGCGCCTGAGCCGCTCGTACGTCGACAGGGCCTCAGCTCGTCTGCCGCAGCCATCCAGCGTCAGGATCAGACGCCCCCACAATGGCTCGTGCAACTGATGACGGGCCGCCAGCTTGCGGGCCTCGGGCACCAGTTCGCTGTGGCGTCCCGCGGCCAGACCCAGGTCGATCCATCGTTCCGCGGCCGACACGTGCAGCTCCAGCAAGTGCGAGGCGTCGGCCCCATCCAGTGCCGGAGAGTCGATCCCCTCGAACGGCTGCCCCCGCCACAGGGCCAGCGCCTGTTCCAGAGCCGCCGGCTCGGCTTCGGTGCCCCGTGCCAGCGTCGCCTGGGCAAGCAGCCGGCGAAACAGCAGCGCGTCGACCCGATCAGGTGCCACCTGCAACTGATAGCCCAGCGACGTCGTCTCGATCATCTCGGCGCCGAGCGTGTTACGCAGCCGGGCTATATAGGTATGGACGCTGCGCCGGACGTTGTCCGGCAGATCACCCGCCCATACCACCGAGGCCAGCCGATCCACCGACACCGTCTCGCCTGCCGACAGTGCCAGGACGGCCAGCAGCGTCCGCAGGCGATTCGCCCCCAGCTCGACCTGGGCCGTTCCCATGCGCACGTCAAAGGGGCCTAGTACGGCCACGTGCAGCCCCCTCCCCGCGCCGGCGATCACGCGGGCCGGCCTTTCGGCATTCGACTGCCCTCGGTCATCTGCTGGACAGACACCGACACCAGGCGCGCGGGGAACAGGGCAGAGTGGCACCGTGTGAAGACATCCTTCCGCGAAGTCCCTCACCGGATGAGGCACGCGGATGAGCCTAGCCACACACAAAGGCCGGAAATATCCACGTCACGTCTTGTCCGCTGCGCATTCGGGATAGCGGAGGCATCACCGGCGGCCCTTTCGAGACGGACATGGTCACGCCGCCCCGCGGAGGCCGCCGTGCGGCTCTGCCAGGGCCGTCGCCTCGGGGGCCGTCAGAAGACAGGCAGGGTGGGGGCCATGCCGAGGCGGACACGTCCGGCGGATTCGAAGAAGGCGGCGGAGTGGTTGTGGTGCTGGAGCGCCACCATCCCGTCGCGGAAGAGCCGCTCGACGGCGTTGCCGTGATAGATCGAGGCAGAGCTGCCGAGCTCGTACATGGCCATCAGCACGTCGCGGCTGACCTGCGCGGCGTGACTCATGGCGGCGCGCAGTGCGGCTCGCCGCTCGAGGGTGACGGGCTCGGCGTTCTCTCCGGCGAGGTCGATGTCTCGCGCCGTGGACAGCAGCAGCAGCCGGGCGGCCTGGAGCGCGGCTTCCGACCGGGCGATGACTGCCTGGGTGTGCGCCGACTTGGCGAGCGTGCTGCCGGTCATCGTCCTTTTCGAGACCGCGAGCGCCGCCGTCTCCTCGATGGCGGTCTGGGCGACCCCGAGGACGACGGCAGAGCAGCCGGGGACGACGAGCGAGGGAATGTAGCCCTGGTAACGGGGGCGTTGGATGCGGGCCGGCAGGTCCACGCGCACGACCAGGTCGCCGGGCACCATGGCGTCCTCGACGATGACATCGTGGCTCCCCGAGCCGAGCAGGCCGCTGGCATGCCAGGTGTCCTTGACGGACAGTTGCTCCCGGCGCAGCATGAAGAACCGTACGTCGAGCATGCCCTCATCTGTCAGGAGCACGTTGTCGTCCTCTTTGATGTAGGCGGCCGCGGCGAACCAGTCAGCGTGCTTGATACCGCTGACGAGCTTCCAGTATCCGGACAGCCGGTACCCCCCTTCGTACGGTAAAGCGGTCCCCAGCATGCTCGACGCCGCGAAGACCGGCTCGGGCCCCGGTCCCCAGATCCGGGCGTTACCCGGCTCGTCGAGCAGCGCGCCGATGAAACCCCAGTTGGCGTTCCACACGATCCACCCCGCGGAGGCGTCGAGCCGGCCGAACCCCTCGTACACCTTCAGCACGGTCTCCAGCGGGGCTTCGAAGCCGCCGAGCTCCCGCGGCGTGAGCAGACGGAAGGCGCCGCTGTCCCGCAACTCGCGCACCAGCTTCTCAGGGAGGTCCCGCCCGGCTTCCATGTCGTCGGTGGCCGCGCTGATGGCCGGCTCCAGCTGTGCGGGAAGATCCAGCAGGTGGGCTGTCTGCATGGTCATGCGCTCACTTCATTCGTGGTTGATGAGGAGGTCGGATTTCAGGGAAGACAGCGGACGAGCGAGTCAGGACGTGGATGCCGCATTGTCCTGGAGGGTGCGCGCCAGGATGTACGCCAGGTAAGCCTCGTCGGCTATCGGCAGGCCGAGCCGGTTGTTCGTCATGTGCATGTACGAGGAGAGCAGGTGCGGCAGCAGCACCTCGGTATTGGAGATCACCTTGGGCGCCCTGGAGGTGCCTGCTCTGACGAAGGTGAGCCGGCCGGCGGTCCCGTGTTCCAGCACCTGTTCGCGCAGGCTCTCCCAGTGTCGTGCCCACATCGCCCGGAAGCCGGTCAGCCGGTCCGGCTCTCCTCGCTGGATGCTGTTGTGCGTGTCCATGAACCGGGTCGTGAGCACGTCCTTCATCGAGTCGTAACACATCCGGTAGCTGGCGGTGCTTTCTTCGACGATGCGGGTCGTCGAGCTCCAATAGTCGAGTCCGAAGGACGAGTTCCAGTAGTCGTGATAACGCTCCAGGAAGCTCGCCATCCGGCTGGTGTCCCGCATGAAAGTGGAAACGCTGATCATCATGAGCTGGGCGGCCAGGCCCAGCAGCACCGGCCTGACGTGCACGTTGGCTGTCTGCAGCAGTCCGATCACCAGGTCGCTGGAGAATTCGAAGTGCCGCTCCGCGAGAGATATCCCGACCGGCCCGCCGTAGCGATTGTATTCCGGATGATAGGCGCGGTAGTGGAAGGTGTTGTTGCCCTGCACGGGTATCCGGCCGTCCGGGTAAATCCGGCGCCGCTCATTCTCGTCGGGATATTCCATGATGAACAGATCTTCTTGCGCCTTCAGCATGTCCTGGTCGAACTCGTAAAGCGCCGGGCGGCTCGACAGGAACTCCTGGACGGCGGCCTCGGCCGCCGTGCGCACCGCGGGTGCGGCCGCCTCCGTGACCGGCTTCAGCCGTAGCCGGACGTGCGGGCCCTCCATCCAGTAGTTGATGAAGAAGTACCTCTCCAGCAGTCCGCGACCACGAAGGTCGCGAACCAGCGGTGCGACGCAGTCGGTGAGCATCGGCTGGGAATTGGCGCTGTAGAAGATGTGCAGCGCCTGCCACTCGCCCGGCGGCGAGGCAGGTCGCGACTGAGGATCGTCGATGGTGCGCGGCTCTGTTGTCATCCGTATCTCCCCTGTCTGATCAGTGACCGCGCAGCGGCCGGGTCGTGCCGGTGATCTCGATGGTCTGCTCGGCCACGTACCGTCCTTCAGCCGACTTCAGCCAGATCTGCTCGAGGTCCGGAAGCATCTCTTCGAGCACGATCAGGCGATTGCCTTCACGCGCCAATCGGTCCAGCGATTGGAGCGAGAGAACGCTGCCGAAGTCGATGTACTGCGGTTTGAACGTCGGCATGGCGTTTCTCGCGTCGGGCTTGAGCGGCACCGCGCCGAGTGAGGCGAAAACCCGCTGCGGCAGGCCGTGGTCCCGCTGCCAGCGCCGCCAGGCGAGGAACGACTCCGCGTCGCCGTCCGCGGCGGTGCGCGCAGGGAGGAATTCAGGGTGTACGGTCCACCTGCGTCTCGACACGACCAGGTCGCCGAAGCGGACTCTTGGCTGGCTTCTGATCGTCGTGATCCGCTCGTGTGCGCGCGTGCCGCCCCACATGTCGATCGTGGCGAAAATGGTCCGGGAGAACAGCAGCATCGCCCGCTGCACTTTGGGCAGTGCCGGTGGAATGATGAAGCCCAGGTAGACCGGGATGACTTCGCGGCCCAGGCGCCACGAGTGAAGCCGCAGCCTGCCGGTCTTCTCGTCGTGGAGCACGCTGAGCTCGTCCACCGTGATCTGTTCGGACTCGCTCCGGAAACTCACATCGCCAGGACAGACCAGTTCATACGGTGTGATCGCTGGATGCAGGTTCAGGTTCGTGGTGTCGTACCCGCCCGTGACCTCAGCGAATACCGCGTCGGCCGGTTGCAGCTTGGCGAGTTCGTCACGCAGTTCAGCGGCCAGCCCACCGCGTTCGACGTCGTCGAAGCAGTGCATGAATCGGGAGAACAACAGGGTCAAGCCGCTGTATGTCTGGTTCACCACGGCGAACGGTTCACCGCCGTCGTCGCCAAGCTGAACGAAGAAACTTCTCGGCTCCAGGTCGAGCAGATGATCGGGCACCAGGCCGGAGACCTCATCGACGAACTCGTCGTCGAGCAGCACGTCGGTGCCGGATGCCGCGGCCAGTTTCATGCGGCGTATCAGTTCTTTCCGCGCTTGCGTCATCGCCTCCACCTCGGGCAACCGCAACCAGTTCGGGTCAGGGACGAACGCGCCGTCCTCGTCGAAGCTCGGCCGCGAGGTGACCTTCTGGTAGTAGGTGAAGTAGTCCTGGTGGAATTCGTGCACGAAGCGCAGCACGTCATCACAACGTCCACCGATTCCGTAGCGAGCGGTGAAGAATCCATGCAGGCTCAGCCGTTGCGGCACCGTGGAGTCGAACAGCGGCAACAACCGTGCCACCTGGCACAGGGAGGGAGTCAACGACCGCCGCCATGCCTCCGGGTCGGCCACCGCGCCGGTGCCGGGGACGCACACATCCTCGTACACCAGGTTGCTCGGCGTGCTGGGCTTCACCGCGCCGAGCTCGCGTTGTGTTTCTTCCAAGCCGGCCCGGATCATGCCGATCAGCTTCCCGCGGGCCTCGTGATCGGCTGACGGGTACTGCTTCACCAGCTCTGATATGCGGCCGAGCCGGTCGGCGACCGCGTGTGCCCATGGCGTGTCCAGCCGTTCCAGGCCGTGCCGGAACGATCCCACCGGGTCGGCGCTGTGGACGTCCAGGTGCAGGGTCGGCGCCACGAGCAGGCCGAGCTGGAGCAGGCGCCTCAGATACTCGCGCACGTCCTCAGGGGAACGGTTCGGCCGGTCGGCCGCGCTGAGCAGCTCGGCCAGGTGCCCGAAGGACACCTCTGCTCGCTCACCCAGGATGCGCATGACCTCCTGCAGCAGGGTGCCCTGACGGAGGAAGAAGAGGTTCTCGCGCATGCTGTCCACACCCATCGGGGTGTCGTCGTCACCGACCACTCGAACCCGCCGCACGTAGCGCACCCGCTCCGTGTCGGCCCGCGAGCCCGACGTCAGGCGCACCGTTAGTTCCGGACGCAGGGCGAGCTGGTCGACGATGACGTCTATCAAGCGCGCCAGCGCCGCGACGTTGAGGCGGGCGTGACTACGCCAGACGACGTCGAGGTCGATCTCCGGGAAGAGGGACCCGCTGCCGGGTACGAACCGCCCGAGCGCGACCGCGGTGAACGTGCTGAAAGGGCTCGTCTTGCAGGCGGTGCGGTACACATACTCCAGCAGCGACCGCTCGATGCGGCGCGCGCGTTTGTTCAGCGGGCCGGCCCCGGCGTTGAGATAGGCCGGCAGGTAGCGGTCCAGTGAAGGAGACGCCAGCAACACGCCATTGCGCAGTCTCGGATCGCGGGCGAGTTCACGCAGGTGGGTGCGGGCCAGGTCGGTTTCCTCGGCCAGAATGGCGGCGCCTTGCCGGAGTTCCTCGTCATAGGCGGCGCGCTGGTCCAGCCAGCCGAGCAAGGCGCCGCTACTCTGATCGTCAAGGTGTTCGGCGAGCGCCCTGGCTGATGCCATGTCCTTGGGGAGGCGGCGATTGAAGATCTCGCGCCGCAGCGTGAGAAGCCGACGACGCTGCTGCTCGTCATCATTGTCCGCGATGGACTCCTGCAGTGCGTCAGTGATCACCTGCTTCGCCGCGTCCATGGCGGTCTCGGCCGCCAGCAGGGCGTCCGCCCATCGCACCCCCCGGGGGTTGGTCAAGGGGGCCACGGCGTCGATGGGCATCCCGGCCACCCGCAGCATGAACTGCGGTGTGACGATCCACTGCCTGCCATTGTCCTGGCCCGCTGGGGCGCCCATGCCAAGCTGGAAATCATGGCCTATCACCGGTATCACCTCTTCGGGTCGGTGAGATCAACTGAGTCGGAAGTGGAAGTCGGGAGCCTTCTGGCGCTCGTGCCCCAGCATCACGATCAGCAAGGGCCATTCCTGGTCATCGTCATCGCCGCTCAGGTCTCGTTGCCTGTCCATGTGCTCGGCGTACGACACGTTGTCGAAGCCCAGCGCGGCCCCGCAGCCGATGTTCGCCGCGGCCGCGGCCATATACATGGCCTGGGCGGCGGCGCCGACCTCCGCGTTGAGGAACCGATAACCTCGCTGGCCGGTGGCTGCGATCACCGCGTGCGGCCGTGCCAGCACCGTGACGACGGCGGCGACCTGTTCCATGTTGTAGTTGTTCAGGAAGTAATTGCGCTGCAGGAACGATGTGCTCACACCGACGCCGAGGGGCAGCAGCGTGTTGGTGGCGACGTCGTAGTCATATGCGTCCGCGGGAACGCCGTCGACGTGGTTGGCGAGAATGGCCAGCCTGGTCAGCTCCGGCGTGCCGTCCGGCTGTTTGACATCCGACACGAGCCGGGCTCCGAGTGCGCCCGCACGCAGCACCGCGGCCAATGCGGCCTGTCCAAGACTGTATTGCGCGCTGAACCTGCCGAAGCTGCTTCGACGACCGCGCAGGGCCTTCCGCACCGTGGCGTCGAGCGGGAGCGGATCGGCTAGCTTTATTCCGTCGCCCCTGCCGCCGCCGTGGCCCGGCCTCGCCACTTTCAGCCGCTCAGCCGGTGAATCGCCGGGCAACGAAGTGGTGACGGTCGAGGCATGTACTCGCTCGACCGCAGGATGCCGGACAACGGTGCGTGACCTTTCCCTGGGGACGGCGGTGACTCGAAGTTCGGGCCGGCCTTCCGGGGACGGGCTTTCGCCGCAAGGCAGCGGCACCACGGCGAACACGCTTTCCTCGTGCGTCCGCACGCCCAGCAACCGGTTGAGGGCTTCCTCATCGAAATTGAGCAGCGGGCGCAGCGGAAATCCCGCCGCTCTTGACCACAACTGCCAGGTCCCCAGCGCCGTGCCCACGTCCATGGTGACCACGTGGTAGCTGAAGGCCTCGTATTTGAAGGCGTTCTTCCAGAACTTGACGGTCACGAGCAGGAACTGGTCGCCCGCGGCCGCCGCCGGCGCGATCGCCTGACGCACCTGACTCGTCACGTCACCGATCAGCAGTCTTTGGACACCATGCTGTGCCGGCGAGTAATTGTAGACGCCCGGCAACATCGGTCCGCCAGGGCCACAGACCCAGTAGATCTCGAGCGGGTACAGGCCACCCCCGGACGCGGTGCCGCGAGACCAGACCGCGTGCGGATAATGCGGCAAAGCCACCGTGTCGTCATTGACCGTCACCGCCAGCCGCCGCCCGCCGTACGCGTAGGAGTCCCGCAGCATCTCGTAGAGCATCGGCATGGTGAACGCGCCGCCGTTCTCGGGCACCTGCCGAGTCAGGCTCTCTTCGAGAGAGGCGAGCGCGACCTGCGCGGCCGGCAGCGGGATGGGCGTGACGCCGGGATAGACATTGTGCATGCGCGGCTGGTCGGCCCAATCGGGTTTGAGGCTCCAGTCCTCCGCCGGTGATCGATTGCGGCGCATGATCGCGGCGATATAGTCGCTCGCTGTTTCGAAGGTTTGCTCCGTGTCCATACATGACTCCTCAGGTGCGCCGTACCGGCGAGCCGATTCATTGGAAGGGATGCGGAGCCCGGTTGAGCTCCGAGGCTTCGAGATCGCTGTCGCGGAGTCCGACCCGGCGCAGGACAGTGCGGGTCCGCATCATGTGCAAGGCGCGCTGGCGGCCCCACCCGAAGTCGATCGGCAAGATGCCGGGGATCACCACGCTCGCCGTGTGAAGGGGGATCTCCGCTTGCTCCGGCGAGGTCTGGTCCACCACGATCACGTCGAAGCCGGCCTTGACCACCGACTGAGTGCAGAGCCTGAGGTCGTCCAGCAGATCCAGGGTGCGCGGCCGCTCGTGCTGCCAGTCCCGGAACACCGCCTCCGCCGGGGGCAGATCGGCGGGACGGCCGTCGTCGCCGAGCAGATGCGCGGCGTACCGGGCCATCTCCGGCAACCCGTAGAGCGGGGCGTGATCGGACAGCGAAAGAACCTTGTCGAAGTCGGCCGCCTTCGTGGTGAGCTCTTCGGCGCGCAGCTTCGTGTAGTCGGCGAAATCCGGAATCGCGGACGCGACCTCGTACAGGCCGGAGGCGATCGCCTCTTCGGGATCGAGACTGGCGCCGGCCCCGAAGAGCAGCCTGCCCATGCCGCCGTCTCTGCGCTGGGCGACGGCGACCACGACCGGTATCGGGAATTCGATCCTGGCGTCGAACAGCCGGATGTCGTACCCGTACATCGAGAGACGATCCATCATCAGACGGCTGCGGACCCTCGTGCTGCTGTACGGGTCGATCTCGCGCAGCCGCGGCTTGGCGTACCAGGCGATCAGGAACGCGTCACGCTCGATCAGTTCGAGGACGGCGTAGAGGATCGCCTCTTCCAGACAGCTGCCGGATGCGCATCCGTTCGAGCATTCCTGGACGAATCTGCCGATCTGGTCGATCAGGTGGTAATAGGTGATCGCCGCAGGGACCAAAAGGGGACGCTCATCGCGCAGCGAGTAACCCCAGACCCACGGAATCGCCAGATCAGGGTGGTAGGGCGTGTAATGCCGGGTACTGGCGTAGAACTCTTCGGGGTACAGGCCGCATTCGGCGGGATCCAGTGCCGAGCCCTGCAGATTCCGGTATGTGTCGACCACCGGATCCGAGAACCGTCGAGGCTGCGTGCCGGCGATGCGCTCGTGGGCTTCCAGTATTCCCAGGGTCGTGCTGCGGGCGTAGCTGTCGGAGTGACCGGCCCAGAACGTTTCATGGACGTACCCGCCACCTGGGATGTCGATCCGGCCTTTCACGTTCGCCGTCGTCGTGCTCGTCATGCTCAGCTCCGCGCCGGTGCCGGCCATGCCGCAGACGGGGTTCGCGTACGCGCCGGGTTCCAGGTCGTAGTCGGCGGCCAAGCTGATCCGGAAGTCATCGATCGATCGTTTCGGCCGGCTGCGCAGAACGATGCGAGCGGCGTCGGCGCTGTCTTCAGCCGGAACGCCGCATCGAGGGCACTGCGAGTCCGCGACGATCGGATGACGTCGCACCGTCAGGTCTTTCAGCCGTAGCTCGTACACGAACGGATGGCCATGCCGGTCGGCGCGTTTCCGCTCTGGCGGCACGTGGACGATCTGCTGGACGGTCTGCCAGATCGCCTCCAACCCGAACGGGGCGAGGAACGGGGACGCATGGTGCGCGACGACCGATCGCCCGCTTTCCAGCGCATCGCGTTCCGCGCTGGTCCGCACCTGCCGCCACCGTCTGGCCAAGCAATGGAAGCAGGGGCGCTCGCTGTCGAACGGGCCGAGCAGTACGGCGCTGCCGTGCACATGGACAGGCAGCAAGCCTGTTGTGTCTGTATCCGATGCGTCGAGCCGCGGCACCTCCTGTGCGCCGAGGAGCGCCACGCGGATCGTCACGGGACGGTGAAGTCGCCCGGCGGTCCGGGCCAATCGATCGTGCAGGTAATCGGCGACCAGTCGTTGACCGTGCGCGAGCACCTGTGGGAACCGGTCATTCATTTCTTGCATCGCGCCAGGAGGACCCGGCAGGTCACCACGGCCGCCTGAGACCTGAGCTCTGGGGGCGTGGTGTCGACGACGAGAACGTCGTGGCCCTCGTCGGCGAGTTCGGTGACAAGGGCGGCGACGTCGCTGGGTGAGTCGTCCGTCGTGGCCGGCAGCGGATCCTCGGACGCGTGCACGGCCCGGGCGTCGAAGCCGGGCAGCAGCGGATCACCGAGGTCGACTTCCTCCATCTTCGCCAGATGACGCATCTGGACCAGTCCGGCGAGATCCCGCAGGGCTCCGACGAGCGCGTCCTGCCGGGACAACGCGGCTTGCACGGTCCACAGCGGCCTGTCCGCAGAGTCCGGGGTCCGCGCGAGGACGATGCCGGCGTTGCGCCGGCGGGAGATCTCAAGCACCTCCGGCCAGACGTTCAGGTTGCCGAAGGTCCGCAGCAAGAACTCCAGCTCAGAACCGGTTTCAGGATCCCCGCAGTGGATCGGACGAGATTCACCCCGTCCCGAAACCGCCTCGCGCAGAGCCTCGAACGCGATCGCCGACAACAGGCCCGTCCGGACGGCCTCACCGATGTTCGCTCCGGCTCCATCACCCGCCCCGCTTCGTTCGAACAACGAGTCAGCGTTGAGCGCCGACAACGGGTGAACCGCTGCGGCGGGCACCAGCCGCTGTTCCCCGCTCACCAGAGACGTCGCAGGAAGCCACGAGAGCGTCTCGCGTCCCTCGATCGCGAGCCCCGTGGAGATGGACAGGTCGGCAGGGGCGAGCGTGTGCGGCATCTCCATCGAACCGGTCACCGCATGCCGGACGTTCGCCACCTGGCCGGCATAGGCGAGCAGCGCGGCGCGCATCGCGTTCCGGCGCGCGATGGGCACGTAGTGCAGGTCGAACGCCGTGATCAGCCGTGTGCGCACCTCAGATCCGGCCTGGGCGCCGAGGCGGACCCTGCCGACCTTGAGCGGCGACTGGTCCAATGCCACGTCGTCGAACGACGACAGCACACCTGTGCGGGAGCCGACCAGTTCATCGGCCTCTTTCAGCAGTGTCCTGAGCCGCTCCTTGTCATCATGATCGGCACGGAACGGTCTCGGCGCCTCCTCGTGGACGACGGCCGGCGTGATGGGCATGGCGGCGCCGAGGTCCTGATGCTCCGCGCAGCAGGGGCAGAGCGGGTGAGACCACAACCGTTCGCGCTTGGCCTCCAGCGTTGAGATGTCCTGGATCAGGACGCCATGGTCCGTCTCCGCGTCGAAGCAGCCGGTGACCAGCCGGAACAGGTCGAAGGCGAGCATGTTGCCCACCATCGCCGCGAGTTGCGGATTGAGCCTCGGAGCGCCCAGGCCGGAATCTCCGCACGCGATGCCGCGCCACAAGGCGGCCGCCTCGCGCGGCTCGGCGTTGGCTCCGTAGCGGAGCATGGCGCACATCCAGCATCCCGCGGTCGCCGGGCGGGTGACCGGACCGATGACCACCCTCGAACCGATCGAGGTGGCGGGCAACACCGCTGGACCGCCGTTCACGCCGGCGTCGATCAGCCGCCGCAGCGCGGCCATACCGACGTCGTCGCTGGAGGCGACCACGAAGTCGTATCCGATCAGGGCGTGCGGCGCGAGGGCGTCATCCAGGGTGAGGTCCGACAGCTGGACCTGCGGGGGACATCCGGCCTCGGTCAAGTCCGCGACGCACTCGGCCAGCCCCGCCATGGCCGCGGGGGTGTCCTCGGCCGTGCTCTCCGGCGACGACGCGACCAGGATCAGTGAACCGAGTCCATTGCGCAGCAGACTCTCGGCCGCCGCCCGGTTCACGCGGCCGGTACCCAGCATCAGCACCTTTGCCGTACGGAAGCGCAGAAACCGAGCCTTGGCCTCGTCGACGAAGTGCTCCACATAGTTCAGCTGCGAGGCGAACACCTGCTCGACGGCGGGGTCCATATCAACGACGCCCGCCGGACGTACGTTTCGCGCGAAACCGCTGTCGATCAACGAACGCATAAGTGAGACGACCATCGCCTGCCGTTCAGGCGCAAGGCCCGCGCACAGATCGGCGACCGTGTGTTCGCCTGTCAAATACGGCGCGAGCGAGCACAGGAAACGGTATGCCCATTGTCCTTTGACGACGTACACCTTCTCGGTGTTGCGCACCACGACTTTGTCGCCGACGTCGTAGAACAGCACGTCATGACCCAACCTGGGCCGGACGGTGAGATCATCGGCCTTCGAAGCCTTTCCCTGTCCCGCCGCTGGCTCAAGCTCGGTAGCAGTCATTGTCGAGATCACTTCCTTGGCGTATGACGCCATGTGCGTTGTGGCCATGAACAACAGGCAAGAGACTTTTCAACAGTAATTGTGGGCAGTCGAACCGCCACGCAACCTTTCCTGGCCGGCGCTGTACGTCCTGTCTCAGGATTATGGCCGCAGGTCCTTTCACTTCTCTTTCCGCTGTTGTCGCAGGTGGCAGCGGTGTGAAAGCGGTCGTTGCAATACTCTGCCTGTTCGGCCCAATCGTGCGAATGAAAGGAAGCCCGCCGTGCGGACCATCGTCGAGAGGCCACTATCGGACCTGTTCCAGGAGCTGGAACAGCTGGGATCGGAGACTTTCGAGGTCTCGGACTACACCGACGTCGACATCCACCTGTCCCCTGTCGCAGCCGCCACAAGCTGCTGCGGGTCCACCAGCACCACGAGCACGAGCTGCAGCAGCGGAAGCTGCGCCTGCCTGGATGAGTGATCTTCGGCAGAGCTGCCTGCGACGCGGGATCAGCCCAACGTCACCGCTCTCGGCCCGGCCGTTGACTTCCCGGTGACGCCGTGGGGGGGCGGGGGGCCGCCCCCGGGGGGCCCCCGCCCCCCCCCATGGGGCGGGAGGTAGGAGGAGAAGGGGGTTTAGAGGGGGGGAGGGGGGGGGTGGATGAGATGGGG
>NZ_JBEZDM010000049.1:0-72217 GCF_040648335.1 Nonomuraea sp. NPDC049158
ACACTGTTGAGTTCTCAAGAAACGGACGCGTACTCCCCAACCTGCGAGAGGCGTTCATTTCGTTTTCTGTTTTCGTTGTGTCTTTATCTTTTCAGTCGCCCGGCTCGGTGTCAAATTGACCCGACCCGCTCCGACCTGCTGGAATAAAGACCGCCCCGTTTCCGGGACAACCCCTCTAACTTACCAGACCATCCGGACAGATGCGAATCAACCGGACGAACCAGGAAGAAGTGGGATGTGCCGGGCGCTGTCCGGGTTCCATGAACCCCTTGGCCGCCCTGCCTGAGCAACTCTAGCAGCCGTCCACGCCTGCTTCGTGCCGTACAGGTAATCGTGAGGTCCTTCCCTGCCCTCAAGATGCTCAAACCCGTCGAGTCGCCGACCGGGTCCGCGGCGGGAGGGTGACATGGCGGAGGCAAGCCGAAAGCAAGTCATCCGCAATCGGGGGTGTGTACGAAGTATGTACGAGCAATCTGCGCCCTCGGAGGTGTCTGCGATGACCCGCTCGGAGTTCGATGACATCCGCGCTTTCCTTGCCGACGATGCGACTCATGCTGGAGACCTCCTCCGAGTCGCCCGGACACTGATCGACGACCTCGAACACGCGCGCATGCGCGAGGCCGTCCTGCGGACGTACTACCTGCGCCTGCTCACCGCCGCCCGGGCCACCGTGGCCGCCGAGACGGTGGACGCGCCCGACCCGCTGGCCTTCATCAAGCACGAGCTCGCCGAGCGCGGTCAGCTTCCCGAGGACGGGGAGGCCGTGCAGCGCATCCTGTCCGACGCGGCCGCGGCGTCCGCCTTGCTGGCCTGTCTGGAGCAGCAGCCGGCTCAGGTCCGGCCGAGGGGCATGCGACTGCGCCGCTGTGTCGGCACCGCTCGCACGCTCCCCCGCTGAGCGCCAAAGCCCCAGACCTGACGGACCCCGACAGACCTGGCGAAGCTCGAACGGCTCTCGGAACCCAGACGAAGAGGCCGCTCGCCTGCCGAACAGGACGTCAGGTAATGTTGCCGTCCCCAGCGATGGACCCGATCGAGGAGGTGAGACCCATTAACGCTGCAGCAGGCTGGGTGCTCCCCCTCGTGATCGTGCGGTCCACCTGACATAGGTGACCGAGGGAGCGCTCATTGGCTTTCCGAAAGGCGCTCATGTCGGTTTTTCCGTCACCTGTCCCCCCATCCGCCATCATCACCAAGCTCCGCGCCGCCGGCTGTGTCTTCGCCGAGGACGAGGCGGAGTTGCTCATCTCGACGGCGAGGACGCCGGACGAGCTCGCCACCATGGTCGACCAGCGGGTCGCCGGGCTTCCTCTTGAGCATGTTCTCGGCTGGGCGGAGTTCTGCGGGCTGCGGATCGCGGTGGATCCCGAGGTGTTCGTGCCGCGCCGCCGTACCGAGTTCCTCATCGACCAGGCCGAGGCCGCCGCGCTGAGCCTCCCCTCCCCCACCGTCATCCTCGATCTGTGCTGTGGCACGGGCGCGATGGGCGCCGCACTGGCCGCGGCCCTCAACAAACGAGCGGCCCTCGGCAAACGAGCGGCCACCGGCAAACGCGCGGCCACCGACAAAGAGGGGGTCGAGCTGCACGCCGCGGACCTGCACCCCGCCGCCGTACGGTGCGCGCGCCGCAACCTGACCCCCATCGGCGGTCAGGTGTACGAGGGCGACCTCTACGAGCCGTTGCCCGCCACGCTGCGGAGCCGCGTCGACATCCTGATCGCCAGCCCTCCCTACGTGCCCACCGAGGCGATCCGGCTGCTGCCCTCGGAGGCCCGCGTCCACGAGCCGCTGGTCGCGCTCGACGGTGGCGCCGACGGGCTCGACGTCGTGCGGCGGGTGATCGCGGCGGCGCCGGCGTGGCTGGCGCCGGGTGGTCATCTGCTGGTCGAGACGAGCGAGCGCCAGGCGCCGCGGACGGCCGAGGACATGGCCGCCGCCGGGCTGACCCCGCGCGTGGCAGCCTCCGAGGACCGGTACGCCACCGTCGTCATCGGCACCAGACCCACCGAATAGCCGGCACCGCGCGTGCTGCCCAGGTGACCAGAAGACGACCGCTCACATACCCAGCCTTGGCCGAACGGCTGCAAGACTGCGCATATGTGGCAGCGATGGTTCAACTGGGCAGCAATCGCCCTAGTCGGCGTTTTCAGCCTCATATGGATGGGTGTCGTCATTTACGGCGAAGACACGCAGACCCTCTGGATGCGCGCCGTCCAGCTGATCTTCGGTGCCGCGCTGGCCGCTTGGGCCGTACGCAAGACAACCCTGATGATCACCAAGGCGTGAGTCTCATGAGCGATCAACTCTACGACATCAGTCATGACATGGGGGATGACGTACAGCTGTCCGCCACCGCCATGTACCTGGACAGGCTCCCGCAACGGCACCGGATCCTCGAGATCGATGACGAGGCCGCGCGGAGCATCTCCAGATGGGTGAACGAGGAGGACGGCCGTGTGTCCGACGCCTTCGCCGATCCGCTGGAGGACTCCTTCTTCTTCGAGCCGGAGTAACGGCTACGGCTGGAAGCGATATCCCATTCCAGGCTCTGTCAGCAGGTGCACGGGATGCCCCGGGTCGCGTTCCAGCTTGCGGCGCAGCTGCGCCATGTACTGCCGGAGATAGTGGGTCTCCTTCACGTACGAACTCCCCCACACCTCGTTCAGCAACTGCCGCTGGCTGATCAGTTTGCCGGGATTGCGGGCCAGCAGCTCCAGGAAGTGCCATTCCGTGGGCGTGAGGCGTACCCCGCCCGAGACCGTCTTCGTGGCCAGATCGATCACGTGCTCCCCCACCCGCACCGTCGCGGGCTCGTCGGCGGCCGATCCGGTGCGGCGTGTCACCGCGCGGATCCGGGCGAGCAGCTCGTCGATCCCGAACGGCTTGGTCACGTAGTCGTCGGCCCCGGCGTCGAGCGCGTCCACCTTGTCGGGGCTGCCCGTCCGGCCCGAGAGCACGATGATCGGCACGCTCGTCCAGCCACGCAATCCCTGGATGACGTCCACCCCATCGAGGTCCGGCAGTCCTAGGTCCAGAATGACCAGGTCAGGATGCCAGTCGGCGGCCTGGCGCAGCGCGGCGGTGCCGTCCGGCGCGACGGCCACCTCGTAGTGCCTGGCGACCAGGTTGATGCGCAACGCCCGCAGAATCTGCGGTTCGTCGTCCACCACGAGCACACGAGTCAAGGAGCCCTCCGCAACGAGACGATCATGGTCAAGCCTCCTCCGGGCGTCTCCTCCGGTGTGAGCGTGCCGCCCATGGCTTCCGTCAGTCCCCTGGACAGCGCCAACCCGAGCCCCAGCCCCACGCCCTGTCGATCGCCCAGCCGCTGGAACGGCAGGAACACCCGCTCCTGCGCCTCCGGCGGAATCCCGGGCCCCCGGTCGATGACGCGGATCTCGACGTGCCCGCCGTACGCGCTCGCGGAGATCACCACTTGGCCGCCGGGCGGGCTGAAGCGGACGGCGTTGGACATCAGATTGACCAGCACCCGCTCCAGCAGCGCCGCGTCGGCCATGAACTCCGGCACCTCGCCGGTGAACCCGTCGTGGACGCGCTCGCGCAGCGGTCCGAGCTCGGCGATCGCCTGGGGGACGACGTCCTCGACGGCCAGTGGTTCCAGCGTGACGCCGAGCACGCCCGCCTGCAGGCGGCTCATATCGAGGAGGTTCGACACCAGCCGGTCCAGCTGGATGAGCGACTCGCCCGCCGTGGCCAGCAGTTCTTCGCGGTCCTCGGGGGTCCAGTCGACCTCTGTGCCGCGCAGGCCGTCGACCGCGGCCCTGGCCGCCGCGAGCGGGTTGCGCAGGTCGTGGCTGACCGCCGCGAGCAGGGCGGTACGCATCCTGTCGGCCTCGGCCAGCGGCCTGGCCCGGTCGGCCTCCGCACGCAGGCGTTCCTGCCGCAGCGCCACCGCCGACTCCGCCGCGAACGCCTCGAGCACCTGCCGGTCGGCCGCGTCGAGCAGCCTTCCCCGTACGGCGAGCACCAGGTCGTCGTCGATGGGCACGTCGGTGTCGGCATGGCCCGGCGAGGTGGACGGCGGTCCCCCGGCCGTGGCCACGACGTGCCAGGAGTCGCCGTCGCGCTCCAGCAGCGTGACGGACTCCAGGCCGTACACCTCCTTGAGCCTGGCCAGCAAAGACGGCAGCGCCGCGTCGCCGCGCAGGACGTGACCGGCGAGCGTGGACAGCACCTCGGCGTCGGCGCGCGAGCGGGCGGCCTCCCTGCTGCGGCGGGCCGCCTGGTCGACGACCGTGCTGACCATCGCGGCGACCAGCACGAAGATGGACAGCGCGAACAGGTTCTCCGGCGCGGAGATCGTCAATGTGTGCAGCGGCGGCGTGAAGAACCAGTTCAGCAGCGCGAAACCGAGCACCGCCGCCGTCAGCGCCGGCCACCTGCCGCCCACCAGCGCGACGGCGACCACCAGCAGCAGGAAGAACAGGATCTCGCTCGGCAGCGTGAGCCGCTCGGCAAGCGTCAGCATGACGGCCGTGAGCAGCGGAACCGCGAGCAGTGCCAGCGCCCAGCCGGCGATCCGCCGATCCCGGTTCAGCGCGGCCGGCGAGCGGGCGGGACCGCGTACGCTCCGAACCGCCTCATGGGGCACCAGGTGGACGTCGATCGAACCGGACAAGGCGGTCGCCGTGACACCCACGCCACGGGACAGGATCTGCGCGAACCGGCCCCGCCTGGACGCGCCGAGCACGAGCTGCGTCGCGTTCGCGCCGCGGGCGAACTCCAGCAGCGCACGCGGGACGTCGTCGCCCACGACCTGGTGGTAGGTGCCGCCCAGGCTCTCGACGAGCGCGCGACGGCGTACGAGCGTCGCCGGCTCGCCGTCGGACGCCGAGCCGTCGGGCCTGGTCACGTGTACGGCCAGCAGGTCGACGCTCTTGGACCGGGCGGCGATCCTGGCGGCCCGCCTGATCAGCGTGTCGCCCTCGGGGCCCCCGGTGAGCGCGACGACGACCCGTTCCCGGGCCTCCCAGGTGCCCGCTATGCCATGGTCCGCCCGGTAGCGGATGAGCTGGTCGTCCACCTTGCCGGCGACCCAGAGCAGGGCCAGCTCGCGCAGCGCGGTGAGGTTGCCGACGCGGAAGTAGTTGGACAGGGCCGCGTCGACCTTGTCGGGGGCGTAGACGTTGCCGTGCGCCATCCGGCGGCGCAGCGCCTCGGGGGACATGTCGACGAGCTCGATCCGTTCGGCCCGGCGTACCACCTCGTCGGGGACGGTCTCGCGCTGCGGGACGCCGGTGATCTGGCGTACCACGTCGTTGAGCGATTCGAGGTGCTGGATGTTGACGGTGGAGACGACGTCGATGCCCGCGTCGAGGATCTCGTCGACGTCCTGCCAGCGTTTGGCGTTCTTCGACCCCGGGACGTTGGTGTGGGCCAGCTCGTCGATCAGCGCGGCCTTCGGCGCGCGTTGGATGACGGCGGCCACGTCGAGTTCGGTGAAGGTGGCGCCTCGGTGGAGGAGTGTTTTGCGGGGGATCGTCTCCAGCCCGTCGAGCTGGGCGGCCGTACGGGCGCGGTCGTGGGTCTCGACGAAGCCGACGACCACGTCGCGGCCGCGTTCCCTGGCGCGGGCCGCCTCGGCGAGCATCGCGAACGTCTTGCCTACGCCGGGGGCCGCGCCGAGATAGATGCGCAGCCGCCCGCGTGTCATGCCTTGCTCCCCGGTGGTAAGTCTGTGACCTCCAGGCTACGACCAGGGACGCGGCGGCCTCTCTCCGGTCTAGGGCTGGTACGGCGGCGCGACGCCCCAGCCCCAGTGGGGCACCGGAGCCTTGGCCGGGGGCTTCGCGCCGGGCTGGGAGTTGTGCACCGCCAGCCGGGTGCCCCACTCGATGTAGCCGGCGAACGCGGCCCTGAACTCGGGGTCATCGGGCAGTCCGACCTCGTCGGCGGCGTCCATGAGCAGGTTGACCCACCTGCGCCGCTGTGGCTCGGTGATGGCCTTGCCGAGGTGCTGGGAGAGCATGTGGGGGTAGCCGCCGCGCTCCTTGGTGTAGCGGTCAGGGCCGCCGAACACCTCGCCGAGCCACATCGCCACGTATCGGGGATGGCCGGGGTCCATGTGCGCGAACAGCGGCCCGATCAGCTCGTCCTTCTTGACGTGCTGGTAGAACACCTCGGTGAGCCGCTCCAGCGCCTCAACCCCGCCCGCCCACTCATAGAGGCTCGGCACTGCTTCCTGATCCATGTAATCATGTAATCATCAGTTGGATCAGGTGGTCAATCCACGGCGATGGCCCTGAAAGTTACACGCCGTTCCGGCGAACGCCGCAGGTCGCGAGACCCTCCTGAGCCGGTCGCCTTTCCGCCACCGCTCCGCGCTCCTACGCTCTCGGCAGACCCCACGATCTTCGGGAGCCGACGATGTCGAGGACGAGCGCCTTGCTGGTGGCGATGCTGACCCTGATCGGAACGGTACTCTTCCTCACCACCACACCGGCCGGCGCCGCCGCCATCAGGATCATGCCCCTCGGCGACTCGATCACCGGCTCGCCCGGCTGCTGGCGGGCCCTGCTGTGGAACAGGCTGCAGAGCACCGGTTACACCGACATCGACTTCGTCGGCACCCTGCCGCCGCAGGGCTGCTCGGTGGCGCACGACGGCGACAACGAGGGCCACGGGGGCTTCCTGGCGACCAATGTGGCCAACCAGAACCAGCTCCCCGGCTGGCTGGCGGCCACCAAGCCCGACATCGTGGTCATGCACTTCGGGACCAACGACGTGTGGAGCAACATCGCGCCCGCGACGATCCTCAGCGCGTTCACCACGCTGGTCAACCAGATGCGGGCGAGCAACCCCGCCATGAAGATCCTGGTCGCGAAGATCATCCCGATGAACCCGGCCAACTGCGCCGACTGCGGGCAACGTGTCGTCGCCTTCAACAACACGATCCCCGCCTGGGCCACCGCCACCTCCACCCAGCAGTCGCCGATCGTCGTCGTCGACCAGTGGACGGGGTTCAGCACGAGCGCGGACACCTACGACGGAGTGCACCCGAACGCCTCGGGCGACCAGAAGATGTCCGACCGCTGGTACCCGGCGCTGGCGAACTTCCTGACCCCAGGGGGGAGCACCCCGACCCCCACCCCGGTAGGTGGCTGCACGGCGACGTTCAAGAACGTCGGGCAGTGGACGGGCGGCTTCCAGGGTGAGGTCACGGTCAAGAACACCGGGACCGCGACGACGAACGCCTGGACGGTCCGCTGGGCGTTCGCCAACGGTCAGCAGATCACCCAGATCTGGGGCGGTACGCTCACCGCGAGCGGGGCCGCCGTGAGCGTGCGGAACGTCGCCTGGAACGGCACCCTGGCCGCCGGAGCCACGGCCACCTTCGGCTTCCTGGCCTCCTGGAACGGCACCAACACCGCGCCCGTCCCCACGTGCTCCCCCACCTGACCGCCTTCAGCGAGCGGACGCCCTGATGGCCAGGATGCTCGGGATGGGCTGCTCACCCGGTTCGTAGACCCGCTCGATGGCGAGCCCGGCGTCGATGAAGGCGTTGATCAGGTCCGGCAGCGGCACCTGGCTCATCCCGACCCGGTCCCTGATCCCGCCCTGGCGCCACCAATGCCCGCGCTGGTGCCAGCCCTTGAGGTGGTACGTGGGGTGGATGATCAGCGCGCCGTCCTCGCGGTTCTCGATGTGCGGGCCGTTGAAGCACGGGTGCACCCCATAGAACAGCAGCAGCCCGCCGAGGCGGAGCACCCGGGCCGCCTCCTTCAGCAGTCCGGGGAAGTCGCCGATGTCGGTGGACACCCAGAACGCGATGACGGTGCCGAACACCCCTGAGGCGAACGGCAGCGCCGTACCGTCACCCTGGAGCAATGGCCCGGGATCCCGGCGGCGAGCAAGGCGCAACTGGTCGCCGGACCGGTCGAGCCCCACGACGGTCCTGCCGGTGGATCGGATCGCGTCGAGGTAGCGCCCGGTGCCACAGCCCAGGTCCAGGCACGTCCCGTCGCCTGGGCCCAGGAGTTCGGTCACGTCCGCGAGGTTCGGGACGATGAGCTCGTCGTACCACTCGGACAGGCCGTCATAGCGTGCCGTCATGATCCCTTGATACCTCGAAATATGCCTGAACGGCGGGTTATTAGCCGCGCGGCTGCCGTAGCTGGCGTATTCCGAAGAAGGCGACAACAGCGCCGGCGATGAGGACGATGGGGCCGATGATGGCCCAGAGAGTAACGCCGCTCATCACACTGCCGCCGACGACGCCCAGCCCTTGAAGCGTCCACAGGGCGCCCATCAGGACCAGGAGAACGCCGAGGACTAGGAAGATCCAGGCTTTCACGGCATTTCTCGTTTCTGTCGTGGAGGGGGAAGGCGGTGAAACTATCGGGTTTATACCGGTCATTATGCTGCGCGAAGATCCTCGCCGCGAGCGACCTCGGCCGGGTCAGTGGCCGATTCGTTATCTGACGCCCCCTTGCTGGGTCTTCACACCCTATGTACGGTCCTTTCATCCCCACTTAACAACTTGTTCAGTACAATCGATCAAGGGGTTCGATGACGGAGTCGGAGACCGAATACTTAGGTGTACGCATCCGGGCCTACCGGAACATGCGCCAGATGACCGTCCGTGGACTCGCCGCCGAGGCCAAGGCGAGCGCCAGCTTCATCAGCCAGTTGGAGCGGGGGCAGACCAGCGCGAGCATCGGGATGCTGCGGCGGATCGCCGGGGCTCTCGGGATCACGGTCGCAGACCTGTTCAACGAGCAGGACGAGGTCGGACACCGGGTGCTACGCCGCGCCGAACGTCCGGAGCTCCCCACCGAACCCGGCACCCGCAAGTACCTGATCTCCCAGCGCCCCCTGCAGAACCTGGAGGTGTACGCCGGGGAGCTCGACCCGGGCGCGTCCACCGGGGACGATCCGTACACCCACGGCGACTCCCAGGAGATCTTCCTCATCGTGCGCGGCCAGGTGACCCTCTGGCTCGGCCCGGCCGACTCGGCCGCCCCGCACGTCCTGACGGCCGGCGACAGTGTGGAGTACCGCACGTCGGTGCCCCACCGCGTGGTCAATGACGGCGACGAGACAGCCGAGGTCCTCTGGACGATCAGTCCGCCCACACCCGCTTGACCAACCCGTCGCGGTCACGAGGTCACGCTCACCTGGCGGGTGTCCGACTCCGTACTCCTGGCCGACGAAAGTGATGTGGAGGCAGTGCTCACGTGAAAGGCATCCCGCTGACCGAGGACTTCGCCAACGGCGGCGTCTCCTTCTGGTACCGGCAGATCGGCGTCCCGGGCCGCCGGGCGGCGCTGCCCGGGTCCCGCTCGTATGACGTGGTGATCGTCGGTGGTGGCTACACGGGCCTGTGGACCGCGTACTACCTCAAGAAGGCCCAGCCCGACCTGCGGATCGCCATCCTGGAACGGGAGTTCGCCGGGTTCGGCGCGTCCGGGCGCAACGGCGGCTGGCTGTCGGCGGAGTTCGCCGGCTCGCGCAAGCGGTACGCCAAGGCCCGGGGCCGCCAGGCGATGATCGACCTGCAGCACGCCATGTTCCGGTCGGTCGACGAGGTCATCGAGGTGACCCGCCAGGAGGGCATCGAGGCCGACATTCACAAGGGCGGCCTGGTGCACGTCGCGACCAACCCCGCCCAGCGCCGCCGCCTGCGCGAGGAGCTGTCCTCGTTGCGTACCTGGGGGTACGGGGAGGACGACCTCAGGGTGATGTCCCGGGACGAGCAGCAGGAACGCCTGCGGGTGGCGGGGACCCTGGAGGCCACGTACTCGCCGCACTGCGCCCGCATCCAGCCCGCCAAGCTGGCCGTCGGACTCGCCTCGACGGTCGCCGCGCTGGGCGTGGACATCTTCGAGAACACCACGGTGACCGAGATCCGCCCCCGTCAGGGCGGTATGGCCTCGGCCGTCACCTCGCGCGGCGTCGTCTCGGCCGAGTACGTCATCCGCGCCACCGAAGGCTTCACCGCCAGCCTCGCCGGGCAGCACCGGCAGTGGCTGCCGATGAACAGCTCCATGATCGTCACCGAGCCGCTGCCCGCCGAGGTGTGGAAGCACATCGGCTGGTCGGGCAACGAGCTGCTCGGCGACGAGGCGCACGCCTACATCTACGCCCAGCGCACCGCGGACGACCGGATCGCGATCGGCGGGCGCGGCGTGCCGTACCGGTACGGATCGCGCACCGATTCCCGGGGCGCCACCCAGGCGCAGACGGTGGCGCTGCTCTGGCGGATGCTGGTCAAGCTGTTCCCCGCCGCGGCCGACGCGCGCGTCCAGCACTCCTGGTGCGGCGTGCTCGGTGTGCCGCGCGACTGGTGCTCCACGGTGCACCTCGACCACACGACCGGCCTCGGCTGGGCGGGCGGTTACGTGGGCAGCGGCGTCACCACCACGAACCTGGCCGGCCGTACGCTGCGCGACCTGGTGCTGCGCCGCGACACCGAGCTGACGGCGCTGCCCTGGGTGGGCCGCCAGGTCAGGCAGTGGGAGCCGGAGCCGCTGCGGTGGACCGGGGTGCAGCTCATCTACGCGCTCTTCAGGGCCGCGGACCGGCACGAGAACGACCGCGGCACCATGACCTCGGCCTACGCCCGCATCGCCAACCTCATCTCAGGCCGCTGACCTACGTTAGAACGACCCTTGACCCGGCTCTCCCATCTGGCGTACGCCCCATCGGTCTCCCTGCCCGCAGCCGCGCGCCGCAGAGCCACAGTGGCAGGCGAGACTTCCTTCCCGAAGGGCCCATCATGAGCGACATGCCTTCCTCCGATGATCGCAAACCGAGCGATTCGTTCCCGGATTCCGTCGGCACGTTCCTCACCGTTTTCGTGATTCTCACGCTGATCTGGGTGACCGGCTCATGGCTGGCCAAGAAGTACGACTGGGCCGACCACGGCGGCTTCCAAGCACCGCTCGGTCATCTCGTGGGCACCCTCGTGGGTGGCGCGATGAGCACTTTCGCGATGTTCTCCCTGCCCATGCTCCTGTGGCGATTAGGGCGGTCGATCCCTCGTCGTGCGTACAGCCGCCTGAGCACCGGACTCCTCCTCTGCGGACTCGTCACCTTGGGCTTCATGCTCTGGGTGCCCGACGGCGGCGGCCCCGTCCAGACCTGGCCGCAGTGGCTCTTGATCGGGGTTTCGGTCGGGTCGACGTTCTGCGGCCTAGCAGGTCTCGGACACTGTGTAGTCCTTGCCCGCAAGACGCCCGAGGCAGGCGATTAGTGCTTCTCCTCGCCTGTGCCGGCCGCACGCTAGCGGCCATGCACATACGCGACGACGCTTGAAATGATCAGCAGAACCAGGGCGACTATTTGCACGATCGTCAGCCACTGTGGCAGCGAGTCCCACCTGATCGCCATGACCAGCAATACCGCCGAAGAGCCGATCACCAGCATCGCCCCCGTGGAGTCCGCGAATTCATCGAGCAGAAGAACGCCGACGCCACCGATGAGCACAGCGGCGAGCGTCAGGACGACAGCGAGCACAGTGGCGATGACGCCCCAGGCGATGCCGTCGCCCAGACCGGAAACGGAGTTCCAGGCCGGCCCTGATATCCACGGCCACAGCAGCCATATGACGCATGCCACGACGATGAACGGCGCCAGAGTGCGAAGAATCCGCATCAACCGCGTGATGACCTTCACGGGGCCGAGCATGGTCGCGATGCCAATAGCGGAGACGAGGGCGATGAACCACCCAGGCGCTTGTGCTCTGATCTGAAGCAGCATGTTCCAAACAGCCGTAACCCATTCGCCTATCCCGCTGGGATGAGGACGCTGCGGATCTTCGGTGAGGAACCATACGTCGCCGACATCGAAGCTGATGATCTGCATGGTGTCGGCGATGATTCCGAGCACGCCGACGACGCCCAGTGTCGCCAGGAAGCGCCACCACCGAGGGACGTTGCCGTTGGGGGGTGTGCGATCATCATCGGCTATATCGGTCACAATGCGCCTGTCTTCGGGGGGTTGGCGACAGAGCACTCCAAAGCGGTGCACATCTTGCGAAATCGCGAGGAGTGGTTTCCGCGGGAGTCCCGCGTCTTCGCGTTGCTATCCCTTCGTAATGACCAAACAGCGGAGAGTGATCCTATCCTGCCCCGTCCATGGCCTCTGCCGTCAAGGGGAGAGGATTTGAACCGGCGGCCTGACGTGATCAGAGCCGCTCGCGCAGCCGCACGTACTCACGGCCGGCTTCGGTGATCGCGACGTACCGCTTGAGGTCGAACTCCTCGTAGGTGCCGCCGGCTCCGATCGAGAGATCGGTGATGGAGTACGACGAGGCGGTGAAGCAGATCCCGACCAGCAGCCCGGCCGCCAGCACCAGCTCGTGCACTTCGAGCCGGTGCGCCATCAGGCCGAGCGGGATCGCCACGAGATAGGCCAGGTAGGCGATCGTCAGCAGCACCGCGAGGCCCGCACTGATGCGCCTCATCATCATGCCTCGAGTGTGTGCCCCCTGGCCTGCCGGTGGAAGACGGGTTGGCGACCCAGCTGCTCCGGAAGCAGCACGTGGCACCCGTGCGCAGAAGGCATCCGGCATGCTTGACCCATGGGGAACGATCGCCAGCTTGGACCTGAAGACCTGTTTTCCTTGCAGGAGGCTGGGCGTGTACTCCGCACCCGAGGGTGGGCGGCGAATTTCACCTTCCGAAGCATGATGGCCGAGTGGGACTGGCTCGTGTCCGAGATTGAGCGCGGCTACGACGAGCCCGTGTATGAATACCTGAACGACCTCTCCTGCCGCGATTGGCTGGCCCAGATCAGGCCCTTGATAACAGAGCCGGCTCAGATGATGTTGGACCACGAGCTCCTGCCGCTGGACGCGCGCTTTCGAGCCGCCACGCTGGACGACGGCGGCGAAGCGCTCTCTCGTGTTCGCAGAGCTGAACGACTCGATGGCTGGTGGTGGAAGCGAGTGCCGCGACTGCTCGCCGAGGATCTGGCCACGCCTTGGTGGAGACTTTCGGCAACTGACGCACGGTCTCGCTGGATCAGCCTTCGGCCTGTTCCGCCTGGCCCAAGTGGCGGGCACGGGTAAGAACCCGCGCTCTCGAGAAGCACAGTTCGCGCGAAGCGAGGCCCATTGTGGCTAGACGCGAAAAAGGCCCTCCGGGATAATCCCGGAGGGCCTTTTTCACTTGGTAGCGGGGGCAGGATTTGAACCTGCGACCTCTGGGTTATGAGCCCAGCGAGCTACCGAACTGCTCCACCCCGCGTCGGTGTGTGTCTAAAGACTATAGGTGGCACGGGGTGGAAGCAAATCGAAGAGCCTACGTACCGCCCGTCGGCGTGGGGGTTGCGGTGGGCGACGGGGTGGCGGGGGCCGACGGTGACACCGTGGGTGACGCCGACGGAGAAGCCGTAGGTGACGGCGTCGGGGTGGTGGCGGTGGACGGCAGGGCGCCCGCCGCCTCCAGTGCCTTCAGCGCCTCTTCCAGCCGCTTCTGAGCCTTGCCGTACTCGTCCCAGTTGGGCGGGCTTGACTGCAGGGCCTTCTGTGCGTCGTTGAAGGCGCTCTGCGCGGTGTCGATCGCCGACTTCAGAGCAGTGGTGTTCTGGTTGGGTTTGGCCTGCTGGTTGTTGGGCGTCGTCTGCTGCTGCTCTCCGCCGAAGACCTGCTTCAGGGCCTCATCAAGGGTGCGGCCGACACCGATCTTGCTGCCGAACGACACCAGTACGCGCTGCAATATCGGGTACGGCTCCTGCCCCCCACCGGCGGCGACCTGGATGTACACCGGTTCGATGTACACCAATCCCCCGGCATAGGGCAGAGTCAGCAGATTTCCGTATCTGACCGACGAGGCACCCACACCCAACAGGTTGAGTTCGCCGGCGAATCGGCTCTGGAAGGCGTTCTGTGCCTGTCCGGGGCCCGGAATGGGGGTATTGGATGGCATGCGCAGGATGCGCAGCTTGCCGTAGTCAGGGCCGGCCACCGAGTCGACCGCCATGAAGGCCGCCAGGTTGGGCCCCGATTTCGGGACGAACGTCGTCGTCAGCGAGAACGTCGGCGCCGGGTTCTGGTCGGGCATCGTGGTGGTCACGTAGTAGGGCGGCTGCTTGGTGTTGGTGTCGCCCTGTGACGGGTCGCTCGGGACGTTCCAGAAGTCCTGGCCGCTGTAGAAGGCGGCGGGGGTGGTGATGTGATAGCGCGAAAGGATGTAGCGCTGCACCTTGAAGAGGTCTTCCGGATAGCGGACGTGGGCCTTGAGGTCGGCGCTCATCTTCGATTCCGGCTGGATGATGCCGGGGAAGGCCTTGCTCCAGGTCTTGAGCACCGGGTCCTTGTCGTCCCAGGCGTACAGCGTGACCGTGCCGTCGTAGGCGTCGACGGTGGCCTTGACCGAGTTACGGATGTAGTTGACCTTGTCCTGCGGCTGCTGGGCGACCACGCGGCGGTCGGTGTTGCGGTCGCGGGTCATGTCGCCCAGGCTCTCGCTCTGCGCGTACGGGTATTCGTTGGAGGTCGTGTAACCGTCGATGATCCAGGTGATCCGACCGTCGACGATCGACGGGTAGGGGTTGCCGTCGAGGGTCAGGAACGGCGCGACCTTCTCGACCCGCTCGCGCGGGTTGCGCACGTAAAGGATCTTGGAGTTGTCGTTGACGTCACCCGAGAGCAGGATGTTCTTCTCGCCGTACTTGGCCGCGTAGACCAGCCGGTTGAAGAACGAGCCGACCGGAACGCCGCTCTTGCCGGTGTAGCTGGTGTTCTTCTGCTCGGTGCCGCCCGTTTCCGGGTAGTCGAGCTCCTGCGGGTTGTTGGGGTTGCCGCCCGCGATGACGTATTCGCTGGACGCCGGGCTCTCCCCGAAGTAGACCCGCGGCTCCTTCAGCTTGGTCGAGTTGACCAGCGGGCCGACGACCGGCATGTCCTTGGCGTCGTAGTCGGGCAGGCCGCCGTCGGTGACCTCGTTGCCGGGCGCCGCCACGATGCCGTAGCCGTGGGTGTAGATGAGGGCGTTGTTGATCCAGTTGTTCTGGCCCTCAGGCGCCCCGAGCAGCTCGCGTACGCCGACGACGTGGTCGACCTGCTTGCCGGTGGCATCGGGGTAGCGGTCGACGTCGAGCTGGGCGGAGAAGCCGTAGAAACCGCGGATGCGCTGGGTCTGCTCATAGGTCGCGGAGACCAGCGCGGGGTCGAGCAGCCGGACGCCGGACACCGAGGCGTCGCCGCCGGTCTGGACCTTGGTCGGGTCGGCCTCCGCCGTGTAGGGCAGGATCTCCGTCTTGTCGACGTTGTACGAGGCCCGCGTGGCGTCGATGTTGCGCTGGATGAACGCCGACTCCTTGAGCTGCTGGTTGGGCTTGACCTGGAACTGCTCGACCAGCGCCGGGTAGACGCCGCCGATCAGGATGGCCGAGAGCACGAGCAGGCCGAAGGAGACGCCGGGCAGCATGCCGCCGGGCCGTATGACGCCCGCGAAGAACAGCGCGGCGCAGATCAGCGCGATGATGGCCAGGATGGTCTTGGCCGGGAGCACCGCGTTGACGTCGGTGTAGGAGGCGCCGTGGACGAAGCCGCGGTCGGAGAAGACGAGCCCGAAGCGGTCGATCCAGTAGGCGACGGCCTTGAGCAGCACGAACACGCCGAGCAGTACCGACAGGTGGGCACGCGCCGCGCGGGAGGCGTGCACGCCGGGTGACTGCAGCCGGAAGCCGCCATAGAGGTAGTGCGTGATCCCCGCCAGGATGATCGAGATGATCACGGCGGTGAACAGGAAGTTGAGGATCATCCGGATGAACGGATAGTCGAACATGAAGAACGACACGTCCATGTGGAACTGGGGATCCTTCGTGCCGAAGGGCACCCCGTTGATGAACTGCAGCCAGGTCTTCCACTCCCCGGCGAACGACGAGCCCGCGAAGAGCGCGAGCAGGCCCATGCCGACGATGAAGATCAGCTTGCGGTGGGGGTCGAGCGCCATCCGATAGCGATCGGCGCCGCTGCCGCCACCGAACATGGCCGGGCCGAACATCGGCCGCATCCGGAAGGCCAGCAGCATGTTGCCGCCGGCGATGCCGACCATGAGCACCGCTCCGACCAGGAACAGCACGATCTCGGTCAGCAGCACGCCGGAGAAGACGGAGGTGTAGTCGACTCCAGGGTCGACAGTGTCGAACCACAAATAATCGGTATAAATACCGGAAAATAGGAAAAATAGCGCCACAATCGCCACGAGCGCGATCGCAACTGGAAGAAGCAGTCGCGGTCGGCGGGGCAAACGCATTGCCCTGCCGCCGGCTCCTGGGGTCCGGAAGCTCAAGGCCAACCCCTCGTCGTGATGAACAAACGGTCCGTGTCTGGCAACCTACACCGCTGTGCCAGCCGTACGGCTAACGGATGGCATTCGCCAGAAGTTTCATCCAGCAGCGCAAGCGGGCACATCGCCCTTGCCGGTGCGCAGTGCCTCAAGCGCACTGACCGCGGCGTGCAGCGTCTCGGCCTTCACCAGGCGGAGCCCGTCGGGGACGGCCTTCATGGCCTCGGCGCAGTTGTCCGGCGGGGTGAGGAACACCGTCGCGCCGGACTTGCGGGCGCCGACCATCTTCTGGGCGATGCCGCCGATGGGTCCGACCTCGCCCGACGCCTGGATGGTGCCGGTGCCGGCGATGTCCTTGCCGCCGGTGATCTCGCCGGGGGTCAGCTTGTCGAGGATGCCGAGCGAGAACATCAGCCCGGCGCTCGGCCCGCCGACGTCACCCACGTTGATGTCGACCTTGAACGGGAACTTGTAGCTCTCCTGCATGATCACGCCCACGACGGCCTGGCCCTTGTCCGCCACGGTAGGCACGCTGACCTGGCTCTTGTCCTTGCCCCTCATGACCGTGAAGGACACGGCGTCGCCCGGCTTGTGCGCCTTGACGGCCTCGCTGACGGTCTTGACGTTCACCACCGGCTTGCCGTCGACCTCGCTGATCTCATCGCCCGGCTTCAGCTTGCCGTCGGCCGGCTTGCCCTTCTGCGTGGACGCGACCGAGACCTTCATGCCGAAGGGGATCTTGAGCTCGGTCAGCGCGGCCGCGGTGGCGTAGTCCTGGGAGTTGGTCATCTCGACCGTGTTCTCCTCCTCGACCTCCTTGGGCGAGCGGGACTTGGGGAAGATGGTCTCCTCGGGGACGACGGCGACCGTCGGATCCACCCAGCCGCGCAACGCGGTCAGCAGATCGATCCTGCTGCTCGGCCCACCCTGGTAAGCCACCGTGACCAGGCGCAGCGCGCCCTTCGTGGGGAAGGTCTGATGCCCGCTGATCGTGATCACGGGCTTCTTGTCGACCTCGCCGATGGTGTTCTCGGTCGGCCCGGGACTCAGTACGACGTACGGCACAGGCAGGAAAGCCCCTGCGACACCGAGCGCTAGCACGAGGAAACCCGCAACCAGCAGGGTCAAGGCGCGTCGCGACATGGAGACGAGCTTATTGGCAGGCACCGACCCACTCGGCCGACCCGTCGGCGAAGATTTGGTGTTTCCAGATCGGTACCTGGGACTTGAGGTCGTCGATCAGCCTGCGTGACGCCTCGAAAGCCGCACCCCGGTGCGGGCAGGCGACCGCGACGATCACGGCGATGTCGCCGAGCTTCAGATCGCCGACCCGGTGCACGGCGGCCAGGGCGGTGACCGGGAAGTCGGCGGCCACCTTCTCCGCCACCTGCCGCAGCGAGTCGAGGGCCGAGGGGTGCGCCGAGTAGGAGAGGCCGGTCACGGGCTTGCCGTGGTCCTGCTCGCGTACGGTGCCGACGAAGAGCGTGGTGCCCCCTGCCGCGTGGTCCCCCACAGCGGCCAGCACCTCGTCCACCGAGAGCGAGGTCTCGCGAATCCCGAGCAACCGGATGACGTCCACGAACAGAGCCTACATAGTCACAGGCGGCGCTTCTTGCGGACTTGACGGACGATGGCGGCGGTGCCGATGACCGCCACCGTGGCGCCCGCGGCGGTGAGCGTGGCCTCCTTGACCGGCAGCCGCCTGCCGACCACGGTCGTCCTGTTCTCGCGCAGTTCCAGGAGCTGCTCGAACACGGTCTCGTTGGTCCAGGCGGGCTTCCAGCCGGCCTCGCGCAGCGCCGTGCAGTCGACGACCCACGGGTAGACGACGTAGTGCAGGTCCGTCGCGGGGGCCGGGGTGATGCCCAGCCGGTGCAGGCGTTGCGCCGTACCGAAGGTGAGGCCGGCCGGCAGCTCGAAGCGCCGCAGTCCGGACATCTCCTCGACCTGCTCCTGCTCCAGCCAGCCGTCGGAGCCGACGGCGGCCACGCCGGTCACCACGCCGCGCGCGGCCAGTTCCAGCGCCGTGATCAGGTCGTCGACGTGGCAGAACTGCCAGCGCGGCGAGCAACCCTTGACGGTGAGCAGCCTCGGCGACTCGAAATGGCGGGTGATGACCGTGTCGATCCCGGGGCCGACCACGGCCGCGGGCCTCAGCACGGTCACCTCCAGGCCGGGGTGGCTCCGCGACGACCTGCGTACGAGCGCCTCGATCTCCAGATAGTCGCCCACGACCCCCGTGTCGGGCTCGGCCGCGACCGGGGACTCCTCGGGCAGGGGCACGTCGTTCTCGGGCGCGGCGCCGTACACCATCGCGCTCGTGACCAGCACGACGCGCCGGACGCGCGCGGCGGCGCTGGCGGTGAGCACCGTTTGCGCAGCTCGCAGATTGTACGCGCGCCGCTCCGCGGGAGCGGAGTCGACGGCGTAGTCACCGGCCAGGTGGACCAGGACGTCGATGTCGGAGATGCGGTTCGCCAAGAGCGGATCTCGTACGTCGATCACTCTCCACGTGGCTTCCTGGACGTCACCGCGCTCCTCGTCAATGGCCACCACCCTGCGGAAATCCGCGGAGGATACGAGCTTTGCGAGCAGCTCGCGGCCGATGCCTGAGGCGGCCCCGGTGACGGCGACGACGGGGTGACGCGGGCGTTTCGAGGTAGGCACCAGGTCCTCACTTTGCACTGATCCGCCGTAGGACGACTAACGTGGCGGATGTGGACTCCTCCATCCTGCACGAGGTAGAGCGGTGACTGACCTGCCAGGTCGCGAAAACGACCCCAACGAGAACCCGTTCGCCATGTTCGGCAACCCTGAGCAGATGGCTCAGGCGATGCGCCAGTTCGCCGACATGCTGTCGGCGCCCCAGGGCTCCGGCCCTGTCAACTGGGACATGGCCAAGAACATCGCCCGCCACGCCGTGGTCGCCGAGAGCGATCCGAGCGTCATGGAAGGCGAGCGCCGCCAGATCGTGGAGGCGCTGCGCCTGGCCGATCTGTGGCTCAACGAGTCGACGACGCTGCCCAGCGGCGTGTCCAACCCGCAGGCGTGGAGCCG
This sequence comes from Nonomuraea sp. NPDC049158, assembly GCF_040648335.1. Lineage (NCBI taxonomy): Bacteria > Bacillati > Actinomycetota > Actinomycetes > Streptosporangiales > Streptosporangiaceae > Nonomuraea > Nonomuraea sp. NPDC049158. The sequence goes on from NZ_JBEZDM010000049.1 coordinate 19,317, forward strand.
GTCCGAGTGGATCGAGAACACCGTCCCCGTGTGGCGCACGCTCTGCGAGCCGATCGCCGCGCGCATGGTCGAGACCATGGGCGGTGCGCTCGGTGGCGCGGGCCTGCCTGCGGAGGCCCAGCAGATGGCCGGGCCGCTGATGGGCATGCTCAAGCAGATGGGCGGCATGATGGTCGGCCAGCAGATCGGCCAGGCCCTCGGCTCGCTCGCCCGCGAGGTGATCGGCACCACCGACATCGGCCTGCCGCTGTCCGGCACTGCCGCGCTGCTGCCCGGCGGCATCGCGTCCTTCAGCCAGGGGCTCGACAATCCCGCCGACGAGATCCGGCTCTATCTGGCGCTGCGCGAGGCCGCGCACCACCGGTTGTTCCAGCACGTGCCGTGGCTGCGGGCCAACCTGCTCGGCGCCGTCGAGGAATACGCCAGGGGCATCACGGTCGACACCTCGGCGCTCGAAGAGCAGATCCGCGGGCTCGACATCAACAACCCCGAGGCCATCCAGGAGGCGTTGAGCGGCGGCGCGCTGCTCAAGCCCGAGGAGACCGAGCGGCAGAAGGCCGCGCTGGCCCGCCTGGAGACGATGCTCGCCCTGGTCGAGGGCTGGGTGGCGACCGTGGTGGACGACGCCGCCGAGGGCAAGCTGCCCTCGGCCGTCGCGCTGGCCGAGACCGTACGCCGGCGCCGCGCGACAGGCGGCCCGGCCGAGCTGACCTTCGGCACGCTCGTCGGGCTGGAGCTGCGGCCCAGGCGGCTGCGCGAGGCGGCGGCGCTGTGGCGCGCGCTCAAGGAGGCGCGCGGCGTCGACGGGCGCGACGCGCTGTGGGGCCACCCCGACCTGCTGCCGCACGCCGAAGACCTCGACGACCCCGAGGCGTTCGTCCGCGGCGAGGCCGCCTGGGACATCTCCAAGCTGGAGGCCAAGCCCGACGAGGACGACCAGAGTTGAGCCTGCGCCAGGACGCGGTGGCCACGCTCTCCGGCTGGACCGCGCCGACGCCCGGCGAGGAGTCGCTGCGCGCCGAATTCCTCGATCACCTGCGCACGCACGACGACGCGATGCTGCGCGAGTGCGTGCCGGGTCATCTCACGGCGACGACCGCGGTGCTGTCGCACGACGGCGCGCGAGTGCTGCTGACGCTGCACCCGAAGGCGGGCATGTGGCTGCCGATGGGCGGACATTGTGAGATCTCCGACACCTCCCTCGCGGGCGTCGCGTTGCGCGAGGCGGTGGAGGAGTCGGGCATTCCCGGTCTGGAGCTGTTGCCCGGGCCGCTGGCCCTCGACAAACACCAGGTCTGGTGCCATCCCCCGCACAGCTGGCATCTCGACGTGGAGTACGCGGCCGTGGCCCCGGCGGACGCCGAGGCGGTGATCAGCGAGGAGTCTCTCGACCTGCGCTGGTTCCCGATCGGGGAGATCCCGGAGCTCTCCGACGAGGCGACGCGGCGGTTGGCCGCACGTGGTCGCGTGGCGCTGACGGCGGACTCACGCGCGCTTGGTTAGAGTCCGCCTGGGCCGTACCGTTCCGAGGGGGAAATGTGCACACCGAGAGTACAGTCGGCGGCACGATCGTCACACCCGCCCGCAAACGGCGCAAGTTCCCCGGCACGACGCTGACCTGGCTGGCCCTGACACCGTTCGCGGCCTGGGCGCTGACCAGGGTGGCGGGGCTCGAACGTGGCTCGCTGGCCACCCAGCTCATGACCGCCACGCCGTACGCCGCGGCGGGCTCGATCGTCCCGCTGCTGATCGCCGCGCTCAGCCGCAAGCGCGCCGCGACCGCGGTGGCGCTGCTCACGACGACCGCTTTCGGCTTCGCGGTCCTGCCGAGAGCCCTGGGTACGGCCGACACCACGGCTGGCCGGCCGTTCCGGGTGCTCACCATCAACATGCTGTTCGGCAGGGCCGACCCGCAGACGGTCCTCGACCTGGTGCGCCGGTACCAGCCTGACGTGCTGAGCACTCAGGAGCTCACGCCTGACGGCGTCGAGGCGCTCGACACGGCCGGGCTGTCCGGGTTGATGCCCTACCGGGTGCTGCAGGATGACTGGTCCGCGAGCGGCAGCGGGCTCTACTCCAGGCATCCGCTCAAGCCGATCTACAACCTGGTGCCGCCGGTCGGGCACAACATGCCCGCGGCGATGGTCGCGCTGCCCGGCGGCAAGCCGGTGGAGTTCGTGGACGTGCATCCCTTTACGCCGCTCGGCCCCCAGGTGACGAAGTGGATCGAGGCGCTGGACGGGCTTCCCTCGGCTTCGGGTGACACCGTGCGCGTCCTGGCGGGCGACTTCAACGCCACGCTCGACCACACGCCCATGCGCCGGCTGCTGTCTCGCGGCTACAAGGACGCCGCCGCCCAGGTCGGGGCGGGGCTGATCCCTACCTGGCCGGCCAACAAGCGGGTGCCGCCGATCATCACGATCGACCATGTGCTGGTGGATCAGCGTGTGGGCGTGAAGGAGGTCAGCGTGCACACCGTGCCGCGTACCGACCACCGGGCGGTGTTCGCGGAGCTCAGCGTGCCTTGAGTTCACCTGAGGTTCGTGGCGCTCAGCGTGCTTTGAGCAGAGCCCTGAGGTTGTCCCAGCCCTCGAGGCCGGGGTCGAGCCGGGTGAGATCTTCTGGGGTGCGCAGGCGGTGCCAGCCGGGGACGGTGGCCACCATGCGGCGGCCGGGCGCCTGGGCGCGCAGGGTCGTCACCGGGTCGGGATCGTCGAGGTCGGGGTCGGCCCATTCGGGCATGGGCAGGCCGCAGGCCAGCGCCACTGCTCCGCCGTCCTCGGCCGGACAGAGCGTGATCTGGGCGCGGCCGAGCTCGCGGAAGAGCTTGCCGACCAACAGGGGCGGCAGGTCGGGGGCGTCGGCGCCGATCACCACCGCCTGGTCACCGTCGAACCGGCTCATGATGGCCTTGAGCGGCTCGTCCTCCTCGATCGTGAGCACGTCGGTGCCGGGCCAGACGATCGCGTCGAGGCCCGGGACGCTGGTGACCAGGACGGGCGTGACGAGTTGGAGGCCGGCGACCATCTCGTAGGTGTCCTCGGCCATGGCCTCCAGGAACTCACCCGGGTCCATGCCCTCGGGGGCGGCCTGCGCCATGCTCTGCCGTACGAGGACCGCGGCTATGCGCGTCAACACTCCTCCGGTGCCGTATGGGCGGCGGCGGAGAATCCTTCGAGGAACCCGCGCGCCCGCTCCGCCTTGGGATATTGTTCGACCAGCGCCCAGAACCTGGCGCCGTGGCTGGGGACGAGCAGATGGACGAGCTCGTGGATGATCACGTAGTTGATGACCCACTCAGGGAGACCCTTGAGGCGGGTCGAGATCCGGATCGTGCCGTTCTCCGGGGTGCATGATCCCCATCGATGCTGCTGATTGTCCACCCAGCGCACGCTGGCCGGCATGGCCCTGCCGTGCAGATACTTCGCCGACAGGTCTTTGGCCCGCTCCAGGAGAGCCTCGTCGGTCGGTCTTCGCCGATTCTCCTTCGCCGCAAGCCGATCGAGCATCCGGCTCACCCATTCATCAGCGTCTTCGCCGCTCAGCCAGGCGGGCAGGAGCACGATCGTCTTGTCGCCGTCGCGGTAGGCGGAGACCGTACGCCGGCGACGAGAACTGCGACGGACCTCGACTGTCTCGGGGGGCACATATGCACGTTAGCCGAGACTGGCGAAATTCCACAGAGGGGGAGAGGTTGTTTCTGCTGGTCAGATGATTAAGACCCGGTGAATTTGGGCATGCGCCTTTCCCGATGCGCGGTCAGTCCCTCGATCATGTCGGCAGATGCCATGGTCACCGGTTGGGCGAGGGACTCCCAGCGCAGCGCGGCCTCCAGGTGTGGATGGTCCTGGTTCAGGGCGACCTTGGTGAGTCTGGTGGCAATCGGGGCGTTCTGCGCGATGGTCTGGGCGATGGCCTCGACTTCCGACATAAGGTCATTTTTCGGGAAAGATTGATTTATAAGACCTTTAGTGGCGGCTTCCAGGCCCATGACCGTGCGGCCGGTCAGCAGCATCTCCCTGCCGAGGGCGCCCGCCCTCCTCGGCAGCAGGTACGTGGCCGCCATCCCGGGATGCAGACCGAGCTTCGTGAACGGGGCCAGCAGCTTGGCGTCGTCGGCGGCGTACACGAGATCGCAGGCCAGCGCCACGCACAGGCCCGCCCCCACCGCCGGGCCGTTGACGGCGGCGATGGTCGGCACCTCCAGTTCGGTGATGGCCAGCCACGTGCGGTAGAAGGCGAGCATCCGGTCACGCAGCTTCGGCACCGTCTCCACCCCGCGTTCCCCCAGCCAGGACAGGTCTCCACCGGAGGAGAACGCGGTGCCGGCCCCCGTGACGATCACGCAGCGGACGCCGGGGTCGACGGCCAGCGCGGCCATGGTCTCACGCCACTCGTCGGTCATACCGTCCGTCATGGCGTTGCGTCTGTCGGGGCGGTTGAGGGTGATCAGTACGGTTCCGTCGGCTCTGCGGTCTACCAGGAGTTCGTTCGTGGGGGTTGTGGGGTTCGTGGCGTTCATGGGCTGAGCGTAACGGCGGGTGGTTGTCCACAGGAGGTGCGACTGTTCGGCGCTCGGGGCCTTGGTGGCGGAGAGTTATCCACAGGCGGCTCGGAAGGCGCTCGGGATCTTGGTTCGGGGTGGCAGTCTTGCCCGCCATGAGGCCACGTGTGAAGCCCGCCCTCCGGCGGATCGTCCGCGACGAGCAGACCTTGCAGCTGGGGGCACATCCGCTGCGGGCCGTCCTGGTGACGGGTTCGGTCCATCAATGGGTGTCCGGGCTCGACGGCACCCGCGACCTGGGCCAAGTGCTGCGTGACGGCGCCGCCGCCGGTCTGGCCGAGGCGGACTGCCGAGCGATGCTGGAGCAGCTCGCCGCGCAGGGGGTGCTGGAGGACGCGGCGGTCCCGCCCGTTCGCCTGTCTCTCGGTGAGCGTGATCGCCTGGCACCCGATCTCGATGCCCTCGATCTGGGCGGCGGCTCGTTCTCGCGGCGACGGCGGGCGCGGGTGCGTGTCTACGGGGCCGGGCGGGTGGGGGCGCAGGTGGTGGCGCTGCTGGCGGCCTGCGGGATAGGGGCGATCCGCGTCTTCGACGAAGGGCCGACCCGGCCTCGCGACCTCACGCCAGGTGGGCTGACGTGGTCGGAGCTGGGCATGAGCCGCCAGGACGGAGCGGTGGCGGTCGCCCGCCGCCTCACCTCCGGCGGCCCACTGCCTCCGGACTCGGCACTTCCGGGTCCGGCGACCCCAGGCCCGATGACTCCAGGCCCGACTGCCCGAGGTCTGGCGACCCGAGGCCCCGCGGCCCCAGGCCCGGCTGCCCGAGGGACAGCCGCTCCAGGGCCATCCACCCGCCGCGCTGCGGCTCCAGGGCCGATGTCCCAGGGCTCCGCTGGGACCAGTAGGACCGCTGAAGTCGGTGGGACCGGTGAGATCGGTGGGCCAAGTCAGGCCTCGTCTCGTTCTCGTGCGGCGGCCCGAGTGGCGGAAGCGATCCCCGGCACGCCCTCGATGCCGTCGACCGATGCGCGGGCCGGCGGCCCTCATCTGGGTGATGGCACCGATCGTCCCGATCTGGTGATCCTGGCCCCGGTCACCCCGCTGGACGGCGTACTCGTCAACGAGTTGACCGCCCTGTCCATCCCCCACCTGCTCGTGTCCGCCTTCGAGGGCCACGGCTCCGTAGGACCGCTCGTCCTTCCCGGCGAGACCGCCTGCCTGCACTGCCTCGATCTGGCGCGCCGCGACGCCGACCCCCTGTGGCCCATCGTCACCGCGCGGCTGGGCGGCTACCCACCCGGCGAGATCGCCTGCGACGCGACCCTGGCCACGCTGGTGGCGGCCGCCGCGACGGGCCACGCGCTCGCTTACATCGACGGTCGCGACCCCGTTGTGACCAACGGCACATTGGACGTCATGCCTGATTGGCAGTGGAAAACCAGGTCATGGACCCGGCATCCGCAATGTCGTTGTATGCGAAACCATCCGTATCGCCCAGAATGGTCATGTCAGTCGCAAGCGATGGGCTGACGCAGTACGGGGAACCTCGAAGGGGGGAAGCGGTGTCTCAGCCACGATGCCGCGCTTCAGTGTGAGCGATCTGCCGCGCCGCGCCGTAACGCGCTCCGCCAAGCTGGCCACTCTTCCACTCGGCTACGCCGGCCGCGCCGCACTGGGGCTAGGCAAACGGATCGGTGGAAAGCCCGCCGAGATCGTCGCCCAGGAGATCCAGCAGCGCACCGCCGAGCAGATCTTCAAGGTCCTCGGCGAGCTCAAGGGCGGGGCGATGAAGGTCGGGCAGGCGCTGTCCATCTTCGAGGCGGCCCTGCCCCAGGAGATCGTCGGGCCTTATCGCGCCACGCTCACCAAGCTGCAGGAATCGGCGCCGCCGTTGCCCGTGGCCACGGTCCACAAGGTGCTCACCGAGCAACTCGGTGACGATTGGCGAGACTACTTCGAGTCGTTCGACGACCGGCCGACCGCCGCCGCCTCGATCGGCCAGGTGCACCGGGCGGTCTGGCATGACGGCCGCGACGTGGCGGTGAAGATCCAGTATCCGGGCGCGGGCAAGGCGCTGCTCGGCGACTTCGCCCAGCTGTCGCGGCTCGGCAAGCTCTTCGGCGTGCTGATGCCCGGCCTCGACATCAAGGCGGTGCTGGCCGAGCTGCGCGAGCGCATCGCCGAGGAGCTCGACTACCTGCGCGAGGCCGAGGCCCAGCACGCCTTCGCCCTCGGCTTCATGGACGATCCCGACTTCCACGTTCCCGACGTGGTCGCCGCCAACGAGATGGTGCTGGTCACGGAGTGGATGGACGGCACGCCCCTGTCCCGCATCATCGCCGACGGCACCAAGGAGCAGCGTGACCACGCGGGGCTGCTCTTTGTCCGTTTCCTGTTCTGCTCACCGGCCCGGGTCGGCATGCTGCATGCCGACCCGCATCCCGGCAACTTCCGCATACTCGACAACGGCAAGCTGGGGGTCCTCGACTTCGGCGCCGTCAACCGCCTGCCCGACGGCTATCCCAGGTCCTTCGGCCAGCTGACCCGCATCTTCAACCAGGGCGACATGGACAGCGTGGTCGCGGGCCTGCGCGCCGAGGGCTTCATCCGTCCTGAGATCGAGGTGGACGGCGACGCCCTGCGCTCCTTCCTCTCCCCCTACGTCGAGCCGACGGCGGTCGAGGAGTTCACCTTCAGCCGCGAATGGTTCCAGGCCCAGGCGGCCAGCGTCACCGACTTCCGCCCCACCAACGTGGTCCGCCAGCTCAATTTGCCGGTCTCCTACGTGCTCATCCACCGGGTGCACGCGGCGGGCGTCGGCGTCCTCTGCCAACTGGGCACCACAGCCCGCTTTCGAGACGAGGTCATCCGCTGGGTCCCAGGCTTCGCCGACGACCCCGACGACGAGGCGCTGCCGGTCAGCTGAGCCCGGATGTGACCGCTCGCCGGTCAACTGACCCCGAGAGCAGCCGCTCCCGTTCATAACGGCGAGCGACTAACCACACCTAGCCGGTCAGCCGAGTCCAGATGCAACCACTCGCCGTACACGACGACGAGCGACTAACTAGGCGCGGGCGCTCTCCGACACGCTGCGTGTACGTCTTCAGTGCGGTGATCTTCATGTCGTCTCTCCCCAAACCGCCAGCACGGAGGCCACTTCCTCCCGTACGGCCGGCGGCAGCAGGCGGCTCGGCGGACGCACGTCGCGGCGGCACAGGCCAAGCTGGGCCAGCGCCTCCTTGACCACCGACACGTTGTCGGCGGAGGCGTCCGCGCCACGCAGCTCCTCGAACCGCCTGATCAGGTCCCACACCTCCATGGCCGCCGCGTAGTCGCCCGCGCGCAGCGCGTCGCGCATCCGCAGCGTCAGCTCCGGGGCCGCGGTGACCAGGCCCGAGGTGAAGCCGCGAGCGCCGACTGCCCAGTACGACGGCGTGTACGGCTCGGCCAGCCCGCACAGCCAGACGAACCGGTCCAGTCCGGCGTCACGGGCGACAGAGGCGAAACGCACCGGGTCCGGGACGGCGTACTTGACGCCGATCACGTTCGGGCACGCCTCACCGAGGCGCGCCACCTGAGCGCCGGCGACGCGCGGGCTGCGGATGTAGGGGACGATGCCCAGGTCAGGGAGCGCGTCCGCGATCTCGCGGTGGTAGTCCACCCAGCCGTCCGCCGACAGGTACGGATGGACGGGCTGGTGCACCATCACCATGCGCGCGCCGTGATCGCGGGCGTGCCGGGCGGCCTCGATGGCACCGGGGGCGTCGAGGCCGATCCCGGCGAGCACGGTGGCGTCGTCTCCGACGGCGGCCACGGTGGACTCCAGCACCTGGCGCCGCTCGTCCGGGGTGAGGGCGTAGAACTCGCCGGTGTTGCCGTTGGGCGTGATCACGTTGACGCCCGCGTCGACGATCCTCCGCACCAGTTTGGCATTCGTGTCGAGGTCGACGGCGCCGCCCGCGTCGAACGGCGTCACCGTGACGGCCACGACGTCGGCCAGTTTCTCGGTCAGGTCAAGCATCGATCATCCCCTGCTCTCTGCGGGCGTATTCGGTGACGCACCCTCGTTGAGCGGCCGGATCCGCACGACGAATCCGTAGATCAGCGTGCCCAGAATCGCCATCGCGCCCGCGAAGAGCATCGGCCCGGTGTAGGAGTTGCCGCTGATCGTCAGGAAGACACCGATGAGGATCGGGCTGATGATGTTGCCGATCTGCGAGCCGAAGTTCTGGAAGCCCGCGACCGAGCCGACCACCGAGGATGACGGAGCGACCTCGGCCGGCAGGCTGAGAATGGCCGCGCCGGCGAAGGAGTGGGCGCAGTTGCTGACGGACAGAAGGACCATGACGGCCACGTTCCCTGGGACGAACGTCGTCAGCGCGATCGTGGAGGCGAGCAGCATCCCGCTGATGATCGGGATCTTGCGGGCCCGGGCGATGGGGACGCCGCGCCGTACCAGCCAGTCGGAGAAGGCTCCGCCCGCGACCGTGGCGGCCACACCGAGCAGCGCCGGGATGGAGCCGAACACGCCCAGTTGGAGGATGGTGAATCCCCGGTCCTCCACGAGGTAACTCGGATACCAGGTGAGGAAGAACGCGCCGGTGGCCGAGCGGCAGATGTAACCCAGCACCAGCCCCCACACCGTGGGGTAGCGCAGCAGGGACAGCCAGCGCATCGGCGTACCGGTCTCGGGCACGGCCGCGTCGCCGCCCTCGATGTAGTCGAGCTCCGCCTGGGACATCTTCGGATGTTCCTGCGGCGAACGGTAGATCTTCAGCCAGCCGATGACCCACACCATGCCGGTCAGACCGATCACGACGAAGGCCGTACGCCACCCGAAAGCGGCGATGAGCCCCGTGACCACCGGGACGGACAGCGCGACGCCGACCTGTTGTCCGGTGTCGAACAGGCTGGAGGCCAGGGCGCGTTCCCTGCGCGGGAACCAGGCGGAGACCACCTTGATGTTGGCCGGCTGCACCGGCGCCTCGCCGATGCCGAGACCGAGCCGGCAGATCAGCAGCGTGCCGACCCCACGGGTCAGGGCGGTGGCGGCGGTCCACAGCGACCACCACACGACGGCGATCGGGTAGATGACTCGCGGGCCGAAACGATCGAGCAGCCAGCCGGAGGGCAGCTGGAAGATCGCGTACGTCCAGAAGAAGGAGGAGAGCAGGATTCCTTTCGTGGTCTGGTCGAAGCCCAGGTCGTGCTGCATGTACGTGCTGGCGACGCTGAGGCTGGACCGGTCGAGATAGGCGATCGTCAGACCGGCGCCCGAGAGCGCGATGATGGTCCAGCGAAGCCGCGACCGTGCGGGTCGCGCTGTCGCAGGTACGGTCTGGGCGGGCATGGCGGAGTTAGACTGCATTCGAGCTCCATGCTGCAGGTCAGTGCAGTGGCCACGCCGGACCGGCCGGAATGCGTTCCCGGCGGCGCCGCGCCAACGGCGTGCGGTCCGGTGTGTGGTTCAAGGAAGCGGAGCCGTTGCGCCGGTGTGGTCCGTGTCCTCGGGCTACACCGGACGACCCCCTCACGATCTCCCTTCTTGGCAGGTACGTCCCTGAAGTCCTAATTCACGCGACTGTAACCTAGATTCCGGTCATATACGAGATGCGATGTAAGATATCTTTGAAGCTAGCAGCGCATCGCCGGTGTTCGTCGGGCAGGCCAGATCCATGTCCTCGCGGGGCACGGTCGCCCTGGAGTGATCAAGCACGCGATACTGACCGGCGCACTTCAGCCCGGCCAGGCCCTGGTCGAGACCGAGCTGGCCCAGCAGCTCGGCGTGTCGAAGACTCCCGTACGCGAGGCGCTGAAGACCTTCGCGGGCGCCGGCCAAGTCACGATGAGCGAGTACAGATGAGCGAGTACAAGGGCGTGGCGGTGCGGCGCTGGTGGAATCGGTCTACGACCTGTGCCTTCTGCTGGAGCGGGAAGCGGTCTCCCGTACGGTCCAGCAGGGCACGGACCTCACCCCTGCCGCCCCGAAGCGCTGCGCCGACCGCGCCGCTCGCAGCCTCGCCTACCGCGACTTCCACCGAGCCCTGTACGTGGGCTGCGACAACCCGCTGCTCGTCAGCACCCTGGACGCCCTCCGCGACCAGACGGCACTGATCTCCACGGCGGCCTGGGGCCGGGTGCCGACCTGGGAGCGAGAGGCCGGAGGAACACCGCCAAATCCTCCAGGCCGCCCAGTCCGGCTCCGCCCCTGAGGCCGCCGCCTTGCTACGGGACCACACGCGCCGCTTCGTCGATCGCGTAAAGGACAGCGGCGGCCTGGAGGGATAGAAACTCTCGACCGGCAGACGGCCGGTCACGACCTCTGCAGTCATGACCTCTCGACCAGCGGTCCGATCACGACCCACCGAGCAGCGGGTCGGTCGCTCCCGGTTGGCGCATGCCTCTGAGCAGGGCACTCACCCCGTCGGCGAGCACGCGAGCGCCCTCCTCACGCGAATCCAGGAACCAACCGGGCAGCGGACTGCGCAGCGAGCAGGTGAGCTCGATGCTGACGAGACCATGGATCGTGGTCCACACCAGGTAAGCCATCCGGGTGGGCTCTTCCGAACCCGCCATGGCCTCGGTGAGCAGGCTGAATGTCTGCCCGAGCGCGTCCTGCCGCAGCTCCGGCGAAGGGTCGAAGTCAGGCAGCGGCCGCTCGAACATCAACGCGTAGAGCGCCGGATCGGCCAGCGCGAACTCCCGGTATCCGTAGGCCACCGCCATGATCCGCTCGAGCGGTTCCGCTTGACCGTCGAGCGAGTCCAGCAGCACCTCCCGCAGAACGTCGAACCCGTATCGATAGATCGCCTCCAGCAGCCCCGCCCGCCCGCCGAAGCACGTGTAGATGCCCATCGTGGAGGTCCGTGCCTCCTCAGCCACGCGGCGGAGCGTCAGGTGCGGCGCCCCTTGCTCGCGCAGGACGAGCACGGCCGCGTCCAGCAGGTCGCCGCGTAATTCGCCGAGTTCTTTCGAGGTGCTTACGTCTCTCTGCACCCCCTCACCCTAACGGGCTATAACGCGCATCATAACGAGCGTTATCACCTACGGAGAAAGGGACTCCGACATGCGTCCATCGGCTCTCTACCGGGCCACCGCCACGGCCGGGTTCGCCTGCGCCGTGCTGCTGCTGATCAACGTCTTCCGCCGTGCGGGCCTGCTTCCGGAAACAACACTCACCCACGCCATCGCTCCATTCGGCGCATTAACCGGCTTACTCGCGATCACCGGCCTCTATCTGCTCATTCGTGGCTCAGCCGGCACCCTCGGCCTGATCGGCTACCTGCTCAACGCCGCGGGACTGGCCGGGGCCTACGCGATCGAGTACACCTTGCACTACGTCTTCCCCCTCCTCGGCGGCGCCAAGGTGAACGAACTGCTGGCCGGAGGCACCGGACAGGCGTTCCTCGCCACCTCGGTCGTACTGCTGGCGGGAGTCCTGACCTTCAGCGCGGCGGCCCTGCGAGCGGGAACGCTGCCGGCTCTCGCGGTCGTGCTCTACGCGGCCGGCATGATCCCCGGGGCCCTGCGGAACATGGTCCCGCTTCCGGTCTACCTGATCGGCCTGGCAGTGGCCGCGGCGGGCATCGCCTGGATGTCGGCCCGTCTCTGGTCGGCCCAGGAGGAAGCGGCGCTACTTCCCGCCGGACGGCGAATGCCCGCTTGATTCGCAGGACAACCGCCGCTTCGAACGTGAAGAGCGGCCGGGCGCTGGATTGCGCCCGGCCGCTCACTCACTCCGCGTAGATCAACCGTGTGGATCAACCGTGTGGATCAACCGCTTAGAACAACCGTGAATAACAACGGTGAATGGCAACTGCGTGGAATAACCGCTGGATCAGCCAAGAGGCCGCAACGGGAGATCCTGCGCCGGCGGCAGGATCTCCCGTGTCAGAGCCCTTGGCCAAGAGCCCGGCTGAGGCGCTCGTTCGCCCGCTCGACATCGCGGCGTGCGCGCTGCACACGACGGATGCGCGCGGCGAGACGCTGCTCCTCGGCCTCGCGGTGGAGGGTTTGTATTCGGTCGTTTACCAGTTCATGGTAGAGATACGGCACCTTGAGGCTCCTCGTGGAGAACGCGTTCATCTGTCTTTCTGCTTTCTGCTCGAAGGGGGCGGGGGGATCGTTGGTCAGGCAGCGACCGGGTGCTTCCGCGGACGACCGCGGGGCCGCTTGCGGGGAACAACGGCTCCCCGGAGGATCAGTTCGCCGCCCCAGACGCCCCACGGCTCCTCGCGCTCGAGCGCGCGAGCCAGGCAGGCCTTCTGGATCGGGCAGCCGCCGCAGAGCGCCTTCGCGAACTCCACGTCCTCCGGCGACTCTGCGAACCACAGGTCAGGGTCGGTACGACAGGGGATCTTGGCTTCGTCGATCAGGTCCATGATCGTCTTCGCCCCCATCTCGTTCTCCTTCTGATCGATCTTTTTGATCTTGGTCGGGCACCTCGTGGGTGGTTGGGGGTTCGCGGACAAACAAAGAGGCCGCGGATCCGTCTGCGGATCCGCGGCCTGGAGGCTTGTTGCCGGTCAGGTTATGACCGGCACATCCCTCCAGGGATGCGGACCACGCAGTCCACCCTTGGTGATCTGCTGGTTCGGCACTTCACTGGCTGCGACGTACACGAGAGCGCTCGGCGTGGCCGCGGTAGCGCGGGCATGCGCGAACACGGCGGGCTCCTGGCGACGGGCAGACTTGTCCTGCCGCAGGTTGGCCGGCCCATCGGCGAGCCTCACCACGTCACGGCATGCGGAGGCGAGCCACGGCGTGGCCGACATGTTGATGCTGATCACTGGGACTCACCTCCACTCTGGGATCGTCGGGCAGGACCGCCCGACTCGCTTGACCATGACCCTAAACCGGGAACCCGAGACCCGGCAACATATTTTCTACCTGCGATTTTGTGACTTTGTCACGCGGATCATGGCCTCCTGAACGACGGAGACGACGAGGTCACCGGACGCAGTGAACATCTCACCCCGCGCAAGCCCCCTCGCGCCCCCGGACCAGGGGGACTCATGTGCGTAGAGCAACCAGTCGTCCGCCCTGAACGGCCGGTGGAACCACATCGCGTGGTCCAGCGAGGCCCCCATGACATCGGACGCGCCCCACGCCATGCCGTGCGCGAGCAGGATCGTGTCGACCAGCGTGAAGTCGGACGCGTAGGCGGCCAGCACCACGTGCAGCAGCGGATCGTCGGGGAGATCCGCGTCGTAGCGGAACCACACGTTGGTCTCGGCACTGCGCAACTCGGGGTTGCGGTGCGCCTCCCACGTCAGAGGCGAGGCATAACGCGCGTCGACCGGCCGCGGCCGAGACAGCCACTCCTTGTATTCGGAGTTGTCGCCGACGATCTCCGCCATCCGCTCCTGAAAGGTCGGAAGCGTCGCAGGATCGGGCACGACCGGCATCACGGACGCCTGATGCTCGACGCCCTCCTCGAAGATGTGGAACGACGCGGACATGGTGAAAATGGCCTTGCCATGCTGGATCGCCTGGACCCTGCGCGTGGTGAACGACCGCCCGTCACGCAACCGCTCGACGTTGTAGACGATCGGGATGGACGGGTCGCCGGGGCGGATGAAGTAGGCGTGCAGCGAGTGCACGTTCCGGTCGGAAGGCACGGTACGGCCGGCGGCGACGAGCGCCTGCGCGGCCACCTGCCCGCCGAAGACGCGCTGAATACGCTCCTCCGGGCTACGGCCACGGAAGATGTCGAGCTCGATCTGCTCCAGGTCGAGCAGGTCGAGCAATTCCTTCAACGCCTCGTTCACGAATCCCCCTACCAACCACCATTAGCCCCTAAGTCTGGCGTGCCCCCACACCTCCCACCAACCCGGCACCCCTTTACAGCGGATCTCCCCCAGAGAACGGGCGGGGGTCGGTACGCCACGCGAAGGGAGTAACCAGGTGAAAGGACGGAGCGGCCAGGCAGAGGACCACGGACACGGACACGGCCAAGGGACGCGACGTAACGGTGGCCCGCCGGGGAAGCTGGTAACCGTATCCCTGGAAGGCCCTCAGCCACGCGCGGCGGTTGGCGTCTTCCCGTGCCTGCCGTACAAAAACCGCTTAAAACAGCTCACGCGCGGCACAGCGCGAGGACGGCATCCCCGTAGCGGTCGAGTTTGACGCGGCCGATGCCCGTAATAGACAGAAGGTCCTGCTCGGTGACCGGCGCGCGTTCGGCGATGGCCTGCAGTGTCACGTCGGTGAACACCACGTACGGCGGCAGCTTGGCCTCCTTGGCGGTGGCGGCGCGCCACGCCTTCAGCCGCTCCAGCAGCGCCTCGTCATAATCGGCCGGACAGGTGGCGCACCTCCCCAGCTTCTGTTCCGTGGCCGCCACCAGCGTCTTGGCGCACACCCGGCAGCTGACCGTGACGGCAACCGACCGACGCTCACGTGAAACCGAACCGGAACCGAGGCCGGAACCGAGGCCGGAGCCAACGCCGACGCTGGCGGCGCGCGCGGGGCGGCCGGTGAGGCCGTCGAGGAAGCGGGACGGGCGGCGCCCCTTGCGTCCGCCAGGCGCGCGTGCCAGGGCCCAGGAGATCGACAGGTGCTCGCGCGCGCGTGTCACCCCCACATAGAGCAGGCGCCGCTCCTCCTCGATCTGCTCCGGCGTCTCCGCGTAGACGATGGGCAGCATCCCGTCCGTGACGCCGACCATGAAGACCGCGTCCCACTCCAGTCCCTTGGCGGCGTGCAGGGAGGCCAGGGTGACGCCCTCCACGGGCGGGGCGTGCTGTTCGGAGGCGCGCCGCTCCAGCTCCGCGACGTAGCCGGCGAGGTCGGCGCCCTCGGCGGCCATGTCCTCGGCGAGGTCGGCCAGCGCCTTGAGCGACTCCCACTTCTCGCGGGCCTTGCCGCCGCCCGGCGCCACGGGTGTCAGGCCGACGCCCGCCAGGATGTGGTGTACCTCCGTGGCCAGCGGCTCCTCGGAGGCGGATCTGGCGGCGCCGCGCATCAGTACGACGGCGTGCCGCACTTCCGGGCGTTCGAAGAAGCGCTCGGCGCCGCGCAGGACGTAGGGGATCTCGGCCTTGGACAGAGCCTCCTCGTACGCCGCCGACTGGGAGTTGACGCGGAACAGAACGGCGATCTCGCGGGACTGGACCCCCTGGTCGAGCAGCTTCCTGATCGCCCTGGCGACTCCGGCGGCCTCGGCGGGCTCGTCGTCGTAGTCGGCGAAGACCGGCCGGGGGCCGTCGGGCCGCTGGGCGACGAGTTCGAGGCGGTGCGGGGAGCGGCCCTTGGCGATGACCAGGTTGGCCAGGTTCACCACCTGGGGAGTGGAACGGTAGTCGCGGACCAGCTTGACGACGGCGGCCTTCGGGTGCTCGACGGCGAAGCCCGTGAGGTAGCGCGGCGAGGCGCCGGTGAAGGAGTAGATGGTCTGGTTGGGATCGCCGACCACGCACAGGTCGTCGCGACCGCCGAGCCAGGTGTCGAGCAGGAGCTTCTGCAGCGGGTTGACGTCCTGGTACTCGTCGACGACGAAGTAGCGGTATTGCTGGCGGATCTGCGTGGCGACCTCTTGGTGCTCGTTCATCACCGCGGCGGTCAGCTCCAGGATCGTCTCGAAGTCGACCAGGTGCCGCTCGCGCCTGATCCGCTCGTACGCCTCATAGAGCCGGGCCACCTCTTCGGCGGGCACCGGGGGCGTTCTGGAGGACTTGGCGGCGGCCGCGGCGTAGTCTTCGGGGCCGACCTGGGTGACCTTGGCCCACTCGACCTCCGCCGCGATGTCCCGCAGCTCGGACCGATCCGGATTTTTCCGGATCTGGCGGCAGGCTTCGATCAGGAGCGGCAGCTTGGATTCGATCACCGAGGGCGCTTCGCCGCCGATGACCCGTGGCCAGAAGTAGGTGAGCTGCCGCAACGCCGCGGCATGGAACGTCCGCGCCTGCACCCCCGGCGCCCCCAGCGCCCGCAGCCGCTGCCGAAGCTCCCCCGCCGCTCGTGTGGTGAACGTCACTGCCAGCACACTGGGCGCGTCGACGACCCCGCTGCGTACGGCATGGGCGATTCTGTGGGTGATCGCCCTGGTCTTGCCCGTGCCCGCACCTGCCAGAACGCACACGGGACCACGCACGGCCTCGGCCACCTCGCGCTGCTCCGGATCGAGGCCGGACAGGACATCGTCCACATTGGTCACCTGTCAATCCTCCCAGCCAGTGGCGGTGAAGGGCTCCATTCTGGCAACATGCCGCCCGTCGTCCGAATCGTGCCAAGATGCAAAGAACTGGTCTCTTCCCCCACAATGGGGCCCGACCAACTGCATGGGGGAAAGGGCAGGCCGTGCGAACTGCGGTGCTCGTGAGCGTTCTCGCGCTCGCTGCCGTCACGTTGACACCGATGTCGGCGCAGGCGACGAAGGACCCGACACCGAGCCCCGTGTCGACCACGTCCCCCGACCCGTACGGGCTCAGTGGTTTATCCACCGAGACCGTCTCGTACGGCTCGCGGCGCCGCCAGGACCTGGATGTCTGGTGGACCTCGGACGGTACCAAGCGACCCGGCGTCTTCCTGATCCACGGTGGCTGGTGGTCCAGCGGCGACAAGAAACAGATGACCGAGATCGCCCGTAGTTACGCTGATCTCGGCTACACGGTCTTCAACATCAACTACCGGCTCTCCGGCGAGGCGGCGTGGCCCGCGCAGCGGATCGACGCGCTTGCCTCGATCGCCCTGGCGCGCAAGCACGCCGAGCGCTGGTCGTTCGACCCGAACAACTACGTCGTGGTGGGCTTCTCGGCGGGCGGGCACATCGCCGCGGCGGTCGGCACGTACGGCGACGGGCAGCGGGGGCTCAAGGGCGTGGTCGGGCTCTCGCCGATCATCTCGCCGCTGCGCGCGTACGCCGATGGCGCGACCTCCACGGACCCGTACAAGCGCAAGCTGCGCGCCTCGGCGATCAAACTGGCCGGCGGCTGCCTGCCCAGGGGCAAGTGCTCGCGCGTCTGGGCCAGCATGGAGGTGGCCTGGCACGCCAGCCACAACGACGCGCCGGTGCTGACCGTGCACTCCACGGACGAGTTCGTGCCGCCGGCGCAGAGCCAGCTGCTCAAGGAGATGCTGGGCCAGGTCGGGGTGCCCGTGACGATCTTCACCGCGCCCGGCGTCGCGCACAGCGCGCCCCTCTACCGCGAGATGGGCGTGGCCGAGCGGGTGCAGGAGTGGATCGCCGATCGCATCGGCTAGGGATTACCTGAGGGGTCCAGGTTGTTGCACCGACCGCCTGCATTACGCCTCGAAGGGATGTCCACATGGCGCTCACGGTCTACAGCACCACCTGGTGCGGTCCCTGCAAGCGACTCAAGTCGCAGCTCACCCGTGAGGGGATCAGCTTCGACGAGATCGACATCGAGCGGAACCCCGATGCCGCCGAGTTCGTGATGAGCGTCAACAACGGCAACCAAGTGGTGCCCACCGTGGTGATCGAAACGCCCGCGGGGCGGGTGGTCCGCACCAACCCGTCGGCCCGCGAGGTGAAGGCGCTTCTCGAGGCGGCCTGAGGTCTTCGTCTGATGGGCTCGGGCCCCAGAGGAGAAGCTGGAGCCCGAGAAGAGTGGCCTGGCATGGCCACGAGGGCCTGGGCGGTTGGTGCGCCCAGGCCTCCTGGTTCAGGTGACTGTCGAGCTTGTGCTCCAGGCGCTTGATGTCGATCTTGAGCTGAAGCACCGCGCTAAGTGACCTACCAGTCCCCTGAAAGCGGTCCCCCGTACCAGGTCTCGATGAGGCGGCGGGCGATCGAGACCGGTGGCGGCAGGCGGACCTCGCCCGACCGCAGGGCCTCCACCAGCTCCTCGCGGGAGAACCAGCGGGCCTCGGCGATCTCCTCGGTGTCGGGGGTGAGGGTCGTGGTGGTGGCGTGGGCGAAGAAGCCGAGCATCAGGCTGCGCGGGAACGGCCACGGCTGGCTGCCGAGATAGCGGGGGTCGACGACGGTGACGCCCACCTCCTCGGCCACCTCGCGGATCACCGCGTGCTCCAGCGACTCCCCCGGCTCCACGAACCCGGCCAGGATCGACAGCCGACCCTCCGGCCACTGCGGGCCGCGGGCCAGCAGGCAGCGGTCGTCCTCGTCGCGGATCAGCATGATCACCGCCGGGTCCACGCGCGGGAAGTGCTGGCTGGAGTCACGCGGGCAGACCCGGATGTGACCGCCCGCCTGCACGTCGGTACGGCTGCCGCAGCGCGGGCAGAACTCGTGCGTCGAGTGCCAGGCCTCCAGCGCCACCGCGTAGACCAGCATCCCCGCGTCGCGGTCGCCCAGCAGGCCGCCAACCTGGCGCAGGCCCGCGACGACCGGCTCGCCCTCGGCCGTGTCGCGCAGGCTCATCGGCATCGTGACGCGGCCGTTGACGTCGCCGGCCCGCGAGCCGGGCAGCGGCGCGGCGACCGCGAAGTAGGCGGTCTCGTCCTCGACTCCCAGCAGGTAGCGCTCGCCCTGCGGCGCCTCCGACGTGGAGTAGAGGACCGCGTGCACCTCGTCACCGGCCCGCTTGACCAGCGTCCGGCCGTCGTCGATCACCAGCACCTTGGTCGCCGGATCCGTCCAGGCGCGCTGCAGCCAACCGGCGTTCGCGCGCAGCGCGGACGACCTGTCGATGGTGCCGCGCGCGAGGAGCAGCGGTCCGATGAGTTGCTCTTCCGCCCTCGTATGCACGGGCCCCACCCTTCCCAAATCCCATGTCATCCTATGACCGCCACCGAATGTGGGGTCTTGTATCCGGGATGATCTCTCAGCGGCTAGGATCAGCGAGTTAGGTTAGGCTTACCTGATTCTCCGGGGGTATCTCGCGTTGCGGCTCTACTTGACCGCGCTCAAACCCACCGATTCGGTGACCGATGGGTTCCTGCCCGCCGCCGAGGCTCTGGGCTGTCGTGTGACTATTCTCACCGACCAGCCGGAGCGGCATCCCGGTGCCGTGGCGTGCGACGTACGGGACCCGCGGGCGGTGATCGACGCGATCGAGCAGCTCGGCCGGCCGGACGCGATCTTCTCCAACTCCGACCATCTGCAGGCGGAGACCGCGCTGGCGGCGGCCTATTTCGGGCTGCCCGGCAAGGACTGGCGGGCCTGCCTGGCGGCCAAGAACAAGTTCCTGATGCGCCGCCGGCTCGCCGAGGCGGGGATCGAGCGGGTCTCCTCCGTACGGCTGGCGCCCGGCGATCCCGTGCCCGACGACCTGCCGTACCCGCTGGTCGTCAAGCCGCGCGAGGGGGTCGCGAGCGAGGACGTGCTGCTGGTCGAGCGGGACCTGGCCGCAGCGGTGGCGACGGTCAGGAAGCGGCGTCCCGGCGAGGCGCTGGTCGTGGAGGAGTACCTGGAGGGGCCGCTGCGCACCCTGGAGACCCTCGGGGATGCCGAGGGGGTACGGGTGCTCGGCGGATTCGGTACGACGCTCGGGCCGTTGCCGCACTTCATCGAGGAGCGGCTGGACTGGACGCCGCCCGATGGCGCACGTGAGCACGTTCTGGGCGCCTTGGCGGCGCTCGGGGTGGGGTTCGGCGCCTGTCACACCGAATACATCGTCACCCCGGCCGGGCCGCGCATCGTCGAGGTGAACTATCGGGTGATCGGCGACCACTGCGACTTCCTGCTGGCCGACGTGCTCGGGGTGCCGGTGTTCGAGTGGATCCTGCGGGTGCACCTGGGTGAGGCCGTGCCTGACGTACCGGATACGTCCAGGTACGGCAGCGCGGTCAGCCTGGTCGCGGACCGGTCGGGGACGATCACGGCGGCTCCGGGGGCGGAGGAGCTGGTCTCCCGAGGCGTGCGGCTGTGGCATCGGCCGCTTCGGGCGGTGGGTGACGTCGTCGAACAGACCCATACGAACCGCGACTATCTCGGCGTCATCCGGGCCGTCGGTCCGGACCGGGCGCGGGTGGACGCGGCCATCCAGGACTTCCGGGCGGCCAAGCCGTGGATCGTGGGATGAGCTCGCGGGAGGCCGTGGATCGTGGGATGAGCTCGCGCGAGGCGTATGTGGCCAGGCGGGTGCTGGACGCGCTGCTGCGCGAGGACTACGGCGGGCTGTCGGCGCGGGTGGCCAGGAGTCGTGACGGCGTGGAGGTGGAGCTGGCCGGGGGGCGCCGGGTACGGCTGGTGCCCGGGGTGCTGTTCCAGGACTTCGTGGTCGGTCCCGACGAGCGGCTGGGGCTGGCGGAGGTGCTCGGCACGCTGGCCGAGGTGGCCGATCCCGCCGACGCGCCGGGGGTGGCGGCGTTCGCCGAGGAGTGCGCGCAGGCGCTGGCGGCGCTGGAGCTGCACGACGTACACAGAGCCGAGGTGCTCGCCCGGCGGCCGTCCTACGAGTCGCTGGCGGCCTTCGTCGATCATCCGGTTTATCCGACCTCCCGGGCGCGGCTGGGCGTGCCCGCCGCCGCGTTGCCCGCGTACGCGCCCGAGTTCGCGCCGTCGTTCGAGCTGCGCTGGGCGGCCGTGCCGCGCCGCCTGCTGACACCGGGCTCCACCACCGTGCCGACGCCGTTTCCGGCCCGTCCGTACGCGACCCACGAGGCGCGGCCGCATGCG
The DNA here is from genome assembly GCF_040648335.1 of Nonomuraea sp. NPDC049158. NCBI lineage: Bacteria > Bacillati > Actinomycetota > Actinomycetes > Streptosporangiales > Streptosporangiaceae > Nonomuraea > Nonomuraea sp. NPDC049158. The sequence continues at coordinate 40,363 of NZ_JBEZDM010000049.1, forward strand.
AGCCACGAGGTGCGGGCCGACGAGGTGCTGTTTCCCGTTCATCCGCTCACCGTCGACGAGGTACGGAAGATCGACGGGGTGCGGCTGTTCGGTGAGCCGTGGCTGACCGTGCGGCCCACGCTGTCGATGCGGACCGTGGAGCTCGACGAGCGCACCCACCTCAAGCTGCCCCTGCCCACCAGCACCCTGGGGGCGCGGAACCGGCGCTCGATCAAGCCCGGCACCCTGTCCGACGGCGCCAGGGCCGAGCTGCTGCTGCGGCGCCTGGCCGGCCCTGACGTGCTGGTCGCCGACGAGCAGACCTACGCGCACGCCGGGCACGAGTACCTCGCCTGGATGGTTCGGAGGCTGCCCGAGGGGCGGGTGGTGCCGGTCGCCGCGCTCAACGCCCCCGGTGTGCTCCAGGAGGTGGGCGACGTGCTGCCCGGCTATCTGCGCCTCCTGCTGCGGTGGAACGTCCGGCTGTTCGTACGCTATGGCGTCGCGCTGGAGGCCCATCAGCAGAACCTGTCGCTGGTCTTCCAGGACGGGCGGATGAAGCTGCTCGTCAAGGACAACGACGGGCTGCTGGCGTCCCCTTCCAGGCTCGCCGCGGCGGGTGTCGAGGTGCCCGCGTTCGCCGACGAGCGGATGCTCACGGACAACCCGCACGCTCTGGCCGACGTGTTCGTGACCATCACGCTGCATCTGGCGGCGGCGGCCATCGTGTTCGGGGCCCTGCCGCCCGACCGGGCCGCCGCCCTGCTGCGCGACACGCTGGCCGAGGCGCTCGAGGAGTACGGCGACGACCCGATGGCCCGGCTGCTGCGGGCCAGGACGCTCGACGCGGCCAGGCTCACCGGCAAGTCGATGATCACCGCGGGGACTCTCGTGGCCAAGGAACGCTCCGGGGCGCGGGACATCAACAAGTTCTACGGCACCAGCGGGCCCAACTATCTGAGGAGAGCTTGAATGCACGGTCTGGTCCTCGACTCGCCGGCCAACCAGGTCTCGGCGGCTCCGCCGGCCTCACCGACCTCACCGGCCTCGCTCGCGGAGGAGGCGACGCTGGGCGCCTTGCTGCGGTGCTGCGTGCGGGAGGTGGCCGGGCCGCGCGGCCTGGTCTGGGCCGCGCCGCCGTACCTGCTGCTGCGGGTCGGGGGCACGCTGCTGCGGGTCCGTACGCACGGCGGGGCCGCGCTGCGGTTCGACGGCCGGCCTGAGCGCCTGGACCGCGGCGCCTGGCGGCCTCTCACGACCGACGAGCTGGTACGGCTGACAGAGGCCGACCTGACCGGACAGACGGCGCCGGACTTCGACGGCCCGGACTTCGATGGCCCGGACTTCGATGGCCCGGACTTCGATGGCCCGGCATCCAATGAACCAGCAACCGACGGGCCAGCGTCCAATCAGCCGACAGTCAACGGGTCGACAGTCAACGGGTCAGCAGTCAACGGGTCGGCCGCCAACGGCGAGTTCGCCGGGCAGGTGGCCGCGAGCCGCGACGCGGTCGCCGCGATCCTGGCGGCCAGGGCCGAGGCCGTCGCGCCCGCCGATCCTTGGCTGGCCTCCGAGCAGGCGCTGGTCTACGGGCACCGGTTCCACCCGAGCCCCAAGTCGCGAGGTGGCGCCGACTGGCTGCGGTACGCGCCCGAGGCGCACGCCGAGTTCCCCGTACGGCTGCTCGGTGTCCGCGCGGACGTGCTCGCGGAGGAAGGCGACGCTTCGGCCCTCGACCTGCTGGGCGAGGCGCCGTCCGGCTACCGGCTGCTGCCCGCCCACCCGTGGCAGCTGGACCTGCTGCGCCCGGCGTACGGCGCCGAGCTGATCGACCTGGGCCCCGGCCCGGTGGCCGTGCCGACCTCGTCGGTGCGGACCGTCTACGCGCCCGCGGCGGAGTCGTGCCTGAAGTTCAGCCTCGACGTCCGCATCACCAACTGCGTACGCAAGAACGCCTGGTACGAGCTGGCCGGAGCGGTGGAGCTGACCTCCCGCCTGACGCCGGTGTTCGAGGCGGTCTCGGCCACGCATCCGGGCACCCGCTGGCTGCCCGAGCCGGGCTACCGCTCCGCCGCGCTCGGCACCCGCCTGCTCGAAGGGCTCGGCGTGATCGTCCGGGCCAGCCCGTGGTCCGTGTGCTCCCCCGGGGTCACTCCGGTCCTGTCCGGGGCACTCGCGATCGAGGCACCGGCCGGCGATCCGCTGGCGTGGTGGACGGCCTATGTCTCGGTGGTGGCACCGCCGGTGCTGGAGCTGTACTTCGCGCATGGGGTGATCCTCGAACCGCATCTGCAGAACGTCCTCGTCGGCCTGGACCCCTCTGGGCTGCCCGTCGAGGCGGTCTTCCGCGACCTGGAGGGCACCAAGCTGGTCGCCGGCCGTCACTCGCTCGACGGCGTACCCGCGAAGGTGGCCGAGGCCCTGAGCTATGACGCCGAGCGCGGCTGGGCCCGCGTCGTCTACTGCCTGCTGGTCAACCATCTCACCGAGATCGCCGCCACGCTGGCGGGCGACGACGACGAGCTGCTGCGCGAGTTGTGGCGGATCGCCCGGGACGTGCTCGCCCACCACGCCGGGGCGCTCGGCTGGCCGCTCCCGCTATCCGATCTGCTGGCCGGCGCGCCGCTCCCGGCCAAGGCGAACCTGACGGTGCGCTGGTCCAGGGCCGCCGACCGGACCGCCGGATACGTCCCGATCGCGAACCCGCTCGCGTGATCACGACGAGAGTCCGCGAAGCCGCCCTGCGCCTCGGTGACGCGCCCGCCTACCTCTACGATCTGCCCGCGCTGCACGACCACGCCTCGGTGGTACGGCAGGCGCTGCCCGGCGTCGAGCTGTACTACGCCGTCAAGGCCAATCCCGACACCGAGCTGCTCAAGACGCTGGCCGAGCACGTGGACGGCTTCGAGGTGTCGTCCGGCGGCGAACACGCCCACGTGTCGGCCCTCTTCCCCGGCGAACCCGGCTTCGCCGGCAAGCCGCTGGCCCTCGGCGGCCCCGGCAAGACCGACGCCGAGCTGCGCCTGCCCTGCCACCGCCTGCACGTCGAGTCGCCCAACGAGCTGCGCCGCCTGCTCGCCACCGGCCGCGAGGCCGACGTCCTGCTCCGGCTCAACCCGGACCTGCCGGTCGAGGGCGCGGCGCTGACGATGAGCGGGCCGTTCGGCATGGATGAGGCGGGCGTACGCGAGTGCCTGCCGCTCTTCACCGATCGCGTACGACTGCGCGGGCTGCACAGCCACCTGGCCAGCGGCCTGGACGCGCCGCGGCTCCTGCGGCTGGCCGAGACGCTGCTGGACACCGAGTACGACGAGGTCAACCTGGGCGGCGGCATGGCCGTCTCCTACGCCGAGCCGGAGTCCCGGTTCGACTGGGCGGCCTACGGTGCCGGGCTGGCGGCGCTGCGGCGGGCCGGGCAGCGGGTGCGGATCGAGCCGGGGCGGGCGCTGACCGCGTACTGCGGCTACTACGTCACCAAGGTCGTGGATGTGAAGCGGGTACGCGGCGAGGCGTACGCGATCGTGCTGGGCGGCACGCACCACCTGCGCACGCCGGTCACCAAAGGCCACGACCAGCCCTTCACCGTGCTGCCTACCGGCTCCGGTCCTGCTCTGGCGGATGAGCCGGTGACGGTGGTCGGCCAGCTGTGCACCCCGAAAGACGTTTTCGCCCGAAAAATTGGGACTTCGCTGCGGGTGGGGGACACGGTGGTGTTCGAGATGGCCGGGGCCTATGCCTGGAACATCTCCCACCACGACTTCCTGATGCACCCCAAGCCGGGCTTCCACTACCTGCGGGACTAGGCCCGTCACACGACGGCCTCGATCCCTGTGACGGTCCGTGGTGGCGGGAGTCCTTCTGGAGATACCCCCTTCGGGGGAGGCAGAAGGAGACGGCCTGTGGTGACTGAGGCCCCATGGGCGGGACACCCTCCGAGGGAGCGGAAGATGCCGGGCCCTAGGAGACGGGAACCGCCTCTATGAGTGCGACCAGGCCGTCGGCGTCGAGCAGGTTCACCGGGCGGACAGTCTGGTTCATCCGGACATAGTGAGAAGCCGCCCCCACCCGCTCCAGCGGCACCGCCGCCAGGTGCGACCAGGCCAGCCGGTAGGCGGCCAGCTGCACCGAGGCGGCGCGGGCGGCCTTGCCGCGCGGTGGCGCGCCGGTCTTCCAGTCGACGACCTCGTAGCGGCCGTCGGGCAGCTCGAAGACCGCGTCCATCCGGCCGCGCACCAGCCGGTCGGCGATCATGGTCTCGAACGGCACCTCCAGGTCCAGCGGCCGGCGCCCGGCCCATTCGCTCTCCTCGAAGCGTGCCTGCAGCTCCGCCAGCCGTATGTCGGCCTCTTCCGGCTCGTCCACCAGGTCCAGGTCGAAGTCGTCGAGCAGGCGCTGCTGGTCCCAGCGCGTCTCCAGCCACTTGTGGAACGACGTGCCGCGACGGGCCAGCGGCGCGGGCTTGACCGGGACCGGACGGCGGATTCTGCGAGCCAGCTCGCGGGCGTCCTCCGCCAGCGTGACCAGCGACGACACGGTCAGCTTCGAAGGCAGCTCGACGGTGGTGGAGCCGCGCCGCCGGTGCATCTCACGCTCGCGCAGCAGCAGATCGGTGTCGCGCTCCCAGGCGCGGACGCGTTCCTCCTCGAAGGCGCGCAGCGGCTCGTCCTCGGCGGGGGCGAGCGTGCCCGTCAGCGCGTCCTCGACCAGCCGCGCGCCGTCCAACACTGACTCGTAGCGCAGGCCCTCCGGCGTGACCGGCCACACGGCCTCGGCGGGCTCGGCCAGCAGCGGGTTGGTCGCGCCGGCCGCGAGCTCCGGCGCCCAGAACGCGACCCGGTCGCTGGTGTCGCGGATCTCCAGCAGGAAGTCCGACGGCTCCAGCGGCTTGGAGGCGCTCCCCCAGCGGTAACCGGAGGCGATCAGGTGGTAGTGGGCCCGGGTGACGGCCACGTACGCCAGCCGCCGCTCCTCCATCAGGTCGCGATCACGGCAGCCCTCGTCGAACGCGGCCAGCTCCTCCTTGGTGAGCCCGGTCAGACGCGGCAGGTCGGCGACGTCGCCGCGGAGCGGGTAAGGGAGTTTGCGTGGGTTGTCGGTCCAGCGGCTGTTCATGACCGGCGTCGCGGGGAACATGCTGCCGGTCGCGATCGTGCCCTTCGAGCTGACCAGCTGCGACAGTCCGGGCACGACCACGATCGGCCACTCCAGGCCCTTGGAGGCGTGCACGGTCATCAGCTTCACGCTGTTGCTCTCGCCGACCCGCCCGGCCTCCAGCCCGAACTCCTCGCTCTCGGCCGCCTGCAGATAGGCCAGGAACGCGCCAAGCGTCGGATCCTCCGCGTCCCCGGCGAACCTGGCGGCCGCGTCCTGGAAGGCGTCGAGGTCGGCCCTGGCGGCGAAGGCGCTGACCGTGCCGCCCCGGGCCGCCACCTCGATGTCGAGGCCCAGCCGCCGCTCCACCTCCGTGATCAGGTCGGGGAGCGGCTGGGCGGTGTGCGCCCTGAGCTGCCGCAGCTCCTGGGCCAGCGCGACGAGCCTGGTCCTGGCCAGCGGCGAGAACGCCTCCAGCCACGCCTCCCTGTCGGGCAGCTCGTCGAGCGCGTCGATCAGGCTGCCGCGCTCCTCCGCCAGGTCGGCGACCACCTGGTCCAGCGGGTCCTGCTCATGGCGCGTCTCACGGGCCTCGCGGGTCAGCTCCCTGGCGTACTCGCCCAGCACCCGCATGTCGGCGGGCCCGACCCGCCAGCGCGGTCCGGCCAGCAGCCGGGCCAGGGCGTCACCGGCGGTCGGGTCGTACAGGACTCTGAGCGTGGCGACGATGTCGTTGACCTCGGGCACGGTCAGCAGCCCGCCGAGACCGACCACTTCGACCGGGATGTCGCGCTCTTCGAGCGCTCTGCGCAGTGCGGGGAACTGCGACCGCTTACGGGCGAGGATCGCCACATCCTGGGGTTGTACGGCGAGTGTCTTCTTGCGTTCCTTCTCGCCCCAGGGCAGGCCGTCGGGCGCGAACTCCTGACCGAGGATCTTGTGGATGCCGTCGGCGATCCACTTCGCCTCGTCCTCCGCGGTCTCGTGGAAGGCGCAGGTGACGCGCCCCCGGTCGACGCGGTTGGCGCCGGGGACCAGGACCGGCACCTCACGGGCCTCCATGCGCAGCGGCAGCTGGACGCGGGCGGCGACGTCGAGGACCCGGTCGCCGTTGCGGAAGCTGACGCTGAGCTGGCGTACCGGGGCCAGGTCGCCGGTGCTCGTCCTGAAGTCCTGGGCGAAGCGTCGCAGGTTGCCCGCCGAGGCGCCGCGCCAGCCGTAGATGGACTGGCAGGGATCGCCCACCGCGGTGACCGGGTGGCCGTTGCCGTACAGGGATCGGAGCAGGACGAGCTGGGCGTGGCTGGTGTCCTGGTATTCGTCGAGCAGCACCACGGAGAAGCGGGACCGCTCGATCTCGCCCACTTCCCGGTGACCGGCGGCGATCCTGGCGGCCAGCGACATCTGGTCGCCGTAGTCGATGACCTCCCGGCCGCGCTTGAGCCGCTCGTACGCCTCGACCAGGGGCAGGAGCTGTCTCCGCGCGGCCTGGACATTGATCGGCTTGCGCTGGGCCACGGTCGTCCGGCCGGTCAGCGCGGCATACCTCTCATCGAGCCAGTCGCCGATCCGCCGCACGTCGGAGGCGGTGCGCAGGTGCTCGGACAGCTCGCCGGCCAGCTCCAGGACGGCGGCCGTGACCGACGGCGGGCCGAGCTCGATCTTGTCCATCGGCCCGTCGTACATCGCCACCACCCTGGACGCCAGCTGCCACGAGACGGCGGGCGTGACCAGGCGCATGGTGGGTTCGAGGGCCTCACGCAGGGCGTGGTCGGTGACCAGGCGGGCGGCGTAGGCGTGGTAGGTGGAGACGGTCGGCTCGTTGTCGAGCAGCCCCGGCTCGACCAGGCCGGCCTCGGCCAGGCCGTTGAGCCGTTCCCGGACGCGGGTGGCCAGCTCGGCGGCGGCCTTGCGGGTGAAGGTCAGGCCGAGCACGTTCTCGGGCTTGACCAGGCCGTTGGCCACCAGCCAGACCACGCGCCCGGCCATGGTCTCGCTCTTGCCCGAGCCCGCTCCGGCCATGACGACCATCGGTTCGAGCGGGGCCTCGATGACGCGGGACTGTTCGGAGGTGGGGGGCAGGATGCCGAGCTTCTCGGCCAGCTCGACCGGATTCAGCACACCTGTCCCCCGTTGTCGTTGACGGGGCAGCTGGACCTGGCCGCGCAGGTGCGGCAGCCGTCGTTGACCTTGGCCTGGAAGAACGGGCCCGACATGCCGATCGCCACGGTGTCGACCAGGTCCTTGGCCCAGCCGGGGTTCTTGTCGTCGGCCAGCGCGCCCTGCGTCTGCTCCAGCGCGTCGTTCTTGCCCGCCGCCTTGCCGACCTGGACCAGCGCGGCGCCGCCCGGCTCGGTCATGCCGTGCCGGGCGAACGCGCCGAGGAGCGCGGCGAGCTGGTAGACGCCGAGCTGCGGATGGCGGTCGAGCTCGCCCGCCTTGGGCTTCGCGCTGCCGGTCTTGAGGTCGATGATCACCGCGCGGTTCTCCGCGTCGCGCTCTACGCGGTCCACACGGCCCTTGATCTGTACGCCGTCGGAGACCGTGGCGGTGAACGCCTCTTCGAGGGCGACGAGCTCGCGCGGGTTCTCCTGGTGCCAGCGCCAGAACTTGGTGATCATCTGCTCGGCCACCTGGCGCTGCTTGCGGTTGAACCAGACGCCGCCGAAGTCCAGCTCGTTCCAGATCTCGTCCAGGCGTTTGCCGAGCAGGTCCTCGCTGGGCAGGTCGGTGGCGGCGAGCACGGCCAGCGCGTGGATGACGGTGCCGAGGCCCTGGGCCGAGCTGGTGCCGGCGGCGCCGACGGCCGTCTCCAGCAGCCATCTCAGGCCGCACTTGGTGAAGCTCTCGACCGCCGAGGGGGAGATCCTGACGATGTCGTCGGGCCAGCTCAGGGGGCGGTCGTCGGTCATGGAGGTGAGGGCGTACCAGTCGTTGGGGTGTGCGCCCTGGACTCCGGCCGCGGCCAGGCGGGCGAGCTGAGTGGCGGCCTTGTGCCGGATTTTTCCCGATTTAGTGGGATCGGTTACTGCGCTGCGGAGGTCCGCCACGAGCGCGGACATGTTCAGCCACCGCGCCCGGTCGTCCACCGTGGCGGCCTCGACGGCGCCCGGCATGAGCTCGCTGAGGAACCTCGACGGCCGCTCGTCGGTGTCCTCCCCGCCGACGGCCGTGACGACCAGCCTGCGCCGGGCGCGAGTGACCGCCACGTAGAACAGCCGCCGCTCCTCGGCCAGCAGCTTGGAGGCCAGCGACGCCGCGCTGGGCTTGCCGCCCTCGACCAGATCGACGAGATCCTCCACGCCCAGCATCGTGCCGCGCAGCCGCAGATCGGGCCAGACGCCCTCCTGCACACCCGCGACCACCACCACGTCCCACTCCAGGCCCTTGGACCGGTGGGCGGTCAGCACCCGTACGGCGTCACCGTCGGGCGCCCGCTCGGCCAGCGTGTCACCCGGGATCTCCTGCGCGGCCAGATCGTCCAGGAACACCTCAGGACCTGCCTTGGGCATCCTGTCCACGAACCTGGCGGCGTGGTCGAACAGGGCGACCACGGCGTCGAGATCCCGGTCGGCCTGCGCCCCTCTGGCGCCGCCCGACAAGCTGAGCTCGGTCCACCGCTCGGCCAGGCCGCTCTCGTGCCAGACGGCCCACAGGACCTCCTCGGCGCCGGCGTGGTCGCGCACGGCCTGGCGGGCGGCGGCGAGCAGCTTGGCGACGCGTTCGGCGGGGAGGGCCACGTGGGGCTCGATCCGGGTCAGCTCCCGCGCGTCCTTGACGGCCGCGACCAGCAGCTCCCCGGAGGTACGCGCATGCGTGACCTCTTTCGCGGGCTCACTCGCGGAGTCTTTCGCGGGTTCGCGCGCGGAGTCTTTCGCGGGTTCGCGCGCGGAGTCCTTCGCGGGCTCGCTCGCGGAGTCGGCAGCCGTTGCCTCGTTCTCGGGCGCGGCGGCCATCACCTCGCTCTCGGACGTGGCGGCCAGTGCCTCGTTTTCGGCGATCTTCAGTGCCCGCCGCAGCCGCCGTACGCCGATCATGTCGGTGCCGCCGAGAGGCCCGGTCAGCAGTTCCTCGGCCACCCCCTCGTCGAGCTCGCCCGCGTCGAGGGCGATCCTGAGCATCGTCAGCAGCGGGCGTACCCCGGGCTCCTGCGCGATCGGCACCTCGTCACCGGCCACCATCGTCGGCACGCCCGCGCTGACCAGCGCGCGCCGCAACAACGGCACCTGACGGGCCGCCGACCGGACGAGCACCGCCATCCGATGCCACGGCACGCCGTCGATCAGGTGGGCCCGCCGCAGCGTGTCGGCGACGACGGCCGCCTCCTGGCTGGTGCTGTCGGCCAGCAGCACGCGTACGTCGCCGCCCTCCATCTCGGGCAGCGACAGCAACTCACGATGCCCGTGGGAACGTCCGGCGGGTACGACATCCGGCATCGGCGCCGCGGGCAGCCGGTCGGCCACCCGCCTGGACGCCGCCAGCAGCTCGGCCCCGCTCCGGCGGCACATCCGCAGCGCCACCACCGGCGCGTCCCGCCCGTCACGGGCCGGAAACCGCTGCGGGAACCCCAGGATCCCCCGCACATCGGCCCCTCGGAACCCGTAGATCGACTGGTCCGGATCGCCCACCGCGATCAGGTCACGCCCGTCACCGGCCAGCTGCCGCAGCAGGAACTCCTGCGCCGGGTCGGTGTCCTGGTATTCGTCCACGAAGACCACGTCGTGCGCCGCCCGCTCCCGCCGGCGCACCTCCGGGTCGGCGAGCACGCCCGCCGCCGCCCTGATCAACTCGGCGTAGTCGAGCGACGGCTCGGGATCGAGGTCGAACCGCACTTCGTACCGCTCAAGGAAGCGACCGGCCGCCACCCAGTCCGGCCTGCCGTACTGCCTGCCGAGCTCCTGCAGCCGTGGGCCGCCGAGCCCGCGCTCGCCCGCGCGCGACAGGAAGTCGCGCAACTCCTCCGCGAACCCGCGCGTCTTGAGCGGCTCGCGCAACGCGACCGGCCAATCGCGCGCGCCGTCCTCCAGCTCGCCGTGCAGCAGCCGCCGGATCTCCAGCAGCTGCTCGGGCCCGGTGAGCAGCCGCGGCGGCGCCGCACCGGCCAGCACCGCCTCCCGTCGCAGCAGCGCGTAGGCGTAGCTGTGGAAGGTGAGCGCCAGGGGCGTCCTGGTCGTGCGGCGCAACCGCCCGGTGACCCGTTCCCGCAGCTCACCGGCGGCCTTGCGGCTGTATGTCAGGATGAGGACGCGTTCGGGATCCACCCCGCGCCGCTCTATCCGGTCGACCACGCTCTCCACGATCGTCGTGGTCTTGCCGGTGCCGGGACCGGCGAGCACGAGCAGCGGCCCGCTCCGGTGCTGAACCACGGCACGCTGGTGCTCATCGAGCACAGGGGCCGCAACAGGTCCCCCGCTCCCACGCCGCACCAACCGCCAGGTCTGAGCACTCACAACACTAGATTCCACCAGACCACAGGGGTAGATCGTGCCGAGTTGACCTCTCTACCACGCGATCGGCCAACGCTACCGGCGTAAATGTCACCGCACCCACCGACACGCCGCACCGACCCGATGCCGACTTTCGCGACATATCTTGACTTGCCCTCAATGCGATATATCGTGACTTGTACCACAACGGCAGTGCCCGGCAGAGAGGAACGACAGGCCATGACCAGAACCGACAAGGGCTACAAGGGCATCGGCATGGAAGGCACGATCGCCCGCTGGTACGCGAAGAACACCGGCAAGGACCGGACGAGGTTCGCGGAGCAGGCCCAATCGGTGCTGGAGTACGCCCCGGCCGGCGGCGACATCCTGGAGGTGGCCCCCGGCCCCGGCTACCTCGCCATCAAACTTGCCCGAACCGGCAACTACCAGGTCACCGGCCTCGACGTCAGCACCTCCTTCGTCCAGATCGCCCGCCAGAAGGCCGCCGAGGCAGGCGTCCAGGTCGACTTCCGCCACGGAAACGCCGCGGCCATGCCGTTCGACGACGAGAGCTTCGACTTCATCGCCTGCTGCGCCGCCTTCAAGAACTTCTCCGACCCGGTCGGCGCCTTACGCGAGATGCACCGCGTCCTACGCCCCGGCGGCTCCGTCTACATCAACGATCTGCGCCGCGACGTCTCCAAGAAGGCGGTCGACGAGGAGGTCGCCCGCATGGGCGTCGGCCCGGTCAACGCCGCCATCATCCGCTACGTGCTCCGCTCGGTCCTTCCCAGGCGGGCGTACGACAAGAAGCAGTTCACGGCCATCGTCGCCCACACGAACTTCCGGACGTTCAACATCCAAGAGACACCGATGTCTCTCCTGGTAGAACTACGCAAGTAGGTCCCAGCCTCGGCCTGGACCCAAACCCCTCGGCCCCACAGCCAGAGACCTCCGTGCCATGACACCATAAGGCTGCGCGATCTGCACATATACCAGAGCCGGACTTCTTGGGATAACGATTACCCCTACGATCTCCGAACGATCTGCCAAGCGACGGCCGTCCGTGCGATTCGCACTATGAAGGATGGCGGAGAGTGATTCGGCGTGGGCGACCGCGTCCGCGAATGCCGGCTCGCGGCTGAAATGTCTCAGGAGCAGCTCGCTTCGGCCATGAATCTCGACCGCACAATGATCGCCAAAATCGAGACCGGCGTCCGTCGGATCGACGCGCTTGAGCTGGCCAAGCTTTCGGCCATCCTCAAGGTCCCGTTGAGCTACTTTCTCAGCCCTCCCCCAGTGGTCGTGTCCCGTCGCACGGAGTTGGCCGACAACACTGTCACCGACGCCACCAGACAGTCCTACCGGTTGGAGATCGCCCTATCTACTTAGCTGTCCGACGTCCAACAGCTCATAGGACTCGGAGAATTGACCGCTCCGCACATCGAGCGCTATCCCGGCGCCGGGGAGGACGCCCTAGGCGCGCGTTCCGCGGCCACGTGGGCACGCGGGCGGCTCAACCTCGGGTGCTGCCGATCGACGCCCTCACCGGGTGCCTCCCCGCCGGCCCGACCACGAAGCGGGACGTGTTGATCTCCTTCGCCGCGAGGTACAGGACATCGTGGTCGTTGACCCTTCGTCAGGCGACCGAGGCCGGCCTCATCGACAGGGACACCGCCAAAACGCTGCGTCAACGCAATCCGACGCGGACGGAGCTGATGGAAGCGGTCGATTGGGCTCCACAGCCGGACCTCGAGGCGGTTCTCGTGCCGCCGCGCTACGCGCACGCCGTACTGCAGTCGTTCAAGAACGGGCTCATCACGACATCCCGCGCGGTTGAGATGATGCGCGGCCAGGTCTCGGCGGCCGACCTCCCTGCCCGCGATTACCCGGACCTGGAGCCATGAACGGCGACGAGCCCGATCCCCCTTTGGTGTTCGACGCAACCTGTCTCAGCCATTTCTGCCGCGCCGAACGTTTCGCTGTGCTGCGAGATCTACTGCTGGGCTCACCTGTCTCACGACTCATGTGGTGCGCGAAGAGATACGACAGGGGCTGACAAAATATCCGGCCCTCCGTAGCGCCCTGGACGCGGATTGGCTGGGCGTGGCAAGACTCGACTCCTTCGAAGAGCTCCAGTGTTTCGCCACATGGGTCAGGCGCATCGGCTCCTCCGACAGAGACCGAGAAGAAGCAAGCGTGTTCTCAGCGGCCGAGCTGTCCGGCGGAATCGCGATCACAGATGATAGGGAGGCCGTGCAGGTGGGCCGGGCCTACGGTTTGAAAGTGCACGGCACCATCTGGCTGCTCGCCAACGCCCGTCGCGATGGGAAGCTCACCGACGTATCAGCCGGGAATCTCATCGATGCCTTGCGCGCGACCAGCATGCGGCTGCCGTGTTCGGGATCGACGCTCGGTGCGTACATTCGCGCGTTCGATCCGCGCTGAGGCGAGGTAGCGTCCGCCCGGGGTGGTGCACGGGTCTCCGGAGTCCCTGAAGTGGTCCTTAGCTTCCGCCGAAGAGTGGCCGTGTCATAGGAAACCACTTTGTCCCTACCTTGTGGCGTGCCACGACCGACCGTGCGAAGTACTCAGGAGGAGGCGACGTGATCAGCATCCGCAAGCTGCGCCCGTCTGACAGAGCGGCTTGGGAGAGCCTGTTCCGCGCCTACATCGACTTCTACCAGCGTGTCGAGCCGGACCTGATGTACGACAGGGCATGGGAGGAATTCCAGGCGGACACGCGTCTACACGCCCTCGGCGCGACACTGGACGGCAAGCTCATAGGGATCACGCATTTCCTCACCCATCCGAGCACCTCGGCACCGGATACCGACGTCTGCTATTTGCAGGACCTGTTCACGGCTGAGGAGGTGCGCGGGCTGGGTGTGGGTCGTACGTTGATCGAGAGCGTGGTCGACTGGGCCCGGGATCGTGGTTGCGATCGCGTCTACTGGAACACCCACGTGTCGAACGCCACCGCACGGCGCCTTTACGACAAGGTGGCCGTGAACCGGGGCTTCATCCGGTATCAGATCGACCTGCCGCGCTAGGGAATCGACCGATCGATCCTGGGTTCTCGACGCCTATGCCGACAGAGCCGAGTTCTGCGGGATGTCATCCTCATGCTCACTCACTGCGCCCTCATAGTCAGCCGAGGGAGCGGCGAAGCGTTCAAAGAGGAGGCCCGAGCGGAGCGAGGACCCTCACGGGGTCGGCGCGGGCGCCGACTGGAAAGGCGCCTGAGCCCATTACGCAAAGCGCCCGCAGGGAAGCCCTTTTGCGAGCAGACGGCCACCCGCCCCGATGGGTGGGTGGCCGATCGGCTAGGAGAACAGGTGGTCCACGACTCGGGCGGTTGCCTTGCCGTCGTCCCTAGGAGCGAAGGTGGCGCGGAAGGCGTCGTAGCGGTCCGCGTGGGCCGCGGCCACCGAGTCGATCGAGCGTAGTGCGTCGATCACCTCCGCCGACGTCGACAGCACCGGCCCCGGGGCCTGCTCCGGGAGGTCGATGTAGAGCCCGCGCTTCGACGAGTATTTCGCCAGGTCGTACCCGTAGAAGACGATCGGGCGGCCGGTGGCGGCGAAGTCGAACATGACCGAGGAGTAGTCCGTGACCAGCACATCCGTCACGAGTAGCAGATCCGCCATATCGGGATAAGTCGTGACGTCGTGGGCGATGTCGGGGACGGCCGGCATGGCTTGCATGGGGTGGGCTCTGACCAGGAGTTCGTGGTCGGCGCCCAGTGCCTCGCGGGCCTTCGCCAGGTCGAACTTCACCATCGCGTTCTTGCGGTCATAGTCCCGCCACGTCGGCGCGTACAGCACCACGCGCTTGCCCTCGACCAGACCCAGCCGTTCCCGCACCGCGGCCGCGAGCGAGTCGCGGTCCGGCGAGGTGAGCACGTCGTTGCGCGGCAGCCCGCTCTCCAGGATCTCCCCCTGGTAGCCGAACGCGCGCCGCAGCACCGGCGTGGCCCAGGGCGACTGCGACAGCAGCACGTCCCAGCCGCGTACCTCGGCCGCCTGCCGGTGCCAGATCGGCGGGCGGGGGTCGCGGGTCATGTGCGGCTGGTCGTTGCCGATGCGTTTGGCCGGCGTGCCGTTCCAGGTCTGCAGGACGACCTGGTCCTCGCGGGAGCGGAACCAAACCGGCAGGAACGCATTTGTCACGATAAATCGGGACCGGGCGAGCGCAGCGTGGTGCTCGCGGCTGCCGGCACGTACCGAGGTCGTGCCCGGAGGCGGCGTGAACGCGCCGTCCTTGACGATCCAGATGTGCTCGCGGTCATCACCCCGCCGCACCCGCTCCTCGTAGATGGCCCGGACGCTGTCGGCGTAGAGGCGGCCGTCGTTGACCACGTAGACGGTCGCGTCGGTCAGCGGCTCGGTGCGCTGCGCCGGATAGAAGACCCGCCGCAGCACGTGGGTGCCCGCGACGCCCTTCTCGTCGGCCGGCCGCTCCTCTTCCACGGCCACCACCGGCACGTCGAAGCGCGTCGAGAGCATCCGGAAGGACCGCCCCTCGGACGCGCGCGGCTCCTCGTCGAGGCCGGGCAGCGCCGCGTGGTCCATGCGGACGGGGACGATCTCCCCGGACGGGTGCCGGAGCGACATGTTCCAGGTGCCGGACGCCAGCGGCACCACCTCGCCGAAGCGGTCCATCGACGCGGGCGTGACACGTACGGAGAACTGATCGCCCGTACGCTCCATCGGCACGTGGTAGGACAGCCCCGACCGGTGGCGCAGCGTCAGCGTGCGCGGCCCGGCCGCGTCGGGGTAGTCGCCACGCAGCACCAGCGTGAGCCCCTCCCACACCGCCGAGGTGATCACCGGGCGGATGCGGTGGGCGGAGACGAGCACGCGGTCGCGCCGGTCGCCCAGCACGGTGATCTCGCGGTCTCCGGACGGCATCCTGGTCTCCACCAGGTCGGCGAGCATGACGGACGCGGCGGGATCGCCCTTCGGCTCGACCCAGAGCCGCCGCCCGTCCTTCTCCTGCAACAGGGCGGACACGGCCTGGCTGACCAGCACCTCGGTGCCGTTGGCCACCGGCGTGAACTCGGCGGCCATGCGGTGGCCGCCCAGCCGGGCATGGCCCTTGGTCACCGTACGGCCGGCCAGGAAGATCTTCAGCTCCAGGCGGTCGCCCTCGACGGAGACCCCGGCGAGCTCGGCGCGGTTGGGCTGCAGCACGACCTGCAGCGCACGGTCGGAGGTCCACACCGGCCTGGCCCACCAGCCCGGCCGCAGCTTGAGCCCGGCCGGACGCTCGGTACGGCCGGGGGACGCGCCGCGCAGCAGGCCCGTCGCCCGCGCGCCGCGGCTGTAGAAGACGATCTCGGCCCGCCACGTCGTGGTGTCGTGGACGGCGGGCCGGTGGCGCATCCGCCTGCGTACGGCGTGCACGAGGCCGCGCACGGCTCCGCGCCAGCGCAGGGACCAGGGGCTGAGGTCGGCGGTGAACCCGGACCAGTCGTAGTTGCAGCCGGGCTCGTGCGCGCCGTGCGTGGCCTCGGGGGCCAGCACCCGGCGGGTGCGCAGCCGCACCGGAGGCAGCCAGCGCGGCCCGCGCAGCACCACGGTCGCCCAGTTGAACCGGCGGCTACGCACGGACAGGCCCGCCAGGTAGGCGAAACCGGTGACGCGCAGCTTGCCGTTGACCCACACGATGTCGTCGATGTGGGTCACGGGCACCAGGTCGGCGCGCCGCAGCCGGTAGAGGTCGGCGGGGAGCTCGTCACGGAAGGGCAGGTCGGCGTACCAGCGCAGACCCGCGCGGATCCGCTTGGACGGCTCGGCCGCCGCCGCCACGACCTTGGTGAGCGTGTCGCCGTCGACGAGCTCGTCGTCCGGGCGATGCTCGATGAGGTGGCAGATCAGGCGCCGCGCGACCGGCAGGTCGCGCTTGACGCCCGCGTCCACGGCCGCCAGGTAGGGGCGCAGCAACGTGATGAGCTCACGCCTGCGCGCCGGGCCGCGCTTGACCGCCAGGTCCATCCGCGCGCCCAGCGGTCCGCTGAGCGCCTCGGTGTCGAACGCCGAGTCGCGGCCGCCCGGTCCGACGGCCCGCATGACCGCGTCGAGCGGCTCACCCCGGTCACAGAGATCCTGGACAGCCTTCAGGCGATCGGCGATCAGATCGCCGCCCTGACTCAGGGCTGTGACGCCGGTTGCCATCGGTAAGGCACCGCCTTTCGAACCGCCATCACTGGTTCTAGCCATCGTAAGGGGAGTCACGTGCGGCGGATTCGCCCAACGAGCGAATCCGCTGGTCAAACTCGTTTCTGAGAATCGGCTGAACGACCGTCCCAGCGCGCCTGGCGCATGTCGACACGCTCGCCGCGAAGCGCCGTGCCCTCTTCGCGCCAGTGCTCCAGACAGCGTCGTACGTGGTCAGGGCCCGCGCCGGTGCCGTCGGAGTGCACCACGCGCCACCACGGCACGCCGCCGCCCCAGGTCGACATGACCTGCCCGACCTGACGCGGTCCGCCCTCGCCGAGATATTCGGCGATGTCGCCGTAGGACATCACCATGCCCGGCGGGATGGACTCCACCACCTCGAGGACCCGTTCGGCGAACGGGTTCATGGAGTCCATGCGTCGGGCCCCGCCTCGATCATTTCGTGGAACTTGCCGATCTCGACCACCGAACCGCCGGCCACCAGCTCCACGATGCCGTCGCGGAGCGTGTAGCTTTCGCCGTCTTCGCCGACGAGCCTGGCGCCGAGGGCGGCCGCCAGCAGGACGAGCTGCGCCACTTGCCAGTCGGAGCCCGGCTCGCCGATCACCTGATCGCGCCAGTGCCCCACGACGTACGTGTCACCGGCGTGTCCGGTGACGATCTCGTCCGGCCCGCGCAGTCCGAACCCGGCCGGCGCGATCGCCTTCGCGAGCTCGGAAAACGCCAGGGGCGCCTCACGAACCACGCGCAGCTCGTATCCCATGACGCGCGACCATAGCGGATCTTTACTCGCTACGCTGATTGAGCACGATGATGGCCCCGCAGAACATCACCAGCGCCAGCAGCACGCCCCCTCCATAGAGCCACAGCCGCCATGGATCGGGCCCCGGGCGCGACGGCCCGGGCGAGTCCTCGCCGACGCCGAAGTGCCGGTCGTCGGGCACGGCGACCTCGCGCTGCTCTCCGGCCAGCCGTTCGGCCGCGTTGAGCGCGGCACCGGCGTCGACCACCCCGAACCCGGTCTTGTCGTCATAACCGGCGGCGGGCCGTCCCCGGGCGCTCGCGGCCAGGGCCTGCGCGACCTGCTCAGGCGCCATGGCGGGATAGCGCGACTTGACCAGCGCGGCCACCCCGGCCACGAGCGCGCTGGCCGAGCTGGTGCCCTCCGACAGTTCGTAGCCGCCCTTGCGCTTGACGACGGGTACGCCCACGCCCGGCGCGGAGACGAGGACGGACAGGTTGTCGCTGCTGAACTGCGCGCCCTTGCCCTGCTTGTCGACGGCCGCCACGCCGATGACGCCCGAATAGCCCGCGGGGAAGCTCCAGAACGAGGTGCCGTTGTCCTTGGCGTACTTGGTCTGGCCGTCGTTGCCGACGGCGGCGACCAGCACGACACCCTTGCCGAGCGCGTAGGAGACGGCCTCGCGCTCGGACTTGAGCGGCCCGTAGGAGCCGATCGACATGCTGATGACCTTGGCGTCGTGGTTGGCGGCGTAGCGGATGGCGCGGGCCAGCGGGCTCTCCAGCGCGCCCTGCTCCTCCTGCTGGGGGTCGATGGTGCCGGCGCCGGGGTCCTCGTCGACGGCCAGGGCCAGGGAGAGGATGCCCGACTCGGGCGCCACGCCGATCAGCCCGTCGTCGGTCCCGGACCCGGCGATGAGGGCGGCCATCGCGGTGCCGTGCTTGCCGGGCTTGGCCTGGCGCTGGACGGTGGCCTCGGTCATGTCGGGACCGGCGGTCACGCGGCCGCGCAGCTCCTTGAGCGTGCCGTCGACGCCGCTGTCGACCACGGCCACGGTGACGCCCTTGCCCTTGGTGACCGTCCACGCCTGCTCGACGTTGAGCGCGTCGAGCACCCACTGCTGCTGGTCCCTGACGGGTGCGGCCGCGGGGGCGTGCAGCATGACCAGGGCGGCGGTCAGCGCGCGTAGGGCGGTCAGCACACGTTCCCCTGGGTACAGGGCGGAACCTTCGGCGGGTCCGCCAGGAAGTAGGCGATCTGGTTGCCGATCGACTTGGCCGCCGGCCACAGCTCACTGTGGAGCATCTCCTCGGGCGGGATGGCCGCCCGGGTCCTGCCGTCGGTGTAGCCCGCCGTCGAGAACACGATGTACGGTCCGGCGCCCACCCAGCCCGTACGCTGGCGCTGGTCGGCCCCGAACCGCTCGGTCACCGTGCCGGGGAAGGCCACGGGCAGCACGCCGACCCGGTCGTCCTGGGTGAGCTGCTCCGTCGCCGACAACCTGGAGTCCTCGTCCTTCAGCACGGCCACGCCGACCGTGAAGACGAACATGGCCGTCTGGTCCACGTAGGTGGCCCGGAGCATGGTCACGCATCCGTGGTCGTCGAGGACGCCCGCCACGGACGGGTCGACGCCCTTGCCGCACTCGGTCTCGGGCGCGATGCCGACGCGCCGGGCGTACTGCTGGGCCTTGTCGAGCCCGACGTACTTGACCTCTTCGGGGAAGACGTCGGTGGCGGGCCACGCCTGCCAGCGCCTGGCGATCTCCTCTTGTTTGTACTGGTTCTGCTCGGTGGCGGTCAGCGGGCGGGACCGGGTCTCCCCGAGCAGCCCGATCGTGCCGAGCAGCACGAGGACGGCCGACGCGACCACGATGGTGCCGACCAGCGTCACGAACAGGCGGCGGAAGCGCACGCCCTGCTGGAGCACGGCCTGCTCCAGCCGTTCCTTGCCCGCCGCCCGGTCGCGGCCGGTGGCCGCCGGCCAGGAGCGCACGCGAGAACGGCGGCCGGCTGGAGCACCGAGCGGGTTCCTTCGTCCCGATGTGGCTCCCCCGGCGCGCGGCAACCCTGAGGTGGACCTACGTGCCTTCACCACCGCCTCGTTCCCAGGCTCGGTTCGTGTCTATTTCGTCCCCCTTAGCAGGCGGATCATGCGTCTTGCCCGCTCTGAGCGCGACGCACGCGTCTGACCAGGGCGAATATCGCCCACACGGAGGAGAGCGCGCCGAGGGCGGCCGCCAAGGCGATCGCCCCATAGACCTTTACGCGCGCTTGGTCCCTGCTGACGACCTCGATCCGGCCCGCCGATCCGCCGGCCAGCGGCCGGGCGGGGTCCTGCGCCTGCGCGCCCACGGCCGTCTCGGTGTGCTTGGCGAGCCGGGCAGCCTCGGCGAGCGCCTTGGCGGCGTTGACCACGCCGAAGCCGGTGCCGGTGTCGTAGCCGCCCGGTGGCCGGTCGGTCGCGCTCGCCGTCATGGCCTGTGCGACCAGCGGCGGCGACATCGCCGGATATTTCGCCTTGATGAGGGCTGCCACCCCGGACACCAGCGCGGTGGCCTGTGAGGTGCCCCTGCCCACCCAGTACTCGTCGTCGGGGCCCGCGCCCATGATGTCGACGCCGGGCGCGGCCACCAGCACCGATGAGTTCCAGTTGGAGAACGTCGCCCGCCGCAGCCGCCGGTCCGTCGCGCCCACGGAGACGACACCGGGAAAGGCAGCCGGATAGGAAAAAGGGGCGAATCCCGTCTCATCGGGCTTGCCCGCGCCGTCGTTGCCCGCGGCGGCCACCAGCACGACGCCCTTGGAGATCGCGTATCGCACGGCCGCCCGCTCTTCTTCGGTCGCCAGATCCTTGGAGATCGACATGTTGATCACGCGCGCCCCCCGATCGACCGCGTAGCGAATGCCCCTGGCCACCACGTTCTCGAAGCGCACGGCAGTGTTGAACTCCCTGAACCCCGGCTCCTCGTCTTCCAGTATCACCCGGACCGACAGCAGCCGCGCCTTCGGAGCCACGCCGATCACGCCGAGCCTGCCCCCGCGTCCGTGGCCGTGCCCGCCGATCAGCGAGGCCATGTACGTGCCGTGCAGGCGACGCGGTGGCACGCCCGGCGGGTTGGCGCCCTCGGTGAAGTCCTTGCCCACGGTCACGGAGCCGTCCAGGTCGCGGTGACCGGGATCGACGCCCGAGTCGAGCACGGCCACGGTGACGCCCGCGCCCTTGCTGATCCGCCACGCCTTCTTCAGCTCCAGCGTGCTGATCACCGACTGCTGACCACCGCGCACGTCGTCCGCCCGGGCCGGCGCGGGGTTGACGAGCCCCAGCGCGGGCCCGGCGCTGAAGAGGAGCGTCGCCGAGATGAGCGCGGCCGCGCGGGTCAGCAACGCCACTCCTGGGAGGCGCAGTCGGGCATCCGCGGCGTGCTCAGGTCGGCCAGGATCCGCTCGGAGATCTCGCCGGCGAAGGCGAAGATGGCCGGCCGCTGCTCGCCGACCGTGCGTGCCGGCCGGCCGTCGACCTGGCCCGCCGTGGTCAGCACGAGGTACGGGCCGGCCTGGCGTACCGAGCCGGCCTGGCGTACGGCAGGGGTGAAACGGTCGGAGACCGTGTCATGGAAGGCCACGGGCCGCAGGCCGGGGACGGGAGCGCCGGCGGCGGAGAAGGCGGACTTGGCGCGTACGGCCTGGGGCTCGTCGGGCAGGGCCACGACGCCGACGGTGACGAGCACACCCCGCAGGGCGTCGATGTAGGTGGCGCGCAGCACCCCCAGGCAGCCCGCCTTGCGCAGGGCCTTGGCGGCTTTGACGTCGACGGAGTCGGCGCAGGTGATGGCCGGTGAGATGCCGATCCGGCTGGCACGTTCGCGGCCGCCCTGCTCGGCGGAGTAGGGCAGGCTGGCGGGGAAGACGCGCCCGCTCGCCCAGGTGCGCCACCGCTCGGCGACCTCGCGCCTGGCCGCCGAGTGGAGTTCGGCCGCGCTCGGGCCGCGTGACAGCTCCGCGCCCGCCGCACTGGCCGAGACCCCGGCGGCGACCGCGCAGACCATCGTCAGCACGGAGGCCGCCACGAGAGCGGGCCAGGGGCGAGCGTCGTCCACGGCATCGACCTTAATGCGGGCGACCGGGCGCCATCCGCAGAAACCAGACCCCAGTGGATGGACTCAGGAAAACGGCATCAGTAGGAAGGCAGGCTGGGGTCGACGGTCGCGACCCAGCTGAGCACTCCGCCACCGACGTGCACCGCGTCGGAGAACCCGGCGTTCTTGACGATCGCCAGCGCCTCCGCCGAGCGCGCGCCCGACTTGCAGTGGAGCACGATGCGCTTGTCCTGCGGCAGCTTCTCCAGGGCCGAGCCGTTGAGGAACTCGCCCTTGGGGATCAGCGTTGCGCCGGGGATGGAGACGATCTCGTACTCGTTGATCTCGCGGACGTCGACGAGGAAGATGTCGTCGCCGTTGTCCTGCATGGCCTTGAGCTCGCGGGCGGTGATCGTGGAGCCCGTCGCGGCCTCGGCGGCCTCGTCGGAGATCGCGCCGCAGAACGCCTCGTAGTCGTCGAGCAGCTGGGTGACCGTCGGGTTCTTGCC
Organism: Nonomuraea sp. NPDC049158; assembly: GCF_040648335.1. Lineage (NCBI taxonomy): Bacteria > Bacillati > Actinomycetota > Actinomycetes > Streptosporangiales > Streptosporangiaceae > Nonomuraea > Nonomuraea sp. NPDC049158. The sequence goes on from NZ_JBEZDM010000049.1 coordinate 62,370, forward strand.
GCACAGCACGCACTCGGGGTCCTTGCGGACCTTGACGTCGCGGTACTTCATCTCCAGGGCGTCATAGATCATCAGCCGCCCGACCAGCGGGTCACCGATGCCGGTGAGCAGCTTGATCGCCTCGTTGACCTGGATGGAGCCGATCGAGGCGCACAGCACGCCCAGCACGCCGCCCTCGGCGCACGAGGGCACCATGCCGGGAGGCGGGGGCTCGGGGTAGAGGCAGCGGTAGCAGGGGCCGTGCTCGGCCCAGAACACGCTGGCCTGGCCGTCGAAGCGGTAGATCGAGCCCCAGACGTACGGCTTGCCGAGCAGCACCGCGGCGTCGTTCACCATGTAGCGCGTGGCGAAGTTGTCGGTGCCGTCGACGATGAGGTCGTAGCCGGAGAAGATCTCCATCACGTTGTCGTTGGTCAGCGCCGTGTTGTGGACGACCACGTTGACCAGCGGGTTGATCTCGCGAACCGTGGCCGCGGCGCTCTCGGCCTTCGGCCGGCCCACGTCGGACTGGCCGTGGATGATCTGACGCTGCAGGTTGGACTCGTCGACGACGTCGAAGTCGATGACCCCCAGCGTGCCCACGCCCGCCGCCGCGAGATACATCAGCGCGGGCGAACCCAGGCCTCCGGCGCCCACACAGAGCACCTTGGCGTTCTTCAGCCGCTTCTGCCCGGCCATCCCCACGTCGGGAATGATCAGGTGGCGCGAGTAACGGCGCACTTCGTCGACGGTCAGCTCTGCGGCCGGCTCGACCAGCGGTGGCAACGACACTTTCTACGCTCCCGTTCGAGGGGGACCTATCCCATCCACCTGTGAAACCTAGTTGGCGAGTGGGGCATTCCCCAAGCGTGTCTCACCGATCAGACGGCGGGCCTCCGCGGCGACCACGCGGGGCGTCTCCATCATCGCCACGTGCCCGGCGCGCGGCAGGAGCACCAGTCTGACCTGCCGGAACGTACGGGCCGCCTTGGCGGCCATGGCGGGACGCACCAGGCGGTCGTGCCTGCCGTGGATGATCAGGGTGGGCGCCTCGATCAGGGCGGCCTGGCGCCACAGGTTCGCCTCGCCGCGGCGGAAGTACTCGGCCACGATGCCCCGGGCCGAGCCGATCATGGCGGCGGCGGCGTAGGCCAGCCCGTCACGCCTGCGCTGCTCCTCGATCGCGTCGCGGAGCCGTAGCGGATGGACCGCGGTCATGTCCGCCCAGACCATGGCGAAGGAGGACTTGATCCGCTGCTCGGCGGGGATCAGCCGGAGCTTGCCCGCCACCCACTCGCCCAGCCGGGGCAGCGCCGCTGCGGCGATGCGTATCGGGCCGTACCTGGGCAGCAGGTCGGGCAGCGCCGGCGAGATGAGGACGAGCGAGCGCACCAGGTCAGGGCGGGTGGCGGCCACCCTGACGGCGACGGCGCCGCCCATCGAGTTGCCGAACAGGTGGGCCGGACCGGTCTCCTCCAGCAGGCCGATCACCGCGCGGGCGTGCGCGGCGATGGTGTAGTCGCCGTCCGCGGGTTCGGGCGAGAACCCGGCGCCGGGCAGGTCGATGGCGTAGCCGGTGACGAGGTCTTTCAGCTCGTCCATCAGGTCGGTCCAATTGGTGGCCGCGCCGGCCAGGCCGTGCACGAAGACCGCCTTATCGGGGGCGGTATGGGGGGTCTCCCGTACGTGCACCGACCCGAACATCCGTCCTGGCCAGTGCGGGATCGGTGCTGCTGCCATGCGTCCTCCTCGCTGTCATCCAACGATAGCCGTCGTCGCCTCTAGCCTACATTTCGGATAAATGCTCCTTTATTGGCATTTATAGGTACGCGATTCGCGGCGTTTGGTCGGATTTCTCGGCGGCGCCGGGCTTTCGGCGTCATCGCCGTGAGCCGGAACGGGGGCGGCCGCATTGCGGGCCGCCCACCCCCATAAAACGGACAAATCATTTCATTTCATTTCATAAATGCTTAATGAGAGCAATGAGAGAGTTAGCGTATAGCAAAAGACAACTACGGCCGTTTATCCCACCGGAACGTCGGAAATAAATCAGCACGGATGACGCATTCAATGTCATCCAAGATATTTACCGTTCACTCCGGCAAATATCTGGAACAGGGCAACCGATCCTTTAGGGGGGAATTCAATGCCCAAGTTCAAGAGTGTCATCGCAGGGCTTGTGATCAGCACGGGTATGTCCGGCGGCCTCATCAGCCTCGGCGCCCTGACCACCGCCACCTCCGCCAGCGCCACGACCGCCTCCGCGAGCACCAGCGCCTCCACCTTCTCGTGGGGCTGTGGCCGCCGCTGCGGTGGCTGGGGTGGCTGGGGCGGCTGGGGCCGTCGCAACCACGGCCGCAGTGGCCGGGTCAAGGTCCACATCCACCTGCACAACAACAACCAGAACACCGTGCGCACGGACTCTGACGCCGACGCCAACGCTCGCTCGTTCAACTTCGAGCGTGAGGAAGAGGAGCGCGCTCGTCGCGAGGCGCTCCAGTAACAAGGCCGATCCGGTCGAGGAGATAGCCATGCAACCGGTTATTCGGTTGAGGTGAGCTCCGGACGCGCCGCCGAGTGCCTGTGTTCTCGATAAAAGACACAGGCACTCGGAAAAGTCGCCACGCCAATGCGTCCGGGCTCGGCGGGAATTAATTCCCCATGGCATTCCAGGGGGAGCGGTGAAGCGGAATTCCTCCGGTTGAGCGTCCCTCTCCGAAAAATGCGAGGCGCCTTCGGCATCAATGCCGAAGGCGCCTTTGCATTTGTGCGCACCACACGAACAGCCTTGTGTGCCCACCGCCGGATCAGGCGGATTTGCGGGCCTTGCGCTTGGGGGCGGCCTTCTCCCCCGCGTCCTTCTCCCCCGCGTCCTTCGACGCCTTGGCAGCCCTCTTGGGCTTGGCGGACTCGCCGGAACGCTCGCGCTTGGCCGCGTCGACGCTCGCCCGCAGCGCGGCCATGAGGTCGACGGCGGGACCCGCCTCCTCCTCGCCCTCCGGCGGCGCGATGACCTCCCTGCCCTCCACCTTGGCCTCGATCACCTGCTGCAGCGCCTCTCGGTAGGCGTCGTGGTGCTCGGTGGCGTCGAAGTCCGCCTTCATCGTGGTGATGAGCGACTCGGCCATCTTGAGCTCCTGGGCCCGCACCTCGATGTCCTCTTCGAGGAACCCGAAGTCGGGCACGCGGATCTCGTCCGGCCAGTACATGGTCTCCAGCACGAACACCCCGTCACGCACCCTGAGCGTGGCCAGCGACTCCCGCTGCCGCAGCGCCACCTTGACGACCGCGACCTGCCCCGAGCTCTCCAGGGCGTTGCGCAGCAGCACGTACGGCTTGTCGCCCTGGCCGTCGGGTTCGAGGTAGTACGACTTGGCGAAGTAGATGGGGTCGATCTGGTCGGCCGGGGTGAACTGCAGGACGTCGATCCTGCGCGAGGTGCTGAGCGGCAGATCCTCGAAGTCCTCGTCCGTCAGCACCACGATCTCTCCGGTGGCCAGTTCGTAGCCCTTGGCGATGTCGGAGTAGGGGACCTCTTCACCGTCGACCGTGCACACGCGCTTGTAGCGGATCCTGCCGCCGTCCTCGCGGTGTACCTGGTGGAAGGTCACGTCCTTCTGCTCGGTCGCCGAGTAGAGCTTCACCGGGATCGTGACGAGGCCGAAGGAGATCGCCCCTTTCCAGATGCTGCGCATGGGCACTCCTCAGCTCTAGCGGGCTCGCCCTATGGGCACATACCCGTCATGGTGCAACCAATGCCATACCCCATCGAACCAATGCTCGCCGTACCTGGACGGCTACCGGAAGATCGTGAGCGGTATGGCTTGGAGGTCAAGTGGGACGGCATCCGCGCCATCCTCCACCTGGACCGTGAACTGAAGGTGACGGGAAGGCACGGAGTCGAGTACACCCGCCGGTATCCCGAAATTTCGGGGTTCGGGGTGAAGAATGCGGTGATCGATGGCGAGGTGGTCGCGCTCGATCCGCAGGGCCGGCCCAGCTTCGTACGGCTGCAGCACCGCATGCACCTCACCGACCCGGAGGAGGTGATGCTGGAGCTGTACCCGGTCACGTACCTGCCGTTCGACCTGCTCTACCTCGACGGCACGGCGCTGCTGGACCTGCCGTACCGCGACCGGCGCAGCCTGCTCGACGAGCTGGACATCGGCGCCCCGCCGTACTTCCCGGGAGATTCCGACCTGCTCGCCGCCACCCAGGAGCAGGGCCTGGAAGGGGTCGTCGCCAAGCGGCTGGACTCGCCGTACCGGCCGGGCACGCGCTCGCCGTGGTGGATCAAGGTGAAGCACCTCAGCACGAGGGACGTCGTGGTCGGCGGCTGGAAGCCGGGCAAGGGCCGCAGGTCGGGCGGAATCGGTTCGCTGATCATGGGTGTGTTCACCGAGCACGGCCTGACCTACGTCGGTCACGTCGGCACCGGCTTCACCGAGGCCGTGCTCGACCAGCTCCACGCGTTCCTGAGCCCGCTGGAGATCCCCCGCAGCCCCTTCCAGAACGTCGTCCCGTGGCGCAACCGCTGGGTTAGACCCGAGCTCGTCGGGGAGGTGGCCTACACGATGTGGACCGACGATCTGCGGCTGCGCCACCCGGTGTGGCGCGGGCTGCGCCCGGACAAGCTCCCTTCGGAGGTGACGCTGTGAGCCCAGCGAAGGTCCCGGTGCGGGTCGACGGGCGGCAGCTGGTGCTGACCAACCTGGACAAGGTGCTCTATCCCGAGGTCGGCTTCACCAAGGCCGAGGTGATCGACTACTACAGCCGCGTCGCCCCCGCGCTCCTGCCGCACCTGGAAGGCAGGCCGCTCACCGTCAAGCGCTACCCGAACGGGGTGACCGGCCAGTTCTTCTTCGAGAAGAACGCCCCGGACCACACTCCGGACTGGGTCAGAAGGGCCACCCTGCCGGTGCCGGGCAGCACCAAGAACCGCGACGAGATCGACTTCGCCGTGATCGAGAGCCTGCCCGCGCTCGTCTACTACGCCAACCTGGCGGCCCTGGAGCTGCACGTGCCGCAGTGGCGGGTGTCCGACGACGGCGCGGCGCTGCCGCCCGACACACTCGTCTTCGACCTCGACCCCGGGGCTCCGGCGAGCATCGTCGAGTGCTGCCGGGTGGCCCTCATCCTGCGCGAGGTGCTGCGCGCCGACGGCCTGACCGCCCGCCCGAAGACCAGCGGGAACAAGGGCATGCAGCTGTACGCGGAATGGGACGGCCGCGAGGAGCCCTCGGCGTACGCCAAGAGGCTGGCCCAGGCGCTGGAGAAGGCCCACCGCGACCAGGTGGTCAGCGTGATGGCCAAGAAGGCGCGCCCCGGCAAGGTGTTCATCGACTGGAGCCAGAACAACCCGGCCAAGACCACCGTGGCCCCCTATTCGCTGCGCGCCGGGCCGCGGCCCACGGTCTCGACACCCCTGCTGTGGAAGGAGGTCGAGGGCTGCGAGCACCCGGAGGACCTGGTGTTCACGACACACGACGTACTGGCCAGAGTCGAGGAACACGGCGACCTTTTCGGTCAGGCGTAGTCTGGTTCCGTCCGCACCTAGAAGGGGACTGCAATGTCGGAGATGGACGTACGTGGGGACGACCTCCCCTTCGACGAAATGGATGAGCTGTCGATCGAGGCCCCCGAGGCCGACGCCGCCGAGCAGCGCCGTGATTCGCGTGGCGCGGGGGGCGGGACGCCCCGCGAGACCCCGCTGGAGGTCGATCCGGCCGACGCCGCCGAGCAGGATCGCGAGGTGGACCTCGATGATGACGACTATCGCTGATGAGTCGTTGAGTCGCACGTAGGATGTCCGAACAGCCGACTCGGAGCCCCATGGAGACCAGCGTGACCGCAACCCCGGACGCCAAGCCCCGGGGCACTCGGCTGCCCCGACTAGCCCGCCGCCGGCAGCTGCTCAGCGCCGCGCAGGAAGTGTTCGTGGAGAACGGCTATCACGCGGCCGCCATGGACGAGATCGCCGATCGGGCGGGGGTCAGCAAACCCGTCCTGTACCAGCACTTCCCCGGCAAGCTGGAGCTCTACCTCGCGCTGCTCGACCTGCACGTGGACGACATGGTCAACCGCTGCCGTGAGGCGCTGGCCTCCACCCACGAGAACAAACTCCGCGTCCAGGCCACGTTCAGCGCGTTCTACTCCTTCGTCTCCACCCAGGGCGAGGCGTTCCGGCTCGTCTTCGAGTCCGACCTGCGCAACGTGGCGCCGGTGCGTCAGCGGGTGGAGCGCTCCCTGCGCGAATGCGCCGAGATGGTCAGCGCGGTGATCCAGGAGGACACCGGCTGCACCAGCGACGAGGCCCACCTGCTCGGCGTCGGACTGGTCGGCATGGCCGAGGTGAGCGCCCGCTACTGGGTGACCACGCAGGGCTCCATCCCGAAGGACGCCGCCGAGCAGCTCATGGCCCGGCTGGCCTGGCGGGGCATCAGCGGTTTTCCGCGTACGGCTTAAACCCGTTCGCTGGGCGCGATCATCGGCGTTTCCTGTCCCACCAGCGGCGACGATGGGAGGAGCCAGCCCCGTCGAAAGGGAGCATGATGGAAGTCAAGATCGGCGTACGCTCCGTACACCGCGAACTCGTTGTCGAGACCGAGCTGTCCTCCGAGCAGGTCGAAGAGGAGATCAGAAAGGCGCTCGCCGCCGACCGCGGCGTCTTCTCCATCACCGACGCGAAGGGGCGGCGCGTGATCGTGCCGGTCGCGTCGATCGGCTTCATCGAGATCGGCGAGGACGAGTCGAGGCCCGTCGGCTTCGGCGGCACCCTCTAGCGACTCTCCAGCGACCCAACAGCGGCTCAAGCGGGGTACGGCGGCACACGCCGTACCCTCGCTCGAGCGGCGGTTCACAGGCCCAGGGCGGCCATCCGCTTGCCGTGCTCCTCGGTCAGCTTGGCGAACAGGCGGGAGATCTGCGTAGGGTCGTCGGCCGCCGGGCCGACCACCAGCAGCGCCAGTTCCGGCCGGGCCGCCGCGACCTGCTGCCCCTGGCTGAGCGCCTCGCCGACGAGCCGTCGCGCCCACAGCGCCAGCCGGCCGCTCAGCGCCGGGTCGGCCGCGACCCCGGCCCTGACCCGCTCCACCGCGAACTCCGAGCGGCCCTCGTCCACGAGCACCTCGTCGACCAGTTTCGCGATCGACGGTTCGAGATGCCTGGCCGCCTCCCGGTAGAAGTCGAGCGCGATGCCCACGCCCACGTACGCCTTGACCAACGCCTGCAACCAGTCGGCCGGGGCCGTCTGGGTGTGCCAGGCGTCCAGCGCCTCGACGAACGGCGACATCGACTGCTCGGGATCGGCGCCGAGCTCGGTCAGCCGGGCGTGCAGGAGACGGAAGTGGGCATATTCGGCTACGGCCAGCTCGCTGAGCGCGGCCTGATCGGCCAAGGAGGGGGCCAGGGAGGCCGCGTCCTCGGTCATCCGCGCGAAGGCGCTGAGCTCGGCATAGGCCAGCACACCGAGCAGATCGACGACTCCTGGAGACTCGTTCATGGAAGGCAGCGTACTTCGGGAACATTCGGAAACTCGGCCAACGTTGTGGTATCGAGTACACTGCTCTGTGAAAGTGCGACCGCACTGTGTTAATTCGGGGGAATTCCCCGTTAACCCCCCGCTCCCGGGTCTGCGGTCGCGATGACGCGAGAGGGCTGGCTCTACCGCGAGGACCCAGGCACGGGGTTTGTTTTCCGCCCGTCGGTCCCGGCAGGCCCGCCTTCATTTGAGACTGAGGCAGGCCACGCTGACGACTTTCCGAGACCTCGGAGTCACACCAGAGATCGCTGATGCCCTCGAGACCGAGGGCATCACCACACCGTTCCCCATCCAAGAGATGGCACTCCCGCTCGCGCTGAGCGGCCAGGACCTGATCGGTCAGGCACGCACAGGCACGGGAAAGACCTACGCGTTCGGCATCGCGATGCTCCAGGGCATCGGCAAACCGCGTAAGAACCGTAAGAAGCCACGCGGGCTGGTCGTCGTGCCGACCCGCGAGCTGGCCGTACAGGTCAGCGAAGACCTGGTCACCGCGGCCGGCAAGCTCGGCTCGCGGGTCCTGACCGTCTACGGCGGCCGGGCGTACGAGCCACAGGTCGAAGCGCTCAAGGCCGGCGTCGACGTCATCGTCGGCACCCCCGGCCGCCTGCTCGACCTGGTCAAGCAGAAGCACCTCGACCTGAGCCAGATCACCTCGCTGGTGCTCGACGAGGCCGACCGCATGCTCGATCTGGGCTTCCTGCCCGACATCGAGCGGATCTTCAAGCTGATCCCCGAAGAGCGGCAGACCATGCTGTTCTCGGCGACCATGCCCGGCGAGATCGTCGCGCTGTCGCGCAAGTACCTCAACCGGCCCACGCACGTGCGGGCCGAGCACGAGAACGGCGAGGGCGGCGAGGGAATCCCGCACCCGCAGGTACGCCAGATCGTCTGGCGCGTCCACCGCATGGACAAGATCGAGATCGTCGCCCGGCTGCTCCAGGCCGAGGGCCGCGGGCTCACCATGGTCTTCTGTGAGACCAAGCGGGCCTGCGACATGGTCGCGGAGCAGCTCGAGACGCGCGGCTTCGCGGTCGCGGCCGTCCACGGCGACCTCGGCCAGGGCCAGCGCGAGCAGGCCCTGCGCGCGTTCCGCAGTGGGAAGATCGACGTGCTGGTCGCCACCGACGTGGCGGCGCGCGGCATCGACATCGACGACGTCACCCACGTGGTCAACTACGACTGCCCCACCGAGGACAAGACCTACGTGCACCGCACCGGCCGCACCGGCCGGGCCGGGCGCACGGGCATCGCGGTCACGTTCGTGGAGTGGGAGGAGATGACCCGCTGGAAGATGATCAACCAGATGCTCGGGCTCGACTTCGCCGAACCCGAGGAGACCTACTCCACCTCGCCGCACGTCTTCACCGAGCTCAACATCCCTGAGGGCACCAAGGGCGTCCTGCCGCACGCCAGCCGTTCGCGGGCGGGCCTGTCGGCGGAGCGCATCGAGGACCTCGGCGAGACCGGCAGGACCCGCACGCGCAACGGCGGCCGCCGCCGTGACGAGCGGGAGGGCCGCCGAGACGAGCGGGAGGAGCGTCCGGCGCGCACGCCGCGCCAGCGCCGCCGCACCCGCGGTGGCATGCCCACGGAAGAGGGCACCGCATCCGTCGAGACGCCGGAGGTCGAGTCTGTGCCCAGTCGCTCCAGCAGGGCGAGCGCCAGAAAGACGGAGGAGACACCCGCCATCATCTCAGCGGACGAGATCGAGGCGGCCGCCGAGCCGCGACGCGGTCGCACTCGCAGGGGGGCCGCGACGGCCGCCATCGAGAACGCCCTCGCCGCCGCCCCGGAGGCCCCGCTCGCCGAGCGTGAGCCGGTCGCCGAGCAGAAGCCGGCCCGCAGAGCCCGTGCGTCGACCCGTGAGCCGGTCGCCGAGCAGGCCACTGAGCAGGCTCCGGTCAGCGAGCGCAGGCCGGCCCGTGCACGCAAGCCCGCCGCCGAGCGCGGGCAGGTCGTCGAGCAGGCTCCCACTGTGGAGCGGATTGTGGAGGAGCAGATCGCGAAGGAGCAGGTCGTGGAGGAGCGGGTCATGGAGCGTGCACCGATCGCCGAGACGAGCTTCCTGTCCACGCCGCAGCCCGCGGCGCGCCAGGAGCCGGAGCGCATCGTGCCGGCCAGCCCGTTCATGGTGATCTTCCAGTCACCCGACCTGGCCACGGACGACGACGACATCGCCCCGTCCGCGGCCACCGAGCGCAAGCAGCAGCGCCGCCAGCCGCGTGGCGGCGCGACGGCGGCAAGACCTGGACGTTCACCCTCAAGGACGGGGTGAAGTGGCAGGACGGCAGCCCGATCACCTCAGCCGACGTGAAGTGGTCCGTCG